>CAMJWL010000001.1 GCA_946409405.1 uncultured Bacteroidales bacterium
AGGCTTGATGATTTACATCTATGCCTTCGACCATAATCCTCCGCATATCCATGTGCGTAGCGGTACGGATAATTTTTCGATAACCATTGCTGACCGTATTATTGAGGGTACTGCCCGTTCAAGAACAATCAAAATCATCAATGAGTTTATCGATGAACATGAATCTGAATTGATGGACGTTTGGAACAAGGCACAACGTGGAGAATTGATAACTAAAATTAAATAAGGAGGCTATTATGTTACTGACAATTAAAGATGTAGAATATTTGGGCGAATATACATTGCTATGTACTTTTAGCACTGGGGAGCGTCGAAGGGTTGACCTTACACCGTTGTTTGCCTATCCTGCATTCCAAGAACTGCGAGACAAAAACAAGTTCGTACAATTTGGTCTTGAAGATACCATCTTTTGGGCAAACGGCGCGGACATTGCTCCCGAATACCTTTATGAAATCGGTAAGGCGGCGTGAGTTGAATTTAGTCGCCTTTTTCATCCACCTCCTTCCAAATTTTCTGGTATATCGACCGTCTGAAATTTAGCACACCACTCATAATTCCAGGCATTGTGTGCATACTGCCGCATTTGGGACATTGCATCGGCATACTCAATGCCGTCGCAAGATATTCGATGTTTGGCGCGACGAAACGTTTGCCGCAGTCGTCGCAGGTGAAGATGGTGTAGCCGAGGAGCATGATAGATAGGTTTTAACTTTCTAATATTTCGCTATGCGTATTTTTGTAATACTAATGAGAAAAAATGATATATTTCAGGATAATAATTTGCTTTCTGACGGTCTTTGGCTGAGAAAAAGACTTTTGCAATATATTTGCCGCCGAGCGTAGTGATTAACTCGCGACAATCGTCAAGCGTTCCTTCGTTGAATATTGTCTCCACCAACAAAGAATCGCTTATTTTTTGTTTTTGGCTTTCGGGCGTGTACCAAAACAAATTTTTGTTTTTTTCTATTATTCCTGAGCGTGTCATAATTTGTCGTTTTTGTCAACATTGCAAAAATAGTTTTTTTCTGCGGTAGTGCAAAATTTTCAGGAAAGTTTCTTTCGAGAAAAATGTGATGTCAGTCCGTGCAATTTTTGCACATATTGAACAATGCAAATAAGACGACAAAGGACGGACACTTGTACATCCGCCTTGTCTTGTACAATTGATTGACAAACGTTACAAACGGTCTATCATTTCGAGTTCGCCGCTGTAAATCTGCGACCGCCAATCGTTGTTGCAATAGAAACCACAGGTATCTTGCAGTTTTTGTGCGACTTCTACGCATCTGTCGTCTCCGCCTCCGTGGAATTTGATATGATAGCTGCCTTGTTTGCCTGGCGCAGGGTTTTCGCGGGTTACGCTAACATTCCAACCTATGGCTTTGAAGGCGTTGGAGATGGTCTGTGAGTTCGGATTCAAATAATTTCTCAAAGTCTCCATGTCAGGACATTCGATGATTTCGTCAAATGAATATTGCAAATTGCGCGGCATGAAACGTCCGTATGTAACGGCATCATACATCTTTCGCACAAAGTCGCTCATATTGTAAATTTCGACGTTCTTACCCGAATGTACAAGTGTGTAAAACTCGTCGGCGACAGACCTCGAAACAGTTTCTATCCCCGAAAAATCGAGTAAATAACTATTATTAGGCTCAAGTGTTTTCGCAAACGATACCACCTGCGCCCTTATATGTATTCTTGCGCCGAAACGCTCTGATAGTTTTATTATTTGTTTCATTGCTTCACTTTTTTTATATATATTCGTAAATATTGAAATTTTCTGGCATTTTCAGAGGTATTTCCGCAAAAACTAATGTTCCACTCCATTCTGTTTGTTCCGGCATTGATAATATTATCTTCGAGCCTTTGTTGCATAGCATCAACGCCGATCCTGACAAAATGTACATACTGCCATTTAAGCCATTAGTTATCATATTGATATTTTTTGAAATTCCATAACCTCTGTTTTCTGCCTCAGGAAGGTTTTTAGTAGAATATCCGTCTTTTGCCAACGCTATTGCTTTTGCGTCGCTATCGCCGATGCGGTCAATATATAAATTCTTTTGGACATAACTTCCAAGGATTGATATTCCGTTGTCTGCGATACAAACGTCAATTACATTTTTCCCGGGGGGACGCCAATAGTACAATAACCCCTTTTGTGCTTTTGAATGTTCTTTGATATTGTCTGTTATTTCAGCGACAAATAGTTTTATCGGGTTCATATTCAAATTACCAATTCCATTCAGAAATTCAGTCAATTTGTCATCTGCCTTTTCTAAATTGGCTTCATCTATATCAAAAATATAATCAGTAATATGGGTTGACAATACCTTGTGTCCACAATTGCTACAATAAAATTCAAGACAGGCATTGAATAGTTTATTGTTTACGTTCCGATTGTCAACGGTTACGATACTACCATTCGATGTTATCAGAGCAATAGCATCAAAAAAATTGACAAATACTTTTCTAAAAGGTATATTGTCTCCCATTTCTGAAATTATAACCGTATGTCCCATTTCGTTTTCAGTGTATTCTCGCCCCAAAGATAACATATAAAGTTTATATCTGCAAAAAATGTTTTTAAGTATTCGAAATTTCTTTGGTCGTAGGCGATGAAACGTTTGCCGCAAAGCGCAAACTGGGGATTTTTTTTGCTGTGGAATATGATTTGTAATATGGAGGTAGATTATGAGTTTAGTGCAATGCGAAATCCATCACAATTTGTACAATTACCTGGATATTGATTATGACGTTCAAACGCATTGCAATATTGCTTTGATTCGAAATAGCAACTGCCGCGTAGAACTCGATAGTATCCGATTTCATTAGGGCTACCATCAGTGGGTGTATTCTCATAATTACTTTTTCCATCCCAAGCATCTTGACACCATTCACAGACATTTCCTAACATATCATAAATACCAAGCCTATTAGGTTGTTTTTCTCCAACACGGTGTGTTTCTCCATTGGAATTCTGTTGATACCAAGCAGTTTTTTCTATATTTATATTTCTATGCAGTTTTGAAAAAAGACTTTTCCCACCTTGCGCAGCATATTCCCATTCGGCTTCTGTCGGTAATCTAAAACCGTTTTTAGAATAATCTGCAGTAACCGTTGCTTCAATTATTGATTCATTTTTGTATGTCTTATTTTCTATTGTATAAACTTTTTGCATATTTAGCCCTTCGCTCAACCTATTGCAAAATAAAATAGCGTCATACCATGTTACATTTTCCACTGGATATTTGCCACCTTTATTATTTTTACTTGGATTATACCCCATTATTAATAACCATAGTCCTTGTGTTACTTGAGTTCCTGCTATAAAGTAACTTGAAATGCTTTTTTCAACTTGATTTGTTTCATTACCCATAATAAATTTACCACCTTTAACATAAATCATTGTAAAAGGATATGGGATTGGGAAATCACGATTCTTGCTAAATAATTTTTTAATCTTTGTATATGCGTCAATAATATAATTTGTTTTGTAATATTTTCTTATTTGCTTGACATAATTATCTAAATCTATGTCGTGTTTGATGTCTCCTAAAACACAACGTATTTTTTTTATTTCTTTCAAATAAAAACCATTCTTTTTTGCAGCGTTTTCTATTTCAGAATGATTATTGAATTGTTTGTATGATTCTCTTTTGTTTTCCCAAAATTTAATCAGTTTATCAACGAAAGTGTTGTCCAATTTAAAATTGCCGCTTTTTATAGGTAGTAATAATCTCTGCCTAATAAGGAATCTGAACTTCATTATTTGTGAATATTCATACATACAATGTTCCGAATAAAAATATTTTTCACTAAGAACCAATACAATACACTTTCCTTTTTTGCCAATTTCTTTCTCAAATGCAGAGATACTATCTCCCGGTTGTAAATCGTCCATATCAATTTTACAATCAAAACCTTCTCTATCTAATTTCTTTTCTAATTCATATGCAATGTCGGCAATATGTTCATATCCAATAGCATTATTATCATTCCTTGCATACGAAAAATATACTGGATTCCCTTTATTGATACTCATTTTTTCAACTTTTTAAATCATAACCCCAAGATTGCCGTACACATATTGGGGTTATGATTGTTATTCCTTTTTTACTTCTCTATTCCCATCTCCGCCATGTGTTTCTTCACCTCTGCGCTTTCGGCTTTCAACTTGTCGAGAAGGGCCTTGGCTTCGGCGATGGCTTTGGCTTTGTTTGCCATCTTGCTTTGGATTTCGTCGATTTGGTTCTCCAAATCCGTCAAAATGCCCTCGGTATAGACTCCTTTGACGGCAGCAATGGTTCTCGCTCTACCATTCTCCAAACATGAGTTTAGATACGGCTCGAAATCATAACTGTTTTGAACTTTGTTTATGGTGCTTTTGATTTCCGTCACAAATGAATTGTGACTGAACCTATTGGCCAATTTGTCAAACAAACCGAAAGTTGCTCCAGTTAGGAAACCCTCAATAATAGCCCCAAATGCAGATTGTTCTTCAGAATTGCTTGTATCAATTGGCTCAAAAATGTCGCCATTTTCGATGTCGATTTCGATTTTACGCTGAGCTTCTTTGGCAAGATCTTCCATCTCAACATCGGGTATGTATTTGCCACATACCCTTCCCGCCTCGCTGAAAAAATCGCGAACTAACTCGTGCAATTTTTTCTTCATTTCCTGCACGATTTTGTTCATAAGACGTTTCAACGTTCTCGTATTCAAGATGTTCACTGTGGAGTCAAGTTGCGGTCTAATCACTTCAACATCATCCCATTTACTCCAATCATCGACAATTCTATTTAGTTGTTTGCATGCAGAATCCACCGCATTTTCCAAATCTTGTCTTCCTGTGTCAATGATGTCAGTCAAGCCGCCACCTGACGAAGAGATTTCCTCCTCCAAACCATCAATTTTTTTGCCCAAACGGCTTTTTGCCTTGGAAATTTTTTCCTTCTTCTCGTCGAGATCCTCATCAGAAGTGTTGTAGAGTTTTATGCTGGTTTCCGTGGTGGCAACTTGCTTGGCAAGGTCTTCCAAACGTTTGGCTGCTGCAGCTTTTACGGCGTTAAGCGGTTTCTTGAACATGATTTCTGCCTTCTCTTTTTCTATCATGTCCTTGATGGCGGCTATGAGGTCGCCGATGTGGCTTTTCTCGGCAAACTGCTTGTAGTTGCTGATTTCAAAAGTGCCGCAGTGCCTGTCCCATGCGAATTTATAGGATTCGTTGGACGTGATTTTCGGCATGTCCTTTTCGGCAATTTTTGAGAGCAACGCCATTTCCGCCGACAACGGAATCGGTTCGGTATCTTTCAGGATTTCCGCCAATGTAGCATCGCCACATTCCTTGCTTGCATTGCGCAGTTCTTTCTTGACGTAATCCTTGATTTCGTCTTCTTTTTCGCCCTTTTCGTAGGCAAGGTCGTACTTGTTGATGCCAATCAAGACTTTGCCAATGCCGCACTTGCGGACATTCTCAAATAGGATTGTCCGGTCTGTTGCGTCGAATGCACGACCAGCAAATAGCAACATCACCACCACGTCCGCTTTTACAAGGAAATCTTTTGTGCGCTCCTCGCGCGAAACAATCGGGTCGTTGAAACCGGGAGTGTCAACTATCTCTACACCTTTCAGATACTCTTTCGGGTAGTAAATTGTTACCGATTTAGTGATGGAAACAAACTTGCCGTCCGCTCCCACGTATTCCACCAAATTATCGAAGGAATCCTCTTGGGTTTTGCCCAAATACTGCGACAGACTGCCGCCGAGTTTACGGGACTTGTCCACGAGTTCCTGTGCCGCCTGAATTTTGGATTTCTCCAATTCGCTTGCGTCGTCAGTGCTTCTGGATGCCAAGGCTTTCTGCTCCTCCCAATCGTTGGTGCTGTAAAAATCAGCCACGATTTTTTTCTGCTCGCCGTAAGTGATTTTGGAGAGCGCGGCGGTCATCGGCGTAGTAGCCGCCGGAAGCACGTCCTCTTCAAACACAAAGGCATTCAGGAACGTCGATTTGCCGCACTTCATCTGTCCAATGACGCCGATGGTCAGCGTGTCCTGATTGATTTTTGCAATCAAATCATCGGCGGTCTTGCTGTTTTTGGCATCGTCAGAATCAAACCATTTGAACTCTTTGGCTTTCGTTACCATCGAAATCAAATCCTGCTTCTTCTGATGCAGTTCCTCAAAAATGTTCTGTGCCATTATTTCAGTTCGTTAAATTCTTTGATTTTCTTTTTCAGGTTTTCCTGAATTTCGGTGATGCGTTTGTTTCGTGATTCGTTAGTTCCTTTGTCGTCATACAAACTAAGCATCTCGATAACGGCTTTTTTGTACGGAAGGAAATTTTCATTCCACAAATTTATCACACCGTTAGAGATTGCATACTGTTTGTTACAGATTGCTTTCAGTTTGTATTGCAGAGAGTTGTATTCCGACTTTGAAAATTCAATAACATCATCTCTGAACCACTTTTCTTCATATGTTCCATAATCTGAAGCGGCTTCGCAATCGTTTTTACAGTCTGCGCAATCGTCAGTAATATTGTCAACGATGTTGCTAATATTGTTGAAAAGTTCGTCCACTCTTTTATCTGACGCATCGCATTTTGAGATTGATTCCTGACAAGCCTGATTACATAGCCCCACCAAGTCGTTGACCCATTCTTGGACATCTTTCAAATAGCCACTTGTGTCATTGGAACGAGGAACACTTTTTATAGTGTTCATTAGTTCATCGAAGTATTTCTGCCCTACCTTGTCCGACGATGAGAATCTGATGAATTTTTGAACAGATACACCTTCGTTTGACAATGTACGTTGGATGAGGTTCTCCACTTGCTGTACATCTCTGTCCGATTTTGTATCAACCTTGTTGATAACCACATAAAGCGGTTTCCCCAAATGCTCTTTTATCACTTTGATGGATGATTTGTTTACTGTACCCGCATTAACATCGAATACCCAAAACAAAGCATCACACTCGTTGATAACATCAATTGTCCTTTGCGCATCCTCAGAATCATTGGAATTGAAACCAGGAGTATCCAATATGCTGAGATTGTTGAGGTTGCTGTTCTTGTATTCCATCACAAAATATTTCAGCATCGCCGAAACACCGTCAACCTCGTCCAACACTTCTTTGTTGATTTTCATGAATGTTTCTTTGCTCATTTGTTTCAATACATTGTCTGGCGAAACAAACTGAAATTTATCAATATTTCCTCCAGTGATGTACGTGGGAATTGCGGTTGTCGCTTTGGCACTTACGGGTAGTTTTGCTGTATTGGAATCTCCCTGAGACAGAATCCTGTTTACAATGGACGTTTTGCCCGCCGAAAATTCGCCCACAAAGGCAATCGCCGTTTTGTTGGCAATCCACTTTTTGCGGCTTGTCGCAGCCCAATCTAATGCCCCGAAAAAATAGTATTTCTCGTGGTCATGTAGATTTTCGTTGGAATCTTCAGGCCTTTGCAAACATTCCAAAACCCACGGATATAGTTGTTCCAAAATTATGTCCTGAATGTCGTCGATTACATCGTACAATTTGGACATTTGGCTACCGCTTTGGGTTGCCTTTGCCGTCAGCACTTCTTTTACAAATGCCAATGATTCTTTTTTTAGTTCCGCCGACCTTTCCGCATCTTTAAGGTCCACCGAAAGCGTTTGCACCTGTTCGTTTGCCGCTTCCAAATCTTTCTTCGACTTCCTCAAATCGTCTTCGATTTGTTTTTTTTGTTCCTCAAGTTTGCGTTTTTCTTTTTTCAACTTGTCGTTGAAATCCTCTTCCAAATCATCTTTCTCTTCCTCCAAGTCGGAGATTTTCTTTTTGAGTTTTTTGATTTCGTCAGAAGCCGATGCATCAACTTTGCCTTGCTGTGCGTTTTGCAGACGCTTGTCGAGGTCTTTGTTTTCGGACTCGAGTTGTGAGAGTTTCTTCTGCAAATCTGCTTTCTCTTTATTAAGAGAATCAATTTGCTCCTGTTGTGCTATTGATTGTGTAGCGTTGCCCTTGGATTCGAGGTTTTTCAGTTGCGTCAGCAATTCGTTTTTCTCTTTGTTGAGAGCATCGAGTTGTTTTTGCAACGCATCAGTTTTGGCATTCGTTTTTACCTCAGCCAATTTCCTGTTAGAATCGGACGCAGAAAGTTGGTTGTTGTTTTTTGGCTTAATGAATATCAACGCCAAGCCGAAACCCGCCACAATGCAACAGATGAATGCTATTGTCGTTGTTGCCATTATTCTTTGTCTTTAAGTTGTTTGAGTTGAATTTGCAGAACTTCGCAGTTCTCTTTGTACTCCTTGACCTTGCGTTCAAGTTCCTCGTTCTGCAAGGTGAGGCTCTTGATTTTGCTCTTTGCCGAGTCAAGTTCGTCCTCCAAGTCATCCTTGGAATTGTCTGTGTCTTTGAATTTTGCTCGCAGTTTTTTGTTCTCGGCAATCAAGTCTTCCTCCTTACGCTCCAAATCCTTATTGCGGTTGCGGAATTTCTCGTTCTCTGCAAGCACTTCATCCAACTGCGACTGCAAAGAGTTTTTCTCTTTGTTGCCGCCCATGATTTTGTCTTTCAAGGCAATGCCGGTTGCTGCGCCCGCTACAAAGCCTACTACTGCTCCTATCATGCTGAATCTCATTGAATTAGTTAGTTAATAATTGTTTCTTGTATTCTTTGAGTTTCGACATTTTTGCGTCAAACTCCTGTTGTGATTGCTGTTGTTTGCGCTTCAAGTCATCAAGCGCATTGTTCATTTGGTCGAAAGTCTCCTGAACTTCGTTGCAAAGCGACTGCCTGATAGCGTCCACCACGGCGGCAGAAATCCTTTGCATTTCGCTCTTGAACTGCGGCAACAATGTGTTGTCCAAGTAGTTGTGGATGGCACGGCGGCGTTGCGGCTTACCCATAGTCTTGTCCGTTACCCAACCTACGGCGGATTCGATGATACCCTTGTTTTGTCCAAGTTGCTGACCGACATTTTGGTTGTAGTTTTCGATGGCGGTGTGCTGCTGATTGTAGTTTTTCTGCAACTGTTCCATCCGAGACATTGTTTTTTGGTTGGATGCAATGGAAGCAACATCTGTTACTGTGTCTGCTACGTCCGCTGCTGTGTCTATCGCTGCCGCCGCCCCACCTGCTGCCGCTGCTGTTCCTGCCGTTGCAGCTACAAGTATCGCGGTTCCTGCCACTTTAACGCCATTTGCAATCCAATTGTCGTACTCGTGCCCCGCGCTGTTCAAATCGACGTTGTACGAAATGCCCGAAATTTGCAGACCGTTCATGTCGAGGTTTTCTATCGTGCGGAGTGTCAGGCTGTCGTCGGAGTTTCGCGTTTGGCGAGCCTTTTCGGTCAGAATGTTTTGGACACTGAGTTTAAAGTCGTTAAGCAACAAAGAAGATGTGTTGTTGATGGCGTTAACTGCCTCTGCGTCATAGTTTTTGCTGCTGCCAGTCGCAATGGCTTCGAGCCTTGCAAAGATTTCGTCCTCAAAGCGGTGCGAAATATCCCGTTTCAATTTGTCGACGTTTGATGCCATCGAATCCACGAGTTTGTCTATTTTGCGGTGAAAATCCTCCAAATCGCGTTTCTGACGACGCACTGCCTCGTCAAAACCGCCCTCTACGGCGGTAGAGGCAATGAGTTGGTCGATGCGCTCTGCCAACGACTTTGTGAGGTTGGCTGTCCTCTGTTCACAAACTTTTTTCAAGATAGAGTTTTTGTCCGTCTGAATCTTTGCAAACAGCGCGTACATCTCGTCCAAATCGCCTTTGTCAGCAGATACGCACGCAATCTGATTGATTGGAATGTTGCAGTTTTTGCCAATGTATTCTTTTGCCGCCTTTACGTCCGCTGGCGACTTGGTGTCGCACTTTGTTATAATGAGATATACGGGACGTTTAGACAGTTCGGACTCCTTGATGAAGTCGGTCAACGATTTGGTAATCTGTTGGTTGACATCAACGGTCAGGAATATGCCGTCCGCTTGTGGCAGAAAGTCTGTGAGGACTTCGCGGTGTTTCCTTTCGGGTGACGAAAGACCGGGTGTATCCACTATTACCGTTGATGAAGGAACTTTGGTAGATGTGTCGAATACATTGATGATTTGTGCGTCCTTGTACACGTCGTTTTTAAGGTCGGCAATGTCGTCAACCTGAGTTTCTTTGCCGTCTTCAAAAACCGTTGCGCAACACTTTTCGCATCCAAAATGGATTACGTAAATTGTTGCAGTAGTGGGTTTTGTAGCCGTTTCCAACTTTTTGCTGTCGGTCAGGGCGTTAATCAGGGACGTTTTGCCCGATGAAAATTCGCCCACCAATGGCAGTACCAAAAGGCTGTTTTCGTCAGAGAGTTTTTTGCTGACGTTTTCTGCCTCCGCCGTCAAATCAGAAAATCCCAATTCTTGGGAGATTTCCAAGATTTTGTCTATGTTCATACTATGGTTTAGTTAAGTGTATCCTAAAATTTGCCTTTTCTCTGACCTCGTTGTGAAAGGAAAAATTTACCAGATTTTGCCTACAAAGAGAAAGTCAATTTTCTTATTGTTTCGCTGCAAAAATTTTGCCGATTCTTGCGGTTTTAGCCGATTCTTTCCGATTCCAAAATCACTCCGTTCAATGCCCGCATCTCCTGCAAATCCACGCCATAGACGCGCAGGAAGGCATCGCGGACGAGTTGACCTCCGTTGATTAGAATGGGATCGGCGAGAATCATCGACGACACTTGGACGCTCATACCAGGTTCAAGTACCTGACCAGCAGTGTACCATTGTTTCTTTACTGTTATTTTGTACAGTGCCATAATAAGTAGGTTTAAGTAATTAAACAATTGTCCTCTGTGTACAACAAAGGCGCGAAACACCTTTATCCTTGTAGGAGGCTCTGGTAAACCTTTGTCAGAGATAAAAAGAATGGTATTCCGCGCCGAAATATATTCCGCCCACGTCAACGGGCAAAACTACTTCCATTTATATCCGCATCCGCCGCCCTGACAAAAAATTTACCAGATTTTCCTACAAGGCTGCGGATTTGTTGCCGCAAATATAAATCCAAAGAACGGAATACCAAAATTTTTTTGCAACTTTTTTAGTCACAAATTTTGTTACAAAGAAAATGCAAGTTTTTCAGCCCTCAAAATTTTTTGCCGTGGTTTTATGTTTTTTGTCGGTATTTAGTAAAAAATCATACTAAATACTGAAACCTGTGAAAATTTTTATATCTTTGCGCCAAAATCCACCGACAATGATACCAAACGACTTCATCTCAGACCTCAACGCCATCAACCGTACCTATCTGTTTTTCAACGACAGAAAGGAGTTGGAAGATTTTACGGGCATTATTTTTTCCTACAACAATACTGCTGCAAAGGCAAGTTTTGAAAGGCGATACACAGCCTTTCAAAAACTCGCCGCTGATGCCAAAAAGATATGCGGCATCGACCTGAAGCAATTGCTCGAAATCTATGCGGAATTATCCGAAACGATAGCGACAGAAAAGCCGTCAATGTTTAAGAAATCAAGTATTTACGAACTATTGGATTCTTTCATATTTGATGATGAAATTGCGGATTATAGTCTCAGAATGGCGGTTAGGATTTTGATTATGACTAAACATTTGCCAAAATTCACTTCGCACAAGGGCCCGGCGGAAAACTTGTTGGGGGATTTTGAAAAGTTTTATGCTTTGATGGACGATTATTGCAAGGTTACCGGCAAAATTACGTATGGTTATATCGACATTCACCGTGAAGCTTTGTATGCGGCAGATACAAAAAAATTGTCGAGGATAATGCTGATTTCTATTGCGGCGGATGTGTTGTTGACGATTCGCAATTACAACAATGAAAAGTCCAAATATGCCGCTGTCGCAAAGTTCCGAAACGAAGTCTATGATTTGACCGGCATTTATTGTAATTATGACGGAGACAACACCCGCGATTTTTGGCTCTTGGAATATGACGACGATGAGCGCAAAAACTATTTCCTGTCGCATTATGTAAAAGTAGATGAGCATTATGAATATACTATATATCAGATGTTTATAAGAGATTTTCGCGGATTGAATCATTTCACAATAATGAGCGAAAAATACGCCCGAAAATGGTGTGAAAACGGTTATTCACAAGATGAAGAAGCCTCGTTTTGGGTTGATTTTTCTCGCAAGCCTACCAATATTTACAAATCTGACGACAAGACAATCAAAAAACTCTCCTTCGACCGTGTCAGCAGCATGGGATTCGACATCAATTTGACTGAACTTTACCGTGTGGAAAATTCAGACCCTTACGTGAAATTAATCGAAAATGCCGTCTTGACCACCGACCCTAAATATCTATACTTCAAGTCTGGCAAACTCACTGCCATAACGGAGGATTATTTGTATTTTGATTTGCCCGACGATGTCCGCGCCGCACTCAATACAAATCAGACCTCTATAAAAATCCGCCGCGAAAATGAATTAGCGTGTTATGACAGCATCAATTCTGATGTTTGTTTCGCGGTGTTTGCCGATGGTGCGGTGTATTTGGCGTTTTACAATTTAAACAAGTTTTACGATGTGAAGGAGTTTATTGACTGTATTCATTGATGATAAAAAAAAGCCCAGAACGATGCTTCTAAACATCTTCTGGGCTTTTTGTATGTAGGCTCTGAATATTAAAAATAATTATTTTCCTATCAGTTCCACGCTGCGCTTAACAAACTTCGTGAGGTCTTCGCCACGGAGCATATTATTGGCGAGGAGGGCGAGGTCGATGAGCTGTTTTACGAGCTTGTTGCCATTGGCAAAGTTCTCAAACAGTGCCTTGCGGCGGGTCTCGATGTCGGAGATTTTCTTTTGGAGTTCCGATTTCTTGTCCTTCTCCTCGGTGGAGATTTCCTCGTCTTTCTTGTCCTTGGTGAGTTTTTCGAGGCTGTCGAGGTCCGATTTGAGCGGTGCGAGTTCTTTTTCGAGACCTGACACTTCGTCAGCGGTGGCAGCCTTGGCGTCGGCGATGAGCTGCTTTACGAGCGGGTGCGCTTCGTTGACCACGAGGTTGAGATTGTCGGGCAGGTTGTTGTAGAAGCTTGCCTCGGGACCGCCGAGTTTGCCCATGTCTTTCATACGGCGCATAAATTCGCTCTGTGTGATTATGACAGGCATATCGTCGGCAGAGAGTGTGTCAAATTCCACTGTGAAATTCTTCTTGGAATCCTTGGGCGTCTGGCTGTCGAAGATGGCTGAATAGTCCTTCTTCTCTGCGTCGGTGAGTTGCGAAACGGGGTTGTCGTCCTTGCGGATGAGCTTGTCCAACGTGTCGGAATCCACGCGCATGAAACGGATGTCCTGGTTTTTCTGCTCGATTTGGTTGATGAAATGGGCGTCGAAAGCCGAATCCATCACCAAAACATCGTAGCCCTTCTCCTTGGCGGCGGATACAAATGAATATTGCTCCTCCTTGTCGGTGGCGTAGAGCGCGATTACAGTCTTGTTTTTGTCGGTCTGGTTGTCCTTGATGATGTTTTTGTACTCGTCGAATGTGAAATACTTGCCCTCTGTGTTCTTGTAGAGGAAGAAGTCCTTAGCCGACTCGTAAAACTTGTCGTTGGTCAACATGCCGTACTGTATGAAGAGTTTGAGGTCGTCCCATTTCTTCTCGAAGTCGTCGCGGTGGTTCTTGAAGAGGTCGGTGAGTTTGTCCGAAACCTTCTTGGTGATGTGGTTGCTGATTTTCTTGACGTTGGAATCGCTCTGCAAGTAGCTCCTCGATACGTTCAAGGGGATGTCGGGCGAATCCAATACGCCGTGCAGCAATGTCAAGAACTCAGGTACGATGCCTTCCACGCTGTCCGTTACGAATACCTGGTTGCAGTAGAGTTGGATTTTATTCTTCTGTACTTCGAGGTTGGTGCGGATTTTGGGGAAGTAGAGTATGCCGGTGAGGTTGAACGGGTAATCGACGTTCAAGTGGATATTGAAGAGCGGATCTTCGTATGTGCCGGGGTAGAGTTTCTTGTAGAACGCCTTGTAGTCCTCGTCCTTGAGGTCGGCGGGTTTCTTGAGCCAAAGAGGTTCGGTGTCGTTTACAATCTTGTCCTTGCCGGTCTCCACGTACTTGTCGTCCTTCCATTCCTTCTCCTTGCCAAATCCGATGGCAACGGGCAGAAACATGCAATACTTTTTGAGCAGCCCCTCGATTTTGCTGTCTTCGAGGTATTCGGTAGAATCTGCGTCGATGTGGAGTATGATGTCGGTGCCGCGGTCGGTGCGGTCGGCGTCTTCCATTGTGTATTCAGGGCTGCCGTCGCAAGTCCATTTAACCGCCTTTGTGTCTGGCTGCCAGCTCTTTGTGATGATTTCTACCTTCTCTGACACCATAAATGCGGAATAGAAACCGAGGCCGAAGTGTCCGATGATGGCGTCGATTGAATCCTTGTATTTTTCGAGGAAGTCGCCGGCAGACGAGAATGCAATTTGGTTGATGTACTTGTCAACTTCTTCGGCTGTCATACCGATGCCGTGGTCTGATACGGTGATGGTCTTGGCTTCCTTGTCAACCTTCACCCTTACGGTAAGGTCGCCGAGTTCTTCTTTGAGGTCGCCCTTGCGAGCGAGTGCCTTTACTTTTGTGGTGGCGTCCACTGCGTTGGAGACAAGCTCCCTCAGAAATATTTCTTGCTCCGAATAGAGAAATTTTTTGATTACCGGGAATATGTTTTCACTGGTAACACCTATTTTTCCTGTTGACATTTTTTCTTATTTAATGATTTGTTGATTATCTGATTTGTTGATTTGCAATGGTTGTGCCGAAGTGATTTTTATGACAGGATGGCAGAAGATGGCAAGTTTTTGGCAGTGCTGGTGCTGACAGATGCTGACATTTTGCCATTTGTACAACAAAAAAAGCCCCGGAACTTAATCCGAGGCTTCTTTGAGTGCGGTGCCGGAGCGTTTAATACAACTCCGTCGAGGGCTTGTAGGTGTTTTCTACGATGATGTAGCTTGCACTCTCGTAATGCTGTTCGTCAATCACGTTGACGGGTGCATTGTTTACCAACGTTTTCGCCCAGAGGAAGAGTTTGCTGTGCCTGTCGGCGATGCCCGTGTTGTCGGTGAAGGGCAGTTTCAATTTGATTGTTCTCATTTTCTTAAAAGTTTTAAAAAGTTGTTTTGAATAAAATTGTTTGTTGTTGTTTTGTAATCTGTTTTTTGATTACGTTGCAAAAGTATAACGATATTTTATAACTTGCAAATTTTTCTGTAATTTTTTTTCAAAAATAATATATTTTTCTATGTAATTTATATTTTGTTTTATTTTTTTATTCTTGTAGTATGGTTTACAGATAGTTGTAGGGCATAAATTTTTATTATTTGTTAGATAGTTAAATAATGTTAACAATTTTACAAATACATTTTTATTTTTTGTGTTATAATGAAAAAATAACGGCGCATTGGAGATTGTGTCGCAAAAAAAAACGCACATCTTCGGCGATGTGCGTGGTGGGTAGGATATTGTTTTCCAATAGGTGATAAATCGTTGGCTGTTACAGTTTTATGGCGAGGAAGGTGATGTCGTCGAGTTGCTGATAGCCGTTTTGCCAAGAGTCTATGGCGTTGTTGATGGCGGCGTGTTGTGTGGGGAAGGGTAGGGGAGCGAGGTCGCCTACGAGTTTAAAAAGTCTTTTTATCGAAAAATGCTTGTATTTGGAGTGCGCGTCATCGATGTAGCCAAATTGGTCGGTGATACCGTCCGAAAACATATATAATGCGTCGCCCTTGTGTATGCTTACGGTTTTTTCGTTGAAATCTTTGAAGTCGCCTACGTAAATTCCGATTGGCATTTTGTCGTGTTTTATTTCCGTAAGTGTACCGTTGCTATAAATCCACAGCGGTCTGTACGCTCCGGCGTAGTGTAGCGTATCTGTTTCGGTGTCTATGATTACCAGTGCGAGGTCTATGCCGTCCATGTTGACTTTTTCGCCACGGTCGTATTTTTCTTTGCTCTGTCCGAGAGCCGACATCAGGCGGCGGCGCATTTGGTTTAGTATTAGGGATGCCGAGCCGTTGTTTTCGATTACAGAGGGTGCGAGGTCGTTGAGCAGGGTGATGCCGAGCATGCTTACAAATGCGCCAGGCACGCCGTGTCCCGTGCTGTCGGCGCATACAGCCATTTTGTATTTGCCTACGCTGTCCGCCCAATAGAAGTCGCCCGCCACGATGTTGAGGGGGCGGTAGATGACGTAGTAATCGCTGAAAATTTGCTGCATCATCGCGTCGTCGGGCATTACGGAGCGTTGTATAAGGCTCGCGTAGCCTATCGAATCTTTGATTTGAAGGTTTTGCGAGGATATTTCTTCGTTTTGCTTGGCGAGTTTGTCCCTTTGGGTCAGGATTTCCTCTTGCTGCGATATGATTTCCGATTTTTGTTGCTGGAGCGTTTCGTTTTTTTCGTTGAGTTCGCGGTAATGCCTCCGCGTCCTCAATACTTCAAACACGGCGATTAGCACTCCCAAGATTAACGCCACTGAGGCAATTTGTATTATCCTTGCCCGAAGTTGTTCGCGTTCCCTGTGCTGCTGCATTTCGTCGTCAAATTTTGCCTGCGCCATTTCCTGCGTGGTCATTATCGCGTAGTCTATGGAAGCCTGGCTGTTGACGTGTTCGTAAAATTTTGACTTATAATAATATGCATTCTTGTAGTCGTTGAGAGCCGTGTAATACCTGTCGTGCGCCAAGTATATGTTTTCAGTGCAGTCGGTGTTTACAAAACTGCTGTCAATCCTTGCTTGCAGCGAGTCGAGGAGTGGTTTTGCTTTGTCGTATTGCTTGCCGAGCGTGTAATAGTTTGCCTTTTGAATGTCAAATTGTATTTTCTCGCCGTTTTGGATTTTTTCGATTATTGCGTAGCCTTCGTTGATGCATTGCCACATTGTGTCGAGAGCCGATTGCAGTTGTTCCCCTTGGTAATCGTATATCGTCGCTTCTTGAAAAATCAAGTCTGCTTTTGTGCCAAGCAACTGATAGCGAGAGTATAGGAAATCGGTTTTTATCGTGTTTGCTTTGTTGATGGCCTGCCTTGCCTTGGCGATGAGGCTGGTGTTTTTTTCGGAACTCGTATGTTTGTATTGCACGATGTACAGGGTTGCAAGTCCGTCGTAGTCGTCAAGCAGGTCGTCGGTGTTGTTGTTGGCAGAGTCGAGTGCTATTGCTTTGTAATACATCTCCTCCGCCTGCCGGTACATCTTTTGGTAAAAACAGTTTTGAGCCATCAAACTGGTGCAACGTGCGATGTATTCGGGGTCGCCCAGTTCCTCGAATAATTGCAGGGCTATGTCGTAGTATATGTACGACTGTTTGTAGTTGCTGAGGTAACTGTAATTGTTGCCGAGCATCTCGTAGTTTTTGGCTTTGATTTTTTGGTTTCCTATCGAGTCGGCGATGATGATAGCGCGGAAGTTGCATTGGATTGCGCTTGCGTAGTCGTCTCTGTATGAGAATGCCCACCCCTTGTACCCCCATGCCTTAGCCTCGTAATAGGCGTTGTTTTGGAGTTTGGCGAGATGCAGTTGCCTCTCTGCCCATACGAAGGTGGAGTCCACGTTGTAATGGCCTTCGGCTATCTTGTCGCAGATGCGGAGTTTGACGAGAGCGTTGTTGTCCAACTGGGAATATAGCGACACGAGGCTGTCGAGGTACGCATCGTCCTTGTCCTGTGCCGAGGCTCGCGCCGACACGGAGATTATTAGTATCAATATGAGGACGATGTGTTTCATAATGTGTCGATTGTTATTTTGTTATTGTAAATACTCCACAAGGGCTGCTTTGCTTGATTTCTTCGCCGTTGAGCAGCCAGTGGTCTTCGCTTTCGAGTATGTCGGTGATTTTGCGTTTTAAATGGATTACGTCTTGTGTGCCGTCCTTCCATGTCAGTGTAAAATCGGTGTCGTACTCTTGGTTGCCTTCCAGTGTGCCAAAATATGCCATGTACCTGTTTGTGGCTTTGTTTTTGCCAAGGATTAACTCCGGGTTTTCGTCCGAATACTTGGTTTGCATGCGGTAAACCGTGCCGTTGTAGGTGAGCATGAAGTCGTTGCCTACATAGTATGTCGCCTCGTAGTTGAGGAGGTCCACAGTGTCCTTGTTTTGCACATATATCTCTAATTCAATAGGATACCATTCCACTGCTACCAACGCGTCTGGTGTGTCGTGCTTCTTGCATGACGGCATCGTTAATGATAGCATTACAAGCAATGCCGCCAATAGTAATGTTAGTTTTTTCATCGTTTTTGCGAATTTTTTGTATCGCGCAAAATTACAAAAATAATTTTATATCATCATTTTTGTTTTCACTTTTTCCGCAAAATTAGCCAACGACGGGTCTCGCGCACCCATCAGCAGTATTAGGTCGCCGGTATGAGCGTTGGTTTTGAGGTAGGGGATAATGTCTTCTCGTTCAGGGATATACAATGCGTTTTTGCCGTTTGCGCAGATTCCGTCGGCAAACTCCTGCGCGGAAATCGACTTGTCGGCAGTACCGCCGGCGTAGTAGATTTGGGAGAAAATCATCACGTCCTGTGGGCGGAGTAGGGCGGAGATTTTTTGGATTAGTTCGTCTTTCATCAACCTCGACGGCGCAAATCCGTGCGGCTGAAACCACGCTATCACCCTTTCCGATACCGATTGACACGCCGACAGTGATGCCGAGATTTTGGCGGGGTTGTGCGCAAAATCGTCCATTATCGTGATTCCGGCACGAGAACCAATGATGCAGTTACGTCTGTAAATGCCTGTGTAATTGGCTAATGCAATGGCTGAGTCTTGGTCGTTGATGCCCAAAAGCCGCGCCACGGAGATGGCTGCCAGTGCGTTTTCCATATTGTGGCGACCGATGGACGAAATTTTAAACTGGGTGCCGTTGCTTTTAAATGTAATATTATCTAAACTTTGTGTAAAATTTTCTGCAAAATTAGTACATTTGATATTGCAACTGAAATCGTTTCCTTCTCCGCGTGAGAATTTTGCGCTGCGAGGGTTGTCGAGGTTGACAATCAGCGTCTTTTGTGTGTGGTCGGCGAAGGTCTGAAACAGCGGCATCAACTCCTCTATCGGTTTGTGGTCGCGGTCGATATTGAGGATGAGACCAATTTGCGGGCGGTATTTTACGATGGTGCCGTCGGATTCGTCGGTTTCGATTACCAAAATGTCGCTCGTGCCGACAGCCGCGTTGCCGATTTTGCCATTTTTTTGGAGGCTCACGAGTCCTGCGCCGGTGATGAGGCTCGGCGATAGTCCGCATTGCTCCAGGATATGGTAAATCATAGCCGTCGTTGTCGATTTGCCCGATGTGCCGGCAACTGCGATGGTGCGGTTTTGTGCGCAGATTTCCGCCAGAAGGTCGGAACGGTGTATGGTCTTGATGCCGTGCTGACGTGCAAAGGCGTATTCAGGCACTGTGTCTTCGATGGCAGTGCTTACTACTACGAAGTCAGTGTCTTGGTCGATTGTTGACTCGCCCTGCACGTAACAGCGGATGCCCTCGGCTTCCAATTGTTGGCGGCTGAGGTCGCCTTCGGGTTTCAGAAAAATCCTGTCGCTGCCCGCTACCGTATGTCCTTTGCCGACGAGGTACTGCGCAATCGCGCTCATCCCCGCTCCGGCTATGCCGATGAAGAAGTATTTCATGATGGTTACAAGTATATTATCAGAGATTTGTTTAAAAAACAAAGATAATCATTTTTTGCAACAAAATCTTCTGTTTCCTAAAAAAAAATTAACACAAAATATTTATTCAATTCTGTTTTGTTTTCGGGCGGAATTTTTTTTGCCAAATATGTTTTTTTGTTTTACATTTGCGGTCGGATACCAAAACACGCGGCAAGATTATGGAAAAAGATTTCCTTGTACGGTTTGACTTCGCGATAAAGAGCCTTCTGAGGCACAAGAAGAATTTTGACATCTTGGAGGGGTTTATCGAAGTCTTTTTGGGTAAGAAATGCACTATCGTCGATATACTTGAAAGCGAGAGCAACCAAGAGGATTCCGACGATAAATTTAATCGTGTCGATATCAAAGCGAAGGACGACAAGGGCGAGATTTTTATCGTTGAGGTTCAGACCACGCGCTACACGTATTATTTGGAAAGGGTGCTTTACGGCGTTTCCAAGGCGGTAACGGAGCAGATGAGCAGTGGCGACAAGTTTGGCGAGATACATCAGGTGTTTTCTATTTCGATAGTGTATTACGACTTCGGCATTGGCGACGACTATTTTTACGAGTGCAAGTCGGAATTTGTGGGCGTTCACACGCACAACGTCCTTCAACTCAACAGGCGCGAGGAACTTTCTGTAGCCGAAATCGCCAATGGCGACAAACGCGAGTTCAAATATAGCAAGATAACCTCCGCCGACATTTTCCCAAAATATTATTTGATACGCATCAATTCGTTTCGCAAGGCGATAGCCAACGCTATGGACGAGTGGATGGACTTCCTCAAAAACAATAGCATCAAGCCCGACACTACCGCCCCCGGTTTGGCACAGGCTCGCGAGAAGTTGCTCTATGGACGTATGACCAACGAGGAGCGGGCGCAGTACGACCGTCATTGGATGTCGCTCCGCAACGAGGAAGAGGCGATAGAGGAGGCAGAAATCGGCGGATTGGAAAGAGGAAGGGAGCAAGGCCGCAAGGAAGGTGAAAGGCAAAAGGCCATTGATATTGCTCGCAACCTCAAAGCCGCCGGAATCGACATCGACATCATTGCGCAGTCCACCGGACTCGCCATCAACGAAATTGCAGCCCTCGTTTAAAATTCTGGTATAATATATTCCTGTCTCAGTTTTCTTCTCATCACCACGTCAAGCACCTTCTTTGCGAAGCGTCGCTCGCCTTTTTGCTGTTTGTTTTCAAAGCCGGCGGTGGCTTTGACGCCGGAGAGGATCGATTGCACCCAATATCCTGCAAAACTGCGGCCTGGGTTGCATTGGGCGTAGATGTAGCCGATGCGGCGGCTGTTTTTGGTGTGTACTACCGTGTTGGCGAGGAGCGAGACGAGACCTCTGCGTTTTTGCTGAACGCTGTCGCGTTTGTTTACCTGCAATTTTAAATCACGATACACGATGTGCGATTCGCCGCGAGATTCTATGTTGTCCGACTTGAAATTGACCTGCGCCGCAGAAACCGTGCCGCTGTTTATCTTGGCAAAAATGGCGTTTTCGAGGTACGGATTGAGGTCGGACAAATTGACGGTGTCTGCCTTAAAATTGCAAATAAATTCGTCTGTGGGCGAATCCATCACGTATTTGATTCTTGCGCCAACGTTGGCAATGTCCATCAACTTGCCCGTAGCCGATAGCAGCATCGCATTGTTTCGGGCGATGTCGGCGGGGTCGTTGGTAAAATTGAAAACTTTGCCGCTTATATCGTTGACGGTGAGCAGACCCGGCACGCCCGCTTCGGGGTTCAGTTGCTCCACGCCTACGAAAGAGTTGCGGACGTAGGTGGTGTCAACGGTGATTTTTACGGGTATGCGCTCCTTGATGAAGGCGTGGAGGTTTGGTTTGGGCGTGCTGAAGTCGTTTGGCTTGGTCTGATTCTCGTAACTCTGCATCTGGAATCTTTCTACGTCCAGTCGTCCAATGTCTATCTTCTTGTCGGTAAAGAGTTTAGGAATATCAAAATCATATACGTAGCCCTTCTCGCAGTTGAAGTAAATCGCGCTTTTGCGCACGTCAAAATGGTTGTAAAAATCGTATCTCGAAATTAACGGGCGGTAGTCCACTTGGTCTATTACGCCGGTGCGGTTGATGGGGTCCACCACCACGCGCCCAAAATTGATGCGGTAGAGACTGTCGCGGAAATTGAAGGTGTAATCGTTGATGCCCACCAAGATATGGTTGGCGGGGTAGGGGGAGTCGTGTTCGGACTCGGTGTCGATTCCGTCGGCGCGGAGGTCGATGTTGCCCCAAAAAAGTTCGCGTTTCATGGGGCGTTTGAGGTTGATGCTTGCGCCGTCGGAGGCAACGTTGTCGATGGCAAAATTCCATTTCAAATTATCCAACGAGAATTTTTTGCGCGGTTTGTTGGGGTCTTTAACCTTCTGAGTGATGCGCACTTCCGGATCTTTTAAATAGAGCGAATTGGCGGCTACTTTTTTGTTGAACGCCAATTGCTGGTAATCCAAACCCGTGAGGAGTATTTCGGGAACTTTTACGCCGGCGCGGGTGGTGTCTTGTGGATTGCCAAATGCAATGTCGGTTATTGTGGTGGAGTCGTCTTGGTGGTGTAGATGGCTGATGGTCAGGTTGTTGAGTTTTATTTTTGCGAATACGTCCGTAATGTCAAGATACGGATTTTGGAAAGTAATCAGGCTGTTTGCCTTGTGGAGGTTTGCGCTGTCGAGGCTAAAATTTTGGCATGAAACGTCCAACTTTGCGCTTGCAATTTTGTCGGCGTGTTCGTTGATTATGCTAAATTCGCTCTTAAAACTATGTACATTGTTGACAATGAGGCCGTTAAAAAACTTTTGACGGCGTTTTTTCTGAGGATTTTTTGGGGCGTGTACGCTGTCCTGTGTGCGCATTATGGCGATGGATGCGTTGTCAAAAATGCAGTTTTCCATCTTGAAAACTCCCGTGCTGTCGTATGCGGCAAAGTCAACGCCGTCCACCATTATGGCAGGGCAGTGGGCGTTGATTTGGTTGCGACTGTTGCTTTCGAGCATATTGTCGGGGTATATGGAAAGGTCTGATACTGAGATATTTCCCTTGTCGGTGCTCATTTTTATGTTGCCCGTATTCACTATGTGCGTCTTGTCGGGCAGGAGAAATTGGAAGTTGTTGAGGTCGAGAGTGTAAGCCTTTGCCAACATTATTTTTGTGTCGGGCGACACGCTGTCTTTGTTGTAATAAAAGCCGTTTACGTTGAGCATGAAGTTTGACGAGGTGCCAGTGATGATGTTGTTTGACGTGTCGCGGATATTGAAACTTAGTATGCTGCTGTCTGCTTGCAGCGTGTCTATCTTGACGAGGCTCAGTTGCTTGGGAATCATGCGCGCTATTATCCTGTCCATTAATTTAAATTTGGCGAGCATCGAATCGAGTTCGTGTTGCATGGCTTGCCTTACCGAGTCGTCCACGGGAATTTCGTGGGCTTGTTGGCGGAGTTCGGGGTAGATGTTGATGTAGAAATGCGGTTTTTGGATGTTGAGATTTTCCACGTTAACTTTGCCATGGTATAGAAAATCAATGAGGTTGGTCTTGGAAAATTCGGTTTTGCTGATTTTGATGTCCATGTGCGAATGTTTGTGCAGACGGCGCAGGGAGTTGACTATTGCGGTGTCGTTGTCGGCGGAAAACGAGACGTCGCTCATGGATACTTTGTCTTTTTGAGTATCTACGGTTAGGTTGCCGCAACGGAGAGTGTGGATGCTTTTTGACGGCTTGATTACGGCGTTTTCGATGTTGAGTTTCAGGCTGCTGCTGCGGAATGGGATTAGTTCGTCCTTGATGATGCTGCGGTTGAGGGTCAGGTTGCCGATTACGAGCGTGAGTTTGCCCGACAGAGTAAGGCTGTCTTCCTTGATTGAGGCTTTTGATGTAATGTCTATTTTACCTTTGTAAATCTGCGTTGTTTTGATTTTCAGCGAGTTAAAATATTCGTTGGAGAGGGCGGTGAGGAGTTTGCCCTTGCCTGGCGCGGATTTGGTGGTGTCGTTGCTGTTGATAAAACTCATAGTCTTGATGTCGGGCAGCATGATGTTGAGCCGTCCGATTTCAAATGCTTGCGAATTGTACGCTTTTTTGAAGTCTATGTCGTTCACTTCCAGGCGCGGAACGGATATTACGATGGTCTTTTCGGTGGAGTCGCGGCGGTAGGCGGAGAGCGGTCTGATGGCTATTTTGGTGGCTTTTACGATGCCTTTGTCGGTGGAAACAAACACTGAATCTGCCGCAAACTGATGCCGCAAGTCGGGCAGGAGCATACGGTATTTGTTGATGCCTATTTCGAGGTTGTCGGAGTATAAAATCTTATCGTGGTCGCGGTTTGCGAGCGAATCTAACGTAAATTTTTGGAGCAAAATGTCTATTTTTTCGATGTCGAAGGCTGGCTGTTTGGCGGTGGGTTTTGTGAGGCGCATGGAGGCATCGTTTACGGTGATATTATCTACCGCAATCCGCCTCAACGTGCCTTGTATCAGCGAGTAAAGGTCGGTTTTCTTGGCTTCAAACTGCTTGCTTTCAGGATTGACCTTGCCGCCGTTGTGAAACTTGATTTTGGGCGCGTAAATCCATACGCCACTGAGAGTAACGTCTTTATTGAAGTATGCGCGGCTGATGTCGAGACCCGATATAAGGATGGAGTCCAACGTGGCATCAAACCTATTGTCTGTGCTGCTTTTTTTCCCATAGGAAATCATCTGTACATCTTTGGCGTATATGCTTGAATCAGAAGTGCTTATGGTCAGATTTCCCGCTGTGATGCGGTGGATTTGGTCGGCGAGGGCGATGTTGTAGTTGCGGGAGCGGATGGTGATTTCGTCAGAATAGAAAAACTGATTCCTCGCCAAAAACTTCTCCTCGTTTAAGTAAAAGTTCCTTAGTGTAATGTCAATTTTGCTAATACCAAAACGCTGGTCGTCGGTGATTTTGGTGTGGAAGTCGAAGAATCCGTCTGTGATGTCTATCTTTCTGATGTTCAACGCTTTGAAAAACTGACTTACTATCGGGTACAAGTCGGTGTGTACGGCGTCGTATTTTATTTTTTCGTCGGTTTTGTCGGGCTTGCCAACAAGCCTAACCATAGGATGCTCGATGTTTATCTCCTTGATATACAGTTCGTTTTTGGAGAAAAACGACTTCAATCCGATGTTTTCGATTACAAGGCGGTCGGCTGAAATATTGTAAATGCCATTGTTGTAATGTTCCTGTTCTATGCGGCGGAGATACGCCGTAGTGTCGGGGTGCAGCGAAAAACCTTCGAGTTCTATCGTCTTTGCCAACAGGTTGATTCTCAGCCC
This sequence comes from uncultured Bacteroidales bacterium, assembly GCA_946409405.1. Classification (GTDB taxonomy): domain Bacteria; phylum Bacteroidota; class Bacteroidia; order Bacteroidales; family UBA3824; genus UBA3824. Next base: position 24,983 of record CAMJWL010000001.1, read on the forward strand.
CGTAAAGTCCATTGTGTAGAGGCCTTTGCTGTTGTTATATACGGCATCGCAGACGCTTATTTTTGCAATCGTGAGGGCGTGGTAATAGCATACGTATTGCAATGCTCCGATTATCAATGCCAAAGGGATAAGGATTTTAATCAGAGTTTTAAGGATGCTGCGCCGTTTGCGTGGCTGCTGTTTTGATATGTCGGTTTCCTCAGTGTTCATCAGTTAAATATTTGGTTTTCTTGGCTTTAACTGCAATCAGCAACGACGGCAATGCGCACACTGTAACCCACACAAAAAACATTGTGTATCCCATGATGCTTTGCAGCCAGCCGCTCACCATGCCAGGCAGCATCATGCCCGCCGCCATAAATGCCGTGCTGATAGCGTAGTGCGACGTGGAATATTCGCCTTTGGAAATCCTTAGCATGAACACCGAATAGGCCGCAAAACCGAATCCGTAGCCAAATTGTTCGATGCAGACCGTTGCCGCCACTGCAAGCCAACTGCTGCACTCTGTTGCGGAAAGTATGGCGTACATTATGTCGGGCAAATTTAAACACATAATCATTGGTATCAGCCAATATTTAAGACCGTTGCGGGCGATTACAATGCCGCCCAGTATGCCGCCCACGCTCATTGCAATAAGTCCAAAAGTGCCGCTGATGGTGCCTATGGTGTCGGTGTCAAAGCCAAGTCCGCCGTTGTCTGGCGAATCCATCAGGAACGGAATTGCCATCTTGGAGAGTTGCGCCTCGCCGAGACGGTAGAGAAGCAAGAGTCCAAGTATTATTAAGATATTGTCTTTCAGGCAAAAAGCCTTCAGTTGCTGCCAAAAACTTTCAAAAACGCCGCTAAGGTTTGTGGGTGCGTTAGGCGATGCGGTTGCTGCCTCTGCCTTGGCGGTTTTTGGCAGCATAAATATATGATACACACCGAATAAAGCCATCAGCACGCCCAATATTGCAAATGTGATGGTCCACGCCAATTGGACGTTGTATTTTTTCTCCAAGATTCCCGCCAAAATCACCAACGCGCCTTGGCAAAGCATCATTGCAATTTTATAAAACGTACTTCTCATCCCCACCCAAGCCGCTTGTTGCTTGTCGTCGAGGGCTTCGATGTAGAAACCGTCTGCCGCGATGTCGTGTGTGGCAGACAAAAACGCCGCCAGCCAAAACAGTATTATTGTGTATGTAAGCCAATTGTCAAAAGGCAACGCCAAACCCACAGAGCCGAGTGCCGCGCCGAGTAGGATTTGGCACGTTACAATCCAAAACTTGGATGTCCGCAGCATTTCCACCACGGGACTCCACAGCGGTTTGATGAGCCATGGCAGGTAAAACCAACCCGTGTAAAGGGCTATGTCTGTGTTGCTTAGCCCCTCCACCTTATAAAATATAAGGCTCAGAATCATTACCGCCGTGTAGGGGATGCCCTCTGCCAAATACAGGGTCGGCACCCAAAATGCAGGTTTGTTTGTTTTCATAATTTCATTGTATTGTAGTGACCTTACTGGCAGAAATTTTACAAAACATAAAACTTTTTAGCCATCGACAAAAATAGAGAATTTATATCAGAACACCAAACATTTTTCAAGTGAATGAGTTCGAGGGGGATGTTAATGACGTGTTTTTATTGCTAATTATTCCGTTCTCATTTTGAGTAGCCACAAATGTACACAAAATTTTAATCAATAGCAAATATTTTTTGTAAATCCACAACTTTTCTAATGACACACACTTTTTTGGGGATTTAGTTTGTATTTTTATTAGTATCCAAAGAGAATAATTCTTTTAGATAATATACATCGGTAGGAGAAACAATATAATATCTGTAATGCTGTGTAAAATCATCAATGACAATTGCATTGTTTGACTTCTGAGTCGAAATTGCAACGGCAGAGATATGCCCATCGGAATATTCAAATGTGCATAAAACCACATGATTGCTAAGTTTTTCTTTATACCCTTTTTTCCGTTTATATTTTTTTATTATGGAATCCAATTTGGCAATTTCTGTTTCTGCAAAAACAGATATGATTGTTTTCCTTTTTTTTAATTGATTAATCATTCTACGTGCGCCAGAAGTGCTATATTTGCTTGCATACAAATGGTGCAAGATGTTAACCCCTGTTATATATGTTTTTATCAGGTTCGTATTGGACAGACTGTCAAGATATTTTTTTTTCCATGCATTATTTTTATGAAAAAAAATTTTGGACATAGTGAATATTTGCGCATTAGGATGTAAATTTTGGCTATTAAAAAAAATGTGGTCATCGTTCATAAAACGTATATTTCCATTGGTATCATAAGAAAAACTATTTTTGAAACCCAAGTCTTCCTTTGAAACCTGTTCAATCGTCTGGTATTTATAATGTTCCATATAATAGCGCGTTATTACTGCGGATGTGTCTTGCACTTCTGCAATGTCTATTATTATTGGTGCACCATATATTTTGATTGCATAAATATGCATATAAACACTATCAGAAGGTATTGTCTGTGCTATGCATGATACCTTGACAAGTATTAGTATTATTAACATCAACGTTTTTTCCATTATTCTTGACTTAGAAATTAAAAAATTGATATGAAAAAAGATCAAGACGCGCCCCCACGGAGTATGCTTTAAGCATACCATGTAGCAAATACGGATGAATACCGATATTCGGTATTCCATTAAGCCATAGGGCTATGGAATTCATATTTACACAATTGATGGAAAATCCCTGATAAGGCAAAGCATCTCCAATTTTTCGCATAACAGAAAATACGGTTCTGTTTACTGATAATTTCACTTCATAGCAACCTAAATCTTTATGTATCGGATAATATGACGTACTTTTGCTATACGCAAATGCCGATTTTTTAAAACCAGCCGCTTCTTGCATAAAACCTGATTTTGAAGAGACAATTTTTGCTTTTGAACTTTGAGAACGTTGTTCATCATCGGGACCGTATGATAGAAGAGTATATCCTTCTTCATCGCTTGTAGCACTATGAGAAAAAAAACTTCCCTTTTCCGTTTGTACTATTGCATTTGTCGAGTTTATCAGAGAATTAAAGTCCCTTAAATTAGCCATCACTCCCAAGCCATATCCAAAATTGTCCAGTATCGAATTGCCTGTTTTCCCCAAGTATCCATATTGCAATCCGTATTCCCCTAATGACACCGACCCAAGTCCGAAATTCATGCTTATGGGAATATTTTGTCCGCACATTCTTCCCATCATCGCCATTCCAAAAGAATTCGAAAATGATCCTGCCATTAGTCCAAGAGTATTTGACATTATTACATTAGAAGACGATACATAATTTCCAAGTCCTCCTGATGCGGCTCCTATACGCGCACCTAAAAAAGTTGTAGCAATCTTTCCTACAACATTTAACTCTGCTGATTCGCCGATATTATATCCTTGAATACCTCCGCAAACTCCTCCTATTGCGTATGGAAGCCATCCCCACCAAAACTCCCCCGTCGGATCCGTATATTTCAGCGGATTGTTCAGGCAATAACTGAACCGGTTGAAGTTTTGGCTATTGGTAGGATCCTGAATGAGCGGGTCGGGCGACAGGAACTGCGCCAAATACGGGTCGTAGAGCCTTGCGTTGGCGTTGATGAGCGAGAATTGGTCGAGATGCTCGTGCATCGTGAAGCCACGGGGGAAGTTGTAGCCGAGATTGTTCTTTGTTATCGTGCGGACACCGAAGGGGGTGTATGTCGCTTCGTATTTGGATTTTACTTTGTCGTCCACGAGTTTCAGGACGCTGCTAACATTGTCTGTAATAGCGTAGTATGTATCGCTCTTGTCGCCTTTTTTGAATACGACAGCCGCAAGGTTGCCAAAATCTGAAAAGACATAGTGTCGAGATGTTACTACGCCATTGGCATTTTCTTCTTCATAATCAGGAAGATAATATGTTGTTACATTATCCTTGTTACATTTATACACCGACTTGATACGCTCATTGTCGGGCGAATAATATATGGTATATATCTTGATTGAATCAGGGTTGCTGTCGTCCGTAATGGTTTCGGGTTTGCGGAACGGGGTGTACTTTATTCTTTGCTCCAATGACTTGACCGCTCCGTTCTCGTTGTCAACAGACGATACGGCGTGGGGCTGCGACGCTTTGTATTCGTATTCTCCTATGCCGGTCTGATACAGAATGTTGCCATTGGAGGCGTATTGGTATTCATAGTTGTTGTTAATCTTTGTCAGGCGGTCGGATGAGTCGTATTTAAATGTTTCTGAGTCGGTATATTTTCCTTTTCGGGAGGTCAAATTTTGGAATCTGTCATACGTAAAGTCAATCCGGTCGCTGCTGCTTCCGCTGTTTGGCGAACCAAATGTTACATATCTCAATGTGTTGTCCGGATTGAAGTACGAATCTTTGAAAACTCCACCTGTTATTTCTGTTGAATGGCGGCCATCTTTTGCATAATTGTCGGAATACAAAGTCCAACAATATTTCCCTGCCAAACTTGTAGAAATATGAATTCCTGCCTTATACGAATATCTTTCCTCAGACTTGTCAGGGAAGATTTTTGATGCTAATTGTCCATTGTCGTTATAAGAATATTGGTATGTGAAATTTCTGCCGTCAATGGTGTATATTACTTTGGTCATACGGTCGTACTTGTCGTAGGCGTATGCTATTGCTGATGTAGCATTGTAAAGTTTCGTAAGGCGTTTTTTCTTGTCATATTTATATTTGGTAGTGATACCGCCGCATTTACGTTGCGCCAATAGTCCGTTAGAATATGTATTTTCGGTGACAACATTTCCTCTTGTCTGTTTGATTGTCCTGCCAAAAGAATCATACACATAACTTTCCGTCCCGGCATCGCTGTCGGTGATTGACTTCCGCAAGCCGTTGGGGTAATATTGCAACGATACTGTTGCACTAAGGCTTGTGATTGTCTTGGCTTTACCATTGGAAAAATATTTGTAGTTTACTGTCGATTTGTCGGGCATTGTGATTGTTTTGACATTGCCCCAATCGTCGTATTCTGTTACGGTCTTGCGTCCGTTGTCGGTTACTTCTGTTTTGTTGGCAGAGTACCTGTATGTTATCGCGTGGGCGTTGTCGGTATGCTCCATCAAAGAGCCGTCATAGTCGTATCTATTAATGGTTGTCTCTTCGTATGAACCCGCCTTCGATACTATTTTTGTGGGCTTGCCGTGGATATCGTATGTGTATTCCGTGGTGATATTTTGGCTACTCATTGATGATACCAGACCAAGTTTTTCTTCCTTTACAATATGCCCTGCATTGTCGTATATGTTTTTCGTCCACGGCGTTGCTGTACCTAATGTCGCCACAAAATATCTTGCTCCATTCCAGCCCCTGACAGTTGACTTCCGAGTACTGTCGGGGGAAATGGTTTCTGTATTGAGATCCCACGCATCGTATTTGAACGTGGTTTTCAGAGGATTGGCATTGTCGGAGGCGTCTGTTTCTGATGTAAGATTGTCAAACTGGTCGTATGTGTATTTCGTTAACGTATTTAGCGGCTTGGAACGCTTTTTCGTTACAAGGCGGTGCGAACCGTCGTATTTGTAAATGGTTGACAAGGTGTCGCTCCCCTTGCCGAAAGTGTGCTGCTCCGTGATATTGCCGTAGTTGTCGTATTTACAAAGAGTGGTCAAAGCAAAGTTGGTGTTGTAGTTTTCAACGGACTTTGTTACGTAGCCCTTTTGCGTATTGTACTCAAAATACTCTTGGGTTGAAAATGCTTTTGTGTCGTCAGGATGTTTTTGCTCTGTTACGACAAGGCTGGGTTGGTAGATGCCGCCCGACAGGACATAGTTTTGGTACTTTTGCAGTTTGTAACTTTTGTCGTTAAAGACTGTCTTGCTGCTCAAAATGTATCCGTGTTTAGTGTCGTATGTATTTGACGTTACGTATTTTTGGTTATAGCGGTCTGTTCCTGTAATGGTTGATGGGTATGCAAAATGCCTTTTCCCTGATAGTTTGCTGAATGACCATTCTGTTTCTTTACACTCGAACCATGCGCCTGTACTTGTTGTGCGCACCTTTTGCGGTACATAGTAATCCATGTTCCATTCGTCAACCATAGTTACCGTGCTCTCTACCAAATCAGGATACCTTACTTCCCTATATTCGTATCCTAAAATGCCTTTGCCTTGTAGATGCGTCAGAAGGTATTTGTACTTGTAATTGATAGTCATGCTTGGTGCAACACCGTTGTGTTGTGTTGTAGATGAAACAACAGCCAGCGGGTAAACCTTCTCAACCATAGGGTATTTTACAGTTCCTGATTTTGAATATATTTTTGGGTCCGTCAGATTGCCGTAGTTTATGGATAGATTTCTTTCGTTAAATTCTGAAATCCACGTGATTTTGTTATACGCATTGGCGTATGAATCAGAATAAAATGGCCTGTATGCGTATAATTTGCCGTTGACATCCACACGTAATACCTCCTGATAGCCATCTCCGTTGAAATCGCCTGTTACAAAATTATAATAAACGCGCGCCACGTCGCCGTCCCATTCTCGATTGTATGCTATTGTGAACCTGTTGCCTTCGGATTTAAGCCAATAGTCATAATTTTTTGAGTGGCGATAATATTCTTTGCGTCCGGAATGTTTGAACATCGCCTTAGAAACAAGCAAGTCTGCCTTGCCGTCGCAGTTGAAATCCGTTACTTCCACACAAAACTGGTCATCGTCCTTTTTTGTATCGGTAATGTCATATATGCCCGTCAGGTCGATGGCAGTAATCGATGTGAAACTGCGGTTGCCGTTGTTTTTCAATATATTGAAAGTGCTTTCACCCTTGACATTGTACAGAATTTCCGATACGCCGTCGCCGTCAAAATCTCCGACGCGGATTATGGCACAGTCTGTGCTAATTTTGGGAATAGATGTTTTATAGGAGTCGGAAAAAGCCATGTTTAACCTTAATCCATATGAATCGGATTTGTCTGCATAACCCTTGTTCCATAATAATGTTGAACTATTTTCGGTTACGACCAAAATGTCTAAAAGCCCATCACCATCGAAATCTCCGTTTAAAACACCTTCTGGTCGTTCTGCAAGCGAAACTTGTATGTTGTCATACGTCCCTGAATTATATTGACTAAGCCCCTGAATGTATATTGTATATTTGCCATTGTCTTCTTGTGTCTTTCTAGCACACAGCAGACACTCTTTCCCATTGGCAAAATAATCGCCAACTGCAATAGCTGGCATTTCAGGTTCATTAGAACCATATCGGTAATCGTCGCATGCGTTGCCATCAAACGTATTGTATGCTTTTATGCTTACATCATACGAAATTTTATTAAGCCCCTTGTTCCTTTCTGACAAAAACGGTTGTGATACCACCAATAGTTCCGACCTGCCATCGCCATCTATGTCTGCTGCAAATTGCGATGCAACAATATATTTCAAAAGGTCGGAAAGCCTTTTGTCATAATTAATGTTTTTCTCCAGTTCGATTTTTTTGTAGAATTTTAATGACGAATTGTTGTCAAACAAGTACAAATATGCGTAATGACTGTCAACAAAAGCAATATCGTCAATGCCGTCGTTATTAAAATCGCCAGAAATTATATCCACATCTTCATAAGAAAAATCAGAAGAATTAGGGACTGCGATTTCTTTTTTGTTGTTAAATGCAGAAGTTGACGAACTTCCCCACGAAAATTCGGTCGGATATTTTTGCTCGCCCTTTGAATTTTTTTCTACTATTTGCGAAATCTTGGAAAAACCGTTGCTGCTCACATACGACAAATTGTAACTGCGCCAAAGCACGGCGTTCTTTTTGATGTCTATCTTGCTCAGACGTTTTTTGATTTGGAACGGTATTTTGTTGAAACAATTGACCACATCAGTTCTTGTTTCATAGACGAAGCAAATTGTTACTGCTCCTGTTCCTACGCCGTATGCTATCGTAGAGGGATATACGCAATTGTTTTCCGTCCTATAAGTGTATGAAATTCTGTTTCCAAAATTGTCCGTTACAGCAAACAGATAATAAACTTGGTAATTGCTGTTTATTTTTCTGTATTTCAGCGTCTTGCCGTTTTGCTTGACGGTTATTGTGTCGTTTTTCAGTGTAATGTCGGTGTTTGGGTCGTTCTCGATATAATATTTGCCGTTGGAACCATTTATGAGTCTTTGACCATCCATAGAAAGAGCGACATAGCCGCTATTTGCAACCATATCAGAAGTCTTGTCGTCGTAATAATAATTGCCTGGTACTCTTGATATTGCGGAAAGACCCGCAATATTGAAACCTAATCCGCACATACCGTTTACCAGCAAGGCTGTTGTATGACAAGAACAACGAGGGCTGCATTCCATTGATTCCCATAGGAACTTCAATCGGAATCGTGTAAGTAGCATTGCCCAGTTCGCCTACATTAAACGCTCCGCCCATTGGCAAAATCGTATTCGAGGACGTAGATGTCAGGTCAGGGTTAGTGGGATAACCGTAATCCACAGTTTGCGAATAGGATACAGATTGTAAGGCTACCAAAAATAATAATATCGCTAATATTTTTCTCATTTCTTGATTACCTTAAAAACCTCCGCATGAACATTGTCTGATACCTTTATAATATACGCACCAGATGTAAACTCCGTGAAGTCTATCGAAAGATTTTCTGACACGTCATCGAATTGCCTAAGTTTTTTGCCAGAAACATCAGAGACAACAATGCTGTAAGTTCCTGACTTGAACTCAATTTCAAGATAATCAATTATTGGATTCGGGTGATAGGAAACAACTTTCTTCGCAAGATTTACCCCCTCCACCTGTACGATTATGGGCTTGGTGTCAATCGTACACGGTGAAGTTTTTACGATGCGCTCGCCGAACTCATTGTATTCAAATTCAACGTGCTGTGCCGATGCTGTCGTTATGGAGACAACTACGAATAAGATTATTATTTGAAAATGTTTCATTTTTTGTTTATTTTTACAGCGCGAAATTAGATAATAATCTACTAAATCATATTTTTTTTTACGTTAATTCTATGTTATATTTTGGTGTATGTCAAATTTGTTCTAATCTCGCGTAGCGACTACCTCAATACTTTTTTTCAATCATTACATTTTTATAGTAATAACGCAAAATTTCGTCGTATTTGTACCCCTTGCTTGCCATTACCGCCGCGCCAATCTGACACATTCCCACGCCGTGTCCCCAGCCCGCGCCGTGCAGGACAAATGTGCCGTTGGAGGTTTTCTCCACGTCAAACCACGAACTATACAAATGCGTCTGGCTTAGTATGCGCCTGATTTCCAACTCTTTGCCGAAAATTTTCGTGCATTTTGTGCCTACAATTTTCAGGCGCGTGATTCTACCTGATGCGCCGCGTTCAAGTGGCACGATGTCGATGATTTCGCCGAAGTCGATGCCTGTTTTTGTCTTCAACAATTCTTGCAAAACGCTCTGACTTAGCGTCTTGGTCCAACGATAAAAATCTTTCGACTGTTGGTCGTAATCGTTGAGTATAGTCTTCAACAATGCCGCGTCGTCTGTATTGCAGTAAGGACATTCCACGGATTCGAGGTAATTGTAATGCACTGGCTGCCAACAGTTTTCAAAAGTTTCCGTCTTGCCGCCGCAACTCTTGGAAAACCTTGCGTCGCACACTTCGCCGTTGTACGTGAGGAACAGCCCGCGAGTATCCTCGATGGCGCGTTGCACGTTTGGATTGTAACTTTTGGTGATGCCTTGATAGCGTTGGCAATGGTCGTCGGCGCATACGTCAAAGAGGTTGTGAGCCTCGCGGTCGTACCACGTGCAGATTTCGTCGTTGGTGATAACGGGTTTACCATCAGGCTTTTTGCCCTGGATTTGCGCCATCAGCCAACTCCGCGAAATTATAGCGTGTGCTTTCAAAAGTTCTATGGGGCAATCGCCGCTCATCTCAGAGCTGATGACGCTCGTGATGTATTTTTCGAGTGGTATATGGTTGATTAACAATACCTTGCTTCCGACTACCTTAACGGAAAACGTGCCGTTGAAACGTTGCCTTTCGCGCTTGTTCCAATGGAATTGCTTGCCTATTTCCACGTCTGCAATCTCGATGTTTCCGTCCGCCGTTGGGCAAAAATTCAGTTCGTCAAACTCCCCGATGCCAACATTTATGATTGGTTCTTCCATGATGCTTTTCGTAGTTGTTAACTATTCGTCAGTGTCTGTTGATTGAGCGACGGCTGCAACGACATTATTGCGCCGTCGTCCATTGCGATGTTGGTGCCGTCTTCGGGTTTGTTTATGCTGCCGATTACCTTGAAAAAATCGTTGTCCTTGATTTTTTCGTAGGTGTTGAGCGGTATCGTGAACAGGAGTTCGTAGTCTTCGCCGCCGTTGAGGGCTGCCACGATGGGCGCGATGTTAAATTCCTTCGCCATCTTTTCGGTGTCGGGGGCAATTGGTACGCGCTCCTCAAAAATCTCGCAACCTGCATTGCTTGCGCGGCAGATGTTGATGATTTCGCTCGCCAGACCGCTCGATACGGCTATCATTGAGGTCGGCTTTATCTGTTTGGTTTTGAGATATTTGAGAACTTCTGCCTGCAATTCGGGCTTCAACTGTCGGCGGAGGATGTACTCGTAGCCTTGGAGTTTTGGCTGCGTGGAGGGTGCTGCGTTGAAGATAGATTTTTCACGCTCCAATAGTTGCAGACCCATGTATGCCGCTCCGAGGTCGCCGGTAACGCAAAGAAGGTCTGTTGGTTTTGCACCGCTGCGCATTACGATGTCGCTTTCGTCGGCGCGACCGATTGTGGTGGCTGATACGGTGATGCCGGTGCGCGAGGTTGTGATGTCGCCGCCGATGAGGTCGATGGAGTATTCGTCGCAAGCCGCGTGTACGCCGTCATAAAATTCGAGGATGTGCTGCTGCATCACCTTGTTGCTCACGGCGAGGGCAATTGTCATCTGTATCGGCGTGGCGTTCATAGCGACAATCTTGGTTGCCGCCGCCACTACTACCTTGTAGCCCAAGTGTTTGAGCGGTGTGTATGTCAAGTCGAAGTGAATCCCTTCGGCAAAAATAGAGGTGCTTACGAGGGTGCTCTCGCCGCCGTCGTAATGAGCAATCGCAGCATCGTCGCCGATGCCGTGTTCGGTCTCCAAATGCGTCAGGCTGACGTTTGCCTTGATTTTTTCTATCAGCCCCGCCTTGCCGTTGGGGATGGATGTCTGTTCGTTTTCTGTCATAATAAATTTAATGAAAAATTCATTTGCAAAATTAACAAATTTTTGTTTCTTTTGCAATCTAAAATATATATAAAAAAACTAAATTGCGAGATGATGGCAAAAACTTTAATGTTGGTTTTTATGACACTGATATTCAGTACGTTGACGGTGGAGGCTCAGCGTGTGGTCTTCGACATCGACGAACTCGGCATATTCCCAGACAGCGAGGGCAATGCTCCGGCTAATGCGAGCGTCAACTGCGACCCCGCGTTGAAGAGCATCGGGAGCGGTCTTATTGAGGCTGGCAAAAAGCGTCAGTCGTATGGATACAGTGTGCAGATATTCTTTGAGTCGGGTGTTGACGCGCAGACGAAGGCGGAGAACGTCGCAAAAAAGTTCAAAAACGACACCAAGAGCAACGAGGAGGCATACGTGTTCTACGAGGCACCTTACTTTAAGGTTCGTGCTGGCGACTGTCGCTCGCGTTTGGAAGCCACGAGACTCAAAAAAAACATCGAGGCGCAGTTCCCGGGATGTTTTATCATAGAATGTAAGATTTCTTATCCACAATTATAATAGAATAGGTTTTTTGTTGTACTTTTGCAAAAACTATTTTAGAAATGTCAAAAGGGAAAAAAGAGCGCATAGACTACAAGGTAATCATCTACGACGACAATAAACTCATGGAGTTGTCGTCGTTTAGGGTTACGTCGGTAAGTATCATTGCCTACGTGGGTTTGGCTGTGATAGTGATAGCCGCCATTGTAGCAGTGCTGTTTATATATACGCCGCTCAATTCGATGCTGCCGAGGATGTCCGAAAAACGTTTTCGCAACGAGTTGGAGAGCATGGCGTTCCGTATCGACAGTCTCGAAAGGGTGATTGTGGACAGGGATGTGTATTTTAAGACCATATCCGACGTGTTGTCGGCAAACATCGACACCGAGGCTTCGGAAGAAGGCACGGAGATAGAGCGTCAGAAGATAGACTTTGCCCGCAACAAGCACGACTCCATACTCCGCTCCCTTATAGAGGAGGAGGAAAAACGCACCCTCGCTGCCATCAGTGGCAACGACCGCGAAAACAACCTCAAAAAACTCATGTTTTTTATGCCTGCAAAGGGTACGTTGGTGGCGGGTTTTGATGTGTCTGCGCGGCATTTTGGCATCGATATTGCGACCAAAGGCGACGAACCGGTACTTGCCACGCTGCCCGGCACGGTGGTGTCGGCATCGTGGAACGTGGAGACCGGCAACGTCATACAAATACAGCACGACAACAACATCATCTCCATATACAAGCATTGCTCGGTGATGCACAAGGGCGTGGGCGACAAGGTGGAGGCTGGCGAGCCTATTGCCATCGTGGGCAATTCGGGCGAATACACCTCGGGACCGCACCTGCACTTTGAACTATGGCACGACCGAGTGCCGGTGAATCCCGAATTGTACATTCCGTTTTAATCGGCACTACGGAGATGCGTTGATAACTATAAGATAATCAGACAACATGGACAAAATAAGACATATTGCCATATTGGGTTCTACGGGCAGTATAGGAACGCAGACATTGGACGTTATCGAGCGCAATCCGCAGAGATTTGCAGCCGAAGTCCTTACTGCTGGCAGCAATTGGGAGTTGCTTGTACAGCAGGCCGTTAAGTTTCAACCCAATGCCGTAGTGATAGCCGATGAGACCAAGTACGCGCAGACACGCGACGCCTTGAAGGATTATCCAATCAAGGTGTTTGCGGGGACGGACGCAATCTCGCAGGTGATGGAATTTGAGAGCATAGACATCGTGGTAGCGGCGTTGGTTGGCTACGCGGGTCTGTTGCCCACCATCAACGCCATCCGTCACGGCAAGGCTATCGCCCTCGCCAACAAGGAGACTCTCGTAGCCGCTGGAAGCATCGTAACGGCTGAGGCTGTGAAGAATCGTGTGCCTATCTTGCCTGTCGATAGCGAACATTCTGCTATATTCCAATCGTTGATAGGCGAGCAGGGCGACATCGAGAAAATACTGCTCACGGCGTCCGGCGGACCTTTCCGTGGGATGTCGAAGGAGAATCTGAGCACTGTTACCAAAGAGGCCGCCCTTCATCATCCTAATTGGAACATGGGCGCGAAGGTAACGATAGACTCGGCGTCGATGATGAACAAGGGTCTCGAAACCATAGAGGCAATGCACCTGTTTCAAGTGCCGATAGACAAAATCGAAGTTCTTATCCATCCGCAGAGCATCATACATTCGGGCGTTCAGTTTGTGGACGGCTCGGTGAAGGTGCAGATGGGAATGCCCGATATGCGGTTGCCCATACAGTTTGCGATAGGCTATCCCGACCGTTTGGCGAGCGATTTTCCACGTGTGGACTTCTTCTCGCTGCCGCACGGGTTGACCTTTGAAAAGCCCGACTTGCAGACCTTCCGCAACCTTGCAATCGCGATGGATTCTGCCCGCAAGGGTGGCAATGCGCCTTGCGCCATGAACGCCGCAAACGAGGTGGCGGTCAAAAGGTTTTTGCAGGACAAGATAGGCTTCTTGCAGATGTCGGATTTGATAGAGGATGTTATAGCCAAGACGCCCTTTGTCGCAAGTCCGACCCTCGACGACATTATCGAGACGCACAAGGAGGCTACAAAGATAGCGGAGGCTTCCGCAGAAAATTATTAATAACACCTAAATAATGAAAAAGAGATGATGGAACGTCAGATTACTTCAAAAAAGTCGATTGCCTACGTAATCGTGGTGGTATTGGATATGATAATGCTCCTTCTGTTGTTTTTGGGGCTAACCCATTTCTTCCCGAAGATTGGCGATTTTGACTACGCGACATGGTGGTGGTTTGGCTCTTATTGGGTTGCCACACTAATGCTGCCGCCGCTGGCATACCGGCGTGTGGCGCAGATGGATTTGGTAATGCTCAGGAGTTCTAAGACCGCATTGCTGATGGGGTTGCTGTACTTCTTTTTTAATAGGACTATTGCCGACATGCTGTTTTCGTGGGGCATGGTGTTGACATTTGCTCTTTTGCTGCTGACGCTCATAGTGTCGAGGATTTTGGGGTCGTGGATTGTGGCGACGTTGCGCCGTCGCGGCATCGACAACTGCGAGGTGGTGTTTGCCGGCGCAGGTGTGAATCTCGGCAAACTCTACGAGGCAATGTCCGACAAGCGCATCGGCTATCATATCCACGGATATTTTGAAAACAAGGAGTCGCGCAACCTTGGCGACAAACTTCCGCGCCTCGGCGATGTGAAGGACACCGTGGATTATCTTAAAAAACACAAGGTGGATATGCTTGTCTGCAATATCGGTACCGACCGAGAGACCGAGATTATGCCGATAATGGAGTATTGCGAAAACAATTTTATCAAGTATTACACTGTACCAAACGTTTACAACTACCTCAGACGTTCCATGATTATGGAGTTTGTGGGCGAGATGCCGGTGTTGGCAATCCGCAACGAGCCGCTCCGCCGTCCGTGGAATCGGTTTCGTAAACGCGCTTTTGATATTGTATGTTCTGGATTTGGACTTTTGTGCTTGTCGATACCTTTTGCAGTGGTTGCCATCGTTATCAAACTCAAATCGCCGGGTCCCGTATTATTTAAGCAGAAGCGCGGTGGGCAGGACGGCAAGGAGTTCATTTGTTATAAATTTCGCAGTATGCACGTGAACGACGAAGCAGACACCAAGCAGGCCACCGAGGACGACCCGCGCAAATATCCGTTTGGCAACTGGATGCGCAAGCACAATGTGGATGAGTTGCCGCAGTTGATTAACGTATTCAAGGGCGACATGAGCCTTGTGGGGCCGCGTCCGCACATGCACATGCACGACGAGTATTACGGCAATGCCATCAAAGGCTATTCTGTAAGGCGTTGGGTGAAGCCGGGCATCACGGGATGGGCGCAGGTAAATGGTTATCGCGGCGAAACCAAGGAAATGTGGCAGATGGAGGAGCGCGTGGTTCGCGACATCTGGTATCTCGAAAACTGGTCGTTCTTCCTCGACATCCGCATCATCTTCAAGACCATATTTAATACGTTGCGTGGAGAGAAGGAGGCGTATTGATGTTTTTCTCCAAAATACTCACAGCCAAACAGATGCACTCTCTCGATGCCGCTATCATCGACCGAGAAGGCATTACCACACAGCAACTTATAGAACGTGCTGCGCAAAATCTCTCTGTGCGAATCATGCAGCGATTCCCCGACACCAAAAGGCGTTTTATGATTTTTTGCGGCGGGGGCAACAATGGTGGCGACGGTCTTGCCATCTCGCGCATCATGTACGCAAAAGGTTACGACGTGGAGTGTTTTGAATTGAAATCAGGCTTTGAGATTCCTCTGTTTAAGGCGTCGGACATTATAATTGATGCAATTTTTGGGTCGGGACTCAACCGCCCTATTGAGGGTTTTGCCGCCGAGGTGGTCAAAGCCATCAATAATAGCGGCTGTTATGTGATTTCTATTGATATTCCTTCGGGTTTGAAGGACGATGCCATTGCGTCCGATGCAGATGGTGCGGTGGTCAAGGCAGATTTGACGTTGACCATTGAGAGTCCGTTTCTTTCGCTATTGATGCCCGAAAATTACGATTATGTAGGTGAATTTGAGATAGTGCCGCTTGCTGTTGACGACAGCGAGATGGCGTATTTTGATACAGATTATCATTATGTAACGTTGTCGGACGCAAAAAAAATGTACCGTCCGCGTGGAAAATTTGCGCACAAAGGCACTTTTGGACACACATTGATAATGGCGGGAGCAGAAGGCAAGGCGGGAGCGGCGGTGATGTGCGCCAAGGCTTGTCATCGCGCTGGGTCGGGATTGGTAACCGAATGGGCACCATCTCCTGTTGCCAACATTATGCAAGTATCATCGCCTGAAACTATGGTGGAAACTATGTTAAAAAACCGTGGCGCGGCAGAATCTCTCTCGTTAGACAAGTTCAGTGCAATAGGCATTGGCCCGGGTATAGGAACAGATGATCTTGTTGTTGACAAGATTGTTGACTTATTGGGAGCGTCGCAGCAGACGCGCATTGTGCCTATTGTGCTTGATGCCGACGCGCTCAATATTACTGCGCGTCATCCTGCCGTTTACAATTACCTTCCGCCAAGCCAAACCATCTTCACGCCACACCCCAAGGAGTTTGAGCGGCTGTTTGGCAAGACAAACAATTCTATTGAACGCCTCGCGCTCCTCTCCCAAAAGGCAAAGGAACACAATATTATAATAGTGTTGAAAGGTGCGCACACCGCCATCGCCGACCCTGACGGCAACATCTATTTTAATTCTACCGGCAATCCCGGCATGGCGACGGCTGGCAGTGGCGATGTTTTGACTGGCGTAATTTCGGCGTTGCTGTCCCAAAAATATCCGCCCTTACATGCTGCAATACTTGGAGTTTTTGCACATGGATTGGCTGGCGACATTGCTGCGCAAAAGATTGGTATGCAGGGTGTTATCGCTTCGGATATAATTGACGCTCTGCCATTGGCGTTCAAAAAAATTGCGGAAAACTAAAAAAAAATTTGGTGGTAATTAAATTCTTTTGTAACTTGCCGCCAAATAAAATAACTTAAAATACGAAACAGAATGAAAAAAATATCGATTTTGTTGGCAACGCTCGTTATTTTAGTGGCTTGCGTTGTAGTATCGTGCGGCGGTAGCAACGGCGGCAGCGACCCTGATGACCCTGTGGAACCCACAGCCAAATTTTTGACGGCGGATGCTTTCGCCAGGTCTTCGTGGAAGGGCGAGAAAAACGGCAAGGAATTGACGTTGGACGTTACAAGCAAAACTTCGATGACGTTGAAATATTACGAGAAAAAAACTTTGTCGAAGAATACCGATCCCGAGCCTACCGAGCAGTTTGAGGAAAAGACTGTAAACATTACCTACTCTTTTGACGCGGCAAAAGGCGTTGCCACCGGTTCTGCCAACAATGTGGCTTACGTTGCAACGTTGACCTCGACTACGGCTATGGATTTCACGATGGGTTCAGAGACTTTGAAACTCACAAAGAAGTAAGACTTTTATTTTCCCCCTTTTTTTCAGATGTCCGGTTTTTTTATTTTTTTTTGCCGGGCATCTTTTTTTTTATTCTGCTTCGTCGTCATCTTCGTCGTCCTCATCCTGCGTTATCACAATGCCAACAATGGAGATGTCGTCCACCTGTTCGAGGTTGCCTCGCCATGCTATGTGCTTGTTGTAGAGAAATTTTGCCATGTCGTCGGCGTTGTCCATTTTGGAGGCTTCTATTATGAGGTTGGCAAAATTGCGGCGGCCAAGTTTTTTGCCAAATTCGGAGCCAAATTGATCCGCGTATCCGTCGGAGCATACGAGAAGCAGGTCGCCGTCTTCGAGTTGCTGCCAATGGTCTTCAAACTGGAAATTTTCGGAGGGCGAGATGCCGCCAATCGACACCTTGTCTGGGTTGATGGTGGAGAGTTCGCCATTGCGCACGAGGTACAGCGGACGGTATGCGCCGGCATATTGTACGGTGGTGTTGCGCGAATTGATGATGCAGAACGACATATCCATGCCGTCGATGCCGCCCACCTTGGACGACAGGCTGCTTACGGCTTCTTGCAGTTTGTCGTTGAGGTTCATAAGTATTGTTGAGGGCGGGTCTTCTATGCGACATTCTTGCAATATCTCGTCCAAAAACACCTTGCCCATCATCGAGACAAATGCACCTGGAACGCCATGTCCTTCGCAGTCGCAGAGAGCCATGTATTTGCGCCCAAATTTTTCGCCCATCCAGAAGAAATCGCCAGACACTATGTCTTTGGGCAGGTTGATGAGGAAACTTTTCTTAAACCTCTGGCGGAGATATGCCTGACCCGTCATCAGAGCCTGTTGTATGGTGGAGGCGTATTCTATGGATTTGGTAACGTCCTTGTTTTTGAGTTCTATTTCGTTGCGCTGCTTTACGATTTCGAGTTCGGCTTTTTTGAGGGTTGTGATGTCGGTGTCAACGTCCACCACCTGCACTATTTTCCCCTTTTCGTCGAGGGTGGGTGTGAGGGTGGTCTGCACCCAAACTTCGTCGCCGTTTTTCTTGTTGTGAGGCAGGGTGAAGGTTACTGATTTTGCATTTTCATATACAAAGCGGAAAAATTCTACAGCATCTTTCTGCCTGAGCGCGTCGTTGTAATTGGCAGATTGGGCGGTGTATTCCTCCACGGTGTAGCCATACACTTTGGTGAACGAGTTGTTGAGCCACGTTACATTGCCGCTGCCGTCGAGGAGCATCACGGCGTTGTCGGTGTTGCGGAGCGCGGTGGACATTTTCATGAGTTCGCTCTGACTTTTGCGGAGTTCGTTGAGCGTCTGTTCGAGTTCGAGGCGGTGGGCGATGTACTGTTTGTTTTGGCGTTCGGATGTCCTCGCCGTGCTAAAATTGACTATCGCCGTCTCCAGATACGCCACGATGCTGCGCACGATGTTGGTGCGGTGTTCGTTGAAGTAGTATGGTTCGTGGTTGAAGATAGACAACACGCCAAAAATGATGTCGTCGTCGTAGAGCGGGATGTATAGAGCCGAGCCGCTCACATTTTTGCTCACCTTGTATTTGCTGGTGTCGAGGTAACGCGCCACTTCCTTCTGGTAATCGTTGATTAATACAGTCTTGCCGTTGCGGAAGCAGTAGATGTTTACGTTGTTGCATACGTCGAGGTTGTAGCGGGCAAAGGGTATCGTCTCGCTCTCGATATTGAAGAAGGAGAAGTCGAGGCTGTTAAAGAGACCGTTGAGAATGCCGATGCCGATGGAGTCTGTGTGTATGAACTTGCGGATGGCATCGTAGGTGATGTTGTAGATTTCCTTTTGCTTTTTGTGCTTGATGATGCGCAGCCCCGACTGACTTAGCGCAAAGTATTCCTTGATGACGCGGTCGGTGTCTCCCTTGATTTTTTTTGTGGACTCCTGTGCCTTTTGGAGTTCGCGCCGGCAGTCGTCTATGGTCTTTCGATAACGCGCAATCTTCCTCCTGTAGCGGATGTGCATCACTACACATGCCGCCACAAATGCTGTAATCGCGATTATGGTTAATATCGTGTATTGCATGGCGCAGTTGTCTTCTTTTTTCGCGTGGCTAAATTAACAATTTTTTTTGTTTTTACGAACTTTTATCTACAAAAACCTTGCAATATTGTATCAACGTGCGTGCCGAGAGTGCGAAGTGCTGCGTCAATTTGCCATTTTTCTTGTTTTTTGGGGACGATATGGTTGGACGTGCAGCGGATTTCGGCGTATTCCACGTGCTGCATGGCGCATACGTAACTGTATGCCGCAGATTCCATGGTCTCCAGGTCGGCTGGAAATTTTTGGAGGAGGCTTGCAACGTGTTTTGGGTCGGTGCAGGTGCGCGAAACGGTGTTTGCGGTCGCCGTGGGCAAATCCAATGCGTTGGCAAATTCGCCTGACACATTATATATATATTTGTCGTGGAACGGCGGCTTGTTGCTATCGAGGAACATAGAGCCTACGAGCGGTGAGAAATCGCCATTTTCGTCTTCAAATCCGATGTCGGCAAAGGTGGATTTTGCCACGCGAAAAGTTTGGCAGAGTGCGCGGTCTATGTTGTAATCGCCCGCAATGCCTGCTGCAAGCACGAGGTCGTATTTTTGTGTGGTGAGTGCATGGGTCAGGTTATAAACGGTTTGAAACACGCCTACGCCCGTTATAAGTCTGTAAGCGTTGGTGTTGGCTACGTATTTGAGTTCGTTGGCGCTTGCTGCGCACAATAAGATATTATGTTTCATTTTTATTGGATTATTTGAAAAAATAACTGTAATTTTGCAGACACAAATTTATGAAAATTTTTTTTAAATGATAGATTTTATAGAAAATGGCATCAAGCCAGACACAGACACACGGTATTATAAGGTAGAGAGATACAATGAGGAAGCCACGGCGGGCATTCAGACGGCTATTGGCAGCATTTTGCAGCATCTCGGCGAAGACACTTCCCGCGACGGCATCGTACAGACGCCGATGAGGGTAGCAAAGGCGTTGCAATTCTGCACACAAGGCTATCAGACCGACCCGAAGAAGATGTTGGAGGGCGCGTTGTTTCACGAAAACTATTCGCAGATGGTGCTTGTAAAGGACATCGAACTTTACTCCCTCTGCGAACACCACCTCTTGCCCTTCTTCGGCAAGGCGCACGTGGCGTACATCCCCAACGGCATTATAACGGGGCTTAGCAAAGTGGCCCGCGTGGTGGATGCCTACGCTCGCCGTCTCCAAGTGCAGGAACGTCTCACCATGCAGATACGCGACTGCATCCAGGACACCTTGCATCCGCTTGGTGTGGCTGTGGTAATCGAGGCTCACCACCTCTGCATGATGATGCGCGGTGTGCAAAAACAAAATTCTGTAACCACTACGTCCGCATTTTCGGGTATTTTTCTCCAAAGCAAGGCAACGAGGGAGGAGTTTTTGAGTTTGATACAGAGGTCGCTGAGGTAATCTTGTCCGCTAAATTTTTTTGCAATTTTCGGGGAAAGGTGTTATATTTGCCGTGCATTAAAAACAGCAAAACACACTTATAGATAATTATTATGAAAAGACTTACTATCCTCGCCGCCGTCCTCCTCTCGCTTGCGGGCTGCGGCACAGAATCCAGCGTGGGCGACATGGAGATGAACAAGTTTCTGAGCGACCTTTCGCAGGCGTATTTGACGGACTTCAATGGTCCCAACCCCGACGACATTACCAAGATTGATTTTGCCGTCAAAAGACTTGCGATAGACAGCCCCGACGCTTTCACTCAGGACGGCAAATTTTTGGTTGTGGACGCCGACAAGGTGCATGCCGCCGCCGACAAGTATTTCGCTTATCCTATTGTAAGGGACGACAATACCAGCGAAATAGACTTCATAGACGGCAAATATTCGTTCCGCAAGGGCAACGACAATGAGTATGTGTTTTCCCAGGTGGAAAAAATCCTTGGTTCCAAGGGCGACACCATCATGGTAAGTGCGCAGACGTATTCGTGCAAGCCGGGTTGGAAAGGCGACATCAATGCTTCGCCCAGTGCATGGGAGGCAACTGACCCCGGCAACATCCCCGTCAAAGGCAAGGTGATGCGCACCGTGCTTGTTAAAAAGGCGGACGGATACCGCGTGTTGTCTTACATCCCCGCCCAAAACAATTAAAACTCCACCGTAAGACCGTCGTATGCCAGGTGGACGTGGGGCGGAAGTTCGCGCTGAGTCTCTTGGTGCGCCATGTTGTGGCTGATGTGCGTGATGTACGCCTCGCGTGGCTTGATGCGGTCTATCATCAGGAGGGCTTGCGGCAGGGTGAAGTGTGCGGGATGAGGAGGTTCTTTGCGCAGGGCGTTGATTACAAGATATTCTGTGCCTTCGATTGCGGCAAGTGTTTCGTCTGCAATGCTCCCCGCGTCTGTTATGTACGTAAACCTGCCTATTCTGTAAGCAGTAACCACCATCTGCGCGTGCATTACGGGCAGGGGCAGTATCTCCACGCCCGCTGCCATGAACGGTTGGAAGTCTTGGATTTCATGCAGTTCGATGTCGGGGACGCCGGGGTATTTTGGCTCGGCAAAACAGTAAGCGAAGTCGCGCCTTATCGTGCCGCTTGTGAAGTGGGAGGCATATACGGGGATGTCCTGTTGCTGTATGTAGCAGAAAGGCCTTATGTCGTCCAGCCCCGCCAGGTGGTCGCGGTGGGGATGCGTGATGAGTATCGCGTCGATGTGTCGCACGTTGTTGGCGAGGCATTGCTGTCGGAAGTCGGGACCGGTGTCTATTACAATGGTGCGTCCCTCCGTCTCAATAAGCACGGAACTCCTGAGCCGCTTGTCGTGCGGGTCGGCGGACGTGCAGACTGGGCAGTCGCAACTGATAATCGGCACTCCCAAAGACGTGCCTGTGCCTAAGAATTTGACTTTCACGGTGTATTTTGTGTCTGTTGTTGAATTTAAAACACAAAAATACTAAAAATATTGAAATTTGGATTGTTATTTGTTTATAAATAATAAAAAAATGGCGACATTAGACGAAATTCAGAAATCCTTGGAAGACAACAGGGACAAAGTCCATAAGAAAGACTATGCCTTTTTCCGCGTCGATTATATTGCCACGCTTGCCAAGGCGAGTGTCCGCGAGGGGTGCGACTGCCGCGAGTGCTGCGCCAACACCGAAAAACTCGCGCTTTTTGCCGCCACCTACGCCGATTTGATTAATTCGGGCGAGGCGGGCAAAAGACAGTTGGAGGATTGTCTGGACGAGGTTACCAATCATCTTGTCAAGCAACATGGGTATGCGCGGACGGGATGGTATAAGGCGATGTATTCGTTTATAGGCTTTGGCGCGGGGCTGGTGCTGGCTTTTATGGCGGTGCTGCTGTTGCGTCAAGGGGTGGAAAACATCAAGTCGGTGTTTCTCGTGGTGCTGTTTTTGGGCATAGCGGCGGGGTACATCGTGGGAGTGCGCAAGGATGCCAATTACAGACGAAATCATAAAAATTTGTAAAATGGAGCGTAAACCGTTTGCTGTCCCCATTTTTTTAGTAAATTTGCAAAATATTTAAACATAAAAATCAGTAGTAACAATTATGAGGAAAAAAACTGTTAATTATTTGGCCCTTATGTTAGCCACGGCGTTCCTTGCCTCTGGCTGCAACGGCCTTAAAAAGATGGCGCAAAACGCTGACCTTATCCAGAGGAACGTTACGCCAAGCCCGTTGGAGATGCACGCCGGTAGAGTGCCCGTGTCTATCACCGTTACCTTCCCGCCCAAGTACTTCGACAAGAAGGCGTACTTGGTATGCACGCCTACGCTCAAGTCTATCGACGGCAACGAAATCAGGATGAAGAACGCTACGCTCCAAGGTTCGGCGGTAAAGGACAACAACACCACCATCGACTACAAGAAAGGCGGTACCTATACATATAGGGACACTATTGATTACTCGGATCCTTACAGAAGGTCCGACCTCGTGCTCAATATGAAGGGTACCAGAGGTGGCAAATCAGAGACCGTTGCCGACGTGAAGATTGGCGACGGTGTCAATGTAACCCCGCTGCTCGTGCAGGAGGGTGTGCGCGTGGACAATGAGGCAGAAGATGCTGCAGCAAAGAATGCCGCTGGCAACGCTGGCATGACCATCGACGTCAAGATACAGAAGCCCAAGAGCAGCCTCACCACCAAAAATCTTACCATGTACTACCCCTTGCAGCAGTCGTCCCTCGACCGCAAGGAGCAGAAGAAGGGCGAGGTTGCCGACTTCGTTAACCTCATAAAGGCCGCTGCCGATGATGCCAACACCACCATCAAATCCATCGAGGTGGCTTCATACGCATCGCCTGACGGTCCCGAAGACATGAACCGCAAACTCGTGGACCAGCGCGGCAAGACCGGCGAAAACTTCACCAAGGAAAAACTCAAGAAGGTGGAAGGCACAGGCAACGTAATCTCCCGCCAGACCACTCAGGCTGAGGACTGGGAAGGCTTCAAGAAGATGATGGAATCGTCCAATCTCCGCGATAAGGATCTGATTCTCCGTGTGCTTTCGATGTACTCCGACCCCAACACCCGCGAGCGCGAAATCAAGAACATCGCCGCTGCATATACTTCGCTCAAATCCAACGTGCTGCCCAAACTCCGCCGTTCGGAAATCAACGCTGTATTGCAGACCAAGGAAAAGACCGACTCCGAACTTGCATCGCTTGCTAAGAGCAGTTTTGACGAACTCACTCAGGATGAGGCTCTCTACGCTTCTACAATGTCTTCCATCGACAGCAAGGAGAAGATTGCCATCCTCAAAAAATACACTTCAAAGTACCCGCAGGACTGGCGCGGATTCAACAACCTCGGCACCGCTCTCATCCGCGACAACCAACTTGCAGAGGCTTCCAGCCAGCTCAACAAGGCTAAGTCTATCGACGGCAACCAGGCTATTGTCTATAACAACCTCGGTGTAATCGACCTCTCCAACAAGGACTTCGTGAAGGCTAAGGAAAACTTCACCAAGGCTAAGAACATCGGATGCGACGAGGCTGGCTACAACCTTGGCATTATGAACATCCGCGACGGCGAATACGACAAGGCTGTTGCCAACTTCGGCAGGAAGCCCACCTTCAATAAGGCTCTCGCTCAGGTGCTCGCCAAGAACGTAAGCGACGCTTCCAGCACAATCAACCAGGTGAACAGCCAGGACGCATACGTCGATTACTTGAAGGCCATCATTTCTGCCAAGAACAACAACGAGGACGGCGTGATGAAGAGCCTCAGAGAGGCTTGCAAGAAGAATCCTTCTCTGAAGAGCTATGCTGCGCTTGACGTAGAGTTTATCCGCTACTTCGGTCAGCCCAACTTCAAGTCGATTGTCGATTAGGAATTGGTGTAGATTTATTGATTTATAATACGTGTGCCGCGATGGACTTTAAGTTCGTCGCGGCTTTTTTTTGTTTGTTTGGAATTTTATCTTTACATTTGCGGTGCAAAAGTTGGAGTGCAGGCGGTTCGTCTGCCGTCATCATTAAACATTAATATTATGAAACCAACACTAACCATCATTCTACTTGCCCTTGTGTCGTTCGTAATATCGTGCGACCCCGGCAGGATATATCAGGAGCGCAAGAGTCTTTCGCCCGAAATGACGTGGGACAAGGATACATTGTTGACCTACAAGGTTGACGTGCAGGATATTCAGACTGCATACGACATAGAGATAGACATCCGCACGGTAGATTTTTATCAGTTTTCCAATCTGTGGCTGTATATCAACACCATATCGCCTACGGGGGTGATGCAGAAGGACACTGTGGAGTTCAGGTTGAGAGACGACAAAGGATTCTCCAACGGACACCGTATGGCGTTTGGCGAGGTGGAGGACTACGATTTCTATTTCAAGCGTAATGTCAAATTCCCCGCCCCAGGCACATACACCTTCCAACTCCAGCACGGAATGAGGATGGAGATACTGCCTTTTGTAGATGAGGTGGGTGTTACGGTGAGGAAGCATGAAGAGTAAAGATTAAAGAGGGGAGAGTAAAGATTAAAGTATAAAGAATAAAGTATGGCAAAAAATAAGTTAGAAAAATTTGCAGAGATGGCGAACTTCGCCAATGTCGTGCAGCCCGCCGAACTGATGGTGCAGAATTTTGAGTACAAGGGCAAGTGGAGCGCGGATTTTTTCCACAACGACCATCCCATCACCCTCGAACTCGGTTGCGGCAAGGGCGAATATACTGTCGCACTCAGCAAGGTGTATCCGTCGGTTAATTTTATAGGAGTTGACATCAAGGGTGCGCGTATCTGGAAGGGAGCAAAACAGGCGTTGGAGGAAAAAATCGCAAATGCCGGATTCCTGCGCACGAGGATTGATATGATAGACAATTTTTTTGGCGCGGAGGAAGTGTCGGAGATTTGGATTACCTTCGCCGACCCGCAGCCCAAGAAGCAAAACAAGCGTCTTACGTCGGCGTATTTCCTCAATCTTTACCGTCGATTCTTGAAGCCGGGCGCAATCGTCAACCTCAAAACCGACAGCCGCCTTCTGCATTTCTATACATTGGAACTCCTGAAAGCCAATAATATAGAACCCATAATGCACACCGACGACCTGTATGGTTCGCCGCTGCCTGACGTTAATTTGGGCATCAAGACGTTTTACGAAAATATGTTTCTCCAAGAAGGGAAACGCATCACATACTTGAAATTCAGTATGGACATCAGCAAGGAGATTGTTGAGATTCCGAAGTTTGAATTTGAAGAGTAAATGGAAAAAGACAAGGAAAAACAAGAAAATACAAAAGAAAAATTATCATTTTGGCAGCGTGTGTTGAGGTTTTTCGGCAAGATTAACGTCGCTCTCACTGTCTGCCTGATAGTTGCTACGGTGTTGTGTTACAGCGCGGCGTATGTCAATCCCGACAAATTCCCTCTTTCGGGGCTTGCGGGTATGGCATTTCCTTTCGTGCTTGTAATCGACGTGCTGTATATGTTGCTCCTGGCCTTCTTGAAAAAATATTCCACATTCATAATGCTTGCCGTCATTGGGGCTGGCTACAAGTTTATCGACCGCACCGTTCAATTAAATCCGCTGCATTATGTGGATGATTTTGACGACAACGATTCGTCGTTTTCGTTGATGAGTTTCAATGTGCGCTTGCTCGACCGTTACAATTGGATTAAGAGCAAGAACGACACCAAGACCAAGATTTTTGAGTTTCTGAAATACGAAAATCCCGATGTGATTTGTTTTCAGGAGTTTTATAACAACAGCAAGGATTCCATCACCAACGAACATATAATCAGCGAATTGTTGCAAGCGGGATACATCGCCCGCGATTACAATCCCGCCGACATTCAGCACAACACCAACAAGGGCTACCGTATTTTTTCAAAATATCCGCTCTCCTGCACCACGCCCATCTACGACCACACCGACAATATCATCGGCATCTATACCGACGTGGAGTTTAAGGGCAACAAGGCGCGGATTTTCAATATTCACCTGCGCTCCATCAAACTCGGCTACGACGATTACGACTTCATCGACCAAATCGACAAGAAAAACAATTCTGAGCAAGTGTCGGGCGTTAGAAACATCTACAACAAACTCACCAAGGCGTATTCTATGCGCGTCCAACAGGCGGAGTTGATAAGGCGGTTGATGGAAAATTCGCCCTTCCCGGTGATTCTGTGCGGCGATTTCAACGAGCCGCCGGTTTCGTATTGTTACCGCGAAATCATCGGCAACGACCTCTGCGACGCATTTTGCGAAAGCGGCACGGGGTGGGGTGGTACGGTGCGCCTGAGTTTTATGCGGTTTCGCATCGACTACATCATCCATTCACCCGCATTGGAGAGCCGCGCCTTCGATACTCACCACGAAAACCTCTCCGACCATTTCGCCATAAGTTGCAAATTCAAATTCCGTTGATTATGTTCATCGCTACAATCATAATACTCATAATAACAGCCATTTACGTATATTTGGTGACGAAGTGTTGCATCGTTTTTCATAATTATGACGACAACGCCACCACTGCGCCCACTACTCTTGCGCCCACTCCCTCCGTGCCCTCCGTGTCCTCCGTGAGAGCCACCGACATCATCGTATCCGCCAAAAACGAATCCGCCAACATCTCCAAATTCCTCGACAGCATCAAATCTCAGACCCTCCCCGGCGCACACCTTATATTAATAGACGACCATTCCATCGACAATACCTACGACCTTGCCGCCGCACGTCAGGACGTTGACATCACCCTCTTGAAAAACACGGGCAAGGGCAAGAAACAGGCACTCGATTTTGGAATTTCTCACAGCAATGCTGATTATATTTTATCGACGGATGCCGATTGTTTTCCGCAGCCGCGATGGGCAGAGACCCTCGTAAGTGCCGCCCAAAATGTGGATGCCGATATGATAATGGCTCCCGTAATCATCGAAGCCCCCGACAAAACCAAAATGTTTCAACGCCTGTGGCAAGCGGAATCTTTTGCGCTAATCACCATTACGGCAGGTACTTGCATTGCTGGTCGTCCCGTAATGTGCAACGGCGGCAATATTGGTTACCGTTCCACCTTCATCAAAAAATCAATCGGCGACATCAATGGCAAATACGCCTCGGGCGACGATATGTTTATGATGGAATCGGCGGGAAGGCAGCACAAGCGTTTTGTCTATGCCAAAAATCCCGATGCCGTCATCCGCACCGATGGCGTTGAAAATATCCATCAACTACTCAATCAGCGTGCGCGTTGGGTGAGCAAGACCGGCGGATACACCGATTATTATATATTGTTTTTTGCGTTTGCCATTCTCCTCGGCAACTTGGCAGCCATAGCCGCGCCGATATTGTGGGCTTGTGGCGGTGCGTGGTGGATGGCGTTGTCGGTATTGTTATCAAAATTTGCCGTCGATTTTGCGTCGGTAAGAGTTTCGTCTGAGTATTATAATGAGCATCAACGGATTATGGATGTAGTAGTCCTCGGCATAGTGTATCCGTATTACGTAGTGGCGGCCATATTCACGTTTTTGGGTAGAGGATTCAAGTGGAAATAGACTTAACAATATCGTTGCAAAAAAATATTTCAAAAAAAATTTGCAGTATAAAAAATAATGTGTAATTTTGCACACCCGATTATTATCAACAGTTAGGTACAGTTTTTATTGAACAAAACAACGATTTAATTTACAAAAAAGTGGATTCAATTAGTTACAAGACGGTCTCCCTCAACAAGGCGACCGTTAAGAAGGAATGGCTGCTCGTTGACGCGGCAGACCAAACCCTTGGACGCTTTGCATCCAAGGTAGCCATGCTTTTGAGAG
Source organism: uncultured Bacteroidales bacterium (assembly GCA_946409405.1). Taxonomy (GTDB): domain Bacteria; phylum Bacteroidota; class Bacteroidia; order Bacteroidales; family UBA3824; genus UBA3824. Next base: position 53,494 of record CAMJWL010000001.1, read on the forward strand.
GCAAGTACAAGGCCTCTTTCACTCCGCACGTTGACTGTGGCGACAATGTAATCGTCATCAACGCCGAGAAGATCCGTCTCACTGGCAACAAGATGGCACAGAAGGAGTACGTACACTACTCAGGCTATCCGGGCGGTCAGAAGATTGAGATTGCCAAGGATTTCTTCAAGAAAGCCAACGGCCCCGAGAGGATGATTGAGAAGGCTATTCGCGGCATGCTCCCCAAGAACAAACTTGGCGACGCCATCATGCGCAACCTCAAGGTTTATCAGGGCGACAAGCATGAGCACGAGGCTCAGCAGCCCAAACTTATTAATTTAAATGACCTCAGATAATCATGGCAGAAGTTATTAACAAAGTAGGCAGAAGAAAAGAAGCCGTAGCCCGCGTGTATTTGTCGGCTGGCACCGGCGTGATTAAGGTTAACGGCAAGGAAGTCAACGAGTACTTCACCGTTCCGCAGTTCCAGAAAGTCGTATTGCAGTCGCTTGAGGCTCTCAACGCCCTCAACACCTACGACATCAAGGTGAACGTATGCGGCGGCGGATTCAAGGGACAGGCAGAGGCCATCCGCATGGGCATCGCAAGGGCTCTCGTGGAAGTGAACCCCGAAGACCGCGTAACCCTCAAGAAGGAAGGCTTCTTGAAACGCGACGCCCGCGTTGTCGAGAGGAAGAAACCGGGTCGTCCCGGCGCACGCAAACGCTTCCAGTTCAGCAAGCGTTAATTTCAGTTTAGTATCCAAATCGTCGAGACCGATGGCGCATGTGATTTGTCCTGTTGCTACCCGGCGATTGAATTAAGTAGAATGTAAACAAACAAAACAACAAAAAGAAATGGTAAGTTTCGAAGAATTGTTAGACGCAGGTGTACATTTCGGACACTTGACAAGGAAATGGAATCCTGCAATGGCTCCCTTCATTTTCATGGAGAAGGGCGGAATCCACATCATAGATCTTCACAAGACGGCTGCAAAACTCGAAGAGGCTGCCGCCGCAATCAAGCAAATCGCTAAATCGGGTCGCAAGATTCTCTTTGTTGCCACCAAGAAGCAGGCCAAGGAGATCGTTGCAGAAAAAGTTCAGGCTGTCAACATGCCTTACGTTACAGAGCGTTGGTCGGGCGGTATGCTCACCAACTTCCCCACTGTACGCAAGGCCGTAAAGAAGATGCAGTCGATAGACAAGATGATTTCTGACGGCACTTTCGACCAACTCTCCAAGCGCGAGAAGTTGCAGGTAAAGCGTCAGAGCGCAAAACTCGAGAAGAACCTCGGTTCTATCGCCGACCTCACCAAGACTCCCGCCGCATTGTTCGTAGTGGACGTTTTGAAGGAGAAAATCGCCGTTAAGGAGGCTCACAAACTCCACATCCCCGTATTCGGCATGGTGGACACCAACTCCAACCCCAACGACGTTGACTTCGTAATCCCCGCCAACGACGACGCCGCAAAGTCTATCTCCATCGTTCTCGACGTTATCACCAAGGCTATTGCCGAGGGCGTTGCAGAGCGCAAGTCAGACAAGGACGTTGACAGCAAGGACACCAAGGTTTCGAGCCACAACAAACCCCGCAAGACCCGCGCTCGCAAGGGCGAAGGCTCCAAGGACGAGGCTCCCGCTGAGGAATCCGCTGAATAATTCAGGCGCACCTTATATATTAAGGTAATCAATCGAAAAAACAAACATAATGCTTCCTTCCTTTTTGAACAAGAAAGGAAGCATTTTTCTTAAATATAAATTAATTGAATTAATTGAAATTCGTTTTAATTCATTTTAATTCGTTTTAATTTATGTTTAAAGAAAAAAGCCGCCCTCAGGCGCATAACCAAGAAAATTTTTGTTTAATCAACAATATTATACTTTCAAAATGGCTGAAATTAAAGCAAGCGACGTTAAGAAACTCCGCGATCTTACCGGCGCAGGTATGATGGACTGCAAGAAGGCACTCGCCGAGAGCAACGGCGATTACGATGCCGCAATAGATATTCTCAGGAAAAAAGGTCAGAAGGTGGCAAGCAAGCGCGCCGACCGTGAGGCTAAGGAAGGCTGTGTACTCGGCGTTAAGTCTGCCGACGGCACCAAGGCTTACGTGGTATCGCTCAACTGCGAGACCGACTTCGTTGCCAAGAACGAAGATTTTGTAAAACTCACTCAGGGCATCCTCGACGCCGCTGTTGCAGCCGACGTCAACGACCTCGAAGCCCTCAAAGCATTGCCTTACGGTGCAAGCACTGTGGCTGAGGAGGTGGTTCAGTTTAGCGGCAAGACCGGTGAGAAGATGGAACTCGCTTACTATGGCAAGGTGTCTGGCGCACAGGTATATTGCTACAACCACATGGGCAATCGCCTTACCGCTCTCGTTGCTTACAACAAGACCCTCGACGAGACCGTTGCCAAGAACGTTGCAATGCAGGTAGCCGCAATGGCTCCTATCGCTGTTGACAAGGACGGCATCTCTCAGGAGATTATCGACAAGGAAATCGAAGTTGCTAAGGAGAAGACCGTACAGGAGCAGATTCAGAAGAAGGTTGAAGCCGCTCTCAAGAAGGAAGGCATCAATCCCGCTCACGTTGACTCCGACGACCACATCGCTTCCAACATCACCAAGGGTTGGATTACCGAAGAACAGGGCAAACTCGCCAAGGAAATCAAGGAGAAGGTTGCAGCCGAGACAGTTGTTCCCGCTCAGATGGTTGAAAACATCGCCAAGGGCCGTCTCAACAAGTTCTACGAGGAAGTTACCCTCCTCAACCAGAAGTACGAGCAGGACAACAAGATTACCATCCGCGAGTACCTCAAATCGGTTGACAAGGATTTGACCGTTACCGAGTTCAAGAGGTTTGGTCTTGGTTACTAAGAGGATAAGAAGAAGTTTATTTTGATGTTGGAGACGCTCTTATTTAATTAAGGGAGTCTCCTTTTTTTATTCTTTGCATGAAGGAGTGATTTTTTTTTGCAGATAGTAATGATTCAGGCAATGAACGAGAAATTTCCATACGGTACAGATATTAACACCTACATTGACAAGGCGTTAGAAAAATTGAAATACACATATCCGTGGGCGACCAAGGATATGATGACGTACTCATACGCCATTGAGGACGTGGATGGCGAGCCGCGATTTGTGAGGTATTTTCGCTTGGACGACGGCAGATTTCAGCGAGTGGTGGAGGATTGTTTTGGCGACAAGTTCATTGACGAGGTAGTCCGCCTCAATTCCGACCAAATCGAGCGTGCCAATCCCATAAAAGAAGTTTTTGACATACCGTTGCCACGTGAGATATGTTTTGGCGGCGATTGGATGCTCGAAAAATACCAATTCCGCAGCCACAATCTCGGCGGTTTTTCAACGATGGTTCAGGCAGGCAACCGTTGTACGGGCGGCAACAGGGTGTTTTTTATTCCGCCGTCGCTGTTGGAAGGCTCGTATGAGGATTTCCTCGACAAATACAACGAAATGGTGCCGGGCTGTTTCGGCGTTGACAAGGAATACCTCAAAACGTTGGATGGTCTAAGGGAGTTTTTGGGGTTGTAATAGATTGATAATGAGTGTGGAGAAAATTTTTTCTCAAAAATTTTTGTCATTTCCAAAAAACTTCCTATTTTAGCCACGGCAAAAATGTATCGGAAGATTGATGCCTTTTGCCTGATTTAATAACCAAAACATTTAAAACAATTATATGGCATCAACTGAATTGACACCCGATTTCGTCTTTGAGACAAGTTGGGAGGTCTGCAACAAGGTGGGCGGCATTCACACCGTGGTTTCCACCAAGGCGCAGACTATGAAGTCCAAGTTCGGCGACAACCTCGTTATGATAGGCCCCGACATTTGGCAAAACTCCGAGGAGAACCCGGAGTTTGTCGAGGACAAGACGCTCTACACCGATTGGAGGGAGATGATCAACCGCACCGAGACCCGCGTAAGGATTGGCCGTTGGAAGATTGTCGGCGAACCTATCGTGATTCTCGTCGATTTTTCGCAAAACATTTCCAAGAAAGACAAGATTTTTGCGGAGTTGTGGGAGACCTACAAACTCGACTCAATCTCAGGCGATTGGGGCTACATCGAACCCGTCATCTTCGGATATTCGGCGGGCAAGGTCATCGAGAGTTTCTGTACCTACAACCTCAAACCCGAAAACCGCGTCATCGCGCACTTCCACGAGTGGATGACCGGTGCGGGAATCCTTTACATCGAGAAGTACGCGCCCGAGATTGCCACTGTGTTCACCACGCACGCCACAGCAATCGGACGTAGCATCGCCGGCAACGGTCAGCCTTTGTACGGCCCCATCAAGAATTACGACGGCGACACCAAGGCGCGTGAGTTCAATATGGTGGCTAAGCAGTCGTGCGAAAAACTCTCCGCGCTCACTGCCGACGCATACACCACCGTGTCCGACATCACCGCCATCGAGTGCAAGCAGTTCACATACAGGGCGGTAGATTATGTAACGCCCAACGGTTTTGAGGACGACTTCGTTCCCAAAGGTTCGGTGTTCAACACCCGCCGCACAGCCGCCCGCGCCAAGATGTTGGAGGTGGCAGGCAAGTTGTTCACCGAGAAGTTTGACGACAAGAACACCGTAATCCTCGGCACGTCAGGACGTTATGAATACCGCAACAAAGGCATCGACGTATTCCTCGAAAGCCTCAAAAAAATCAAGGATCTCGGTACCCTCGACAAGAAGAAGAAACTCTTGGCAATAATCACCGTGCCCGCCAACCACTACGGCGCACGTCCCGACCTCGTTGCAGCCCTCAACGGTGGCAAGGAGCCTGTCAAGAACGACCAATATTCGCGTTACCTCACGCACGGACTTCACTACGTGGAGTACGACGCAGTGTGCAACCGCGCCATTCAGTTGGGTCTCGACAACGGCAAGGACAGCCAAATCAAGTTGATTTTTGTGCCGTCCTACTTGAAGGGCGACGACGGAATCTTCAATATGCCTTACTACGACTTGCTCGTTGGTATGGACGTAACAGCCTACCCGTCATACTACGAACCTTGGGGCTACACGCCGATGGAGTCGATAGCATTCTCGGTGCCGACCATCACCACCGACCTCGCGGGCTTCGGCAAGTACAGCGAAAAACTCCTGCCCGCCGACGCAAAGCCCGTTGTAGTGCTTCATCGTACCGACGACAATTATAATGAGGTGTCCGAAAGCCTCGCCAAAGCCGTCATTGAGTACGCCAACCTCGACGCAAAGAAGATGGAGGTCAACCGCAAGGCTGCATACGCGCTCTCGCAGCAGTTCCTGTGGAAAAACCTCGCAAAATACTATCTCAAAGCATATTCCACCGCGTTGGAGCGCACCAAGACGCGCTACGACGAGGCGGACTTTACCAAATACTCACACGAATCGTTTAACATAAAAGAAATAAAAGTGAACAATCCTATTTGGAGAAACATTCAGGTGCAGCCCAACCTGTCCGGCAAGTTCAAGGGCTTGGAGGAGATGTCCTACAACCTTTGGTGGTGTTGGAACTACGAGGCTGAGGAAATGTGGCAGACCATCGGCGAAGACGGCCTTTGGGACAAGTCGGGTCAGAACCCCGTACAACTTATGCGTATGGTGGACCTCAACCGCTTGTCGGTACTCGAAAACGACGCAGAATTCATTGCAAAATACGAGAAGGTGTATGCCAATTTCAAGGCATATATGGACGAGAAGAAGAACGCCAAGGGTCCTTCGGTGGCTTACTTCTGTATGGAGTACGGCATCCACGACTCGCTGAAAATCTTCTCGGGCGGCCTCGGCATCCTCGCCGGCGACTACTTGAAGGAGGCTTCCGACTCCAACGTTGATATGGTGGCAGTCGGCTTGCTCTACCGCTACGGCTACTTCCGTCAGAAGATTTCCGTATGGGGCGACCAAATCGCCGAAGACATCCCGCAGGACTTCAAGTCGCTGCCTATCACGGAGGTTAAGGATACTGATGGCAACCAACTCCAAGTTCAGGTGGCGTTCCCGGGCAGAAAACTCACCGCCAACGTTTGGAAGGCTCAGGTAGGCCGCATCGAACTCTACTTGCTCGACACTGACTTCGAAGCCAATTGGCAGGAAGACCGTGGAGTTACCCACCACCTCTACGGCGGCAATCAGGAAAACCGCTTGAAGCAGGAAATGCTCCTCGGTGTCGGCGGCGTTCGCGCACTCCGCAAGATGGGCATCACCAAGCAGATTTACCATATGAACGAGGGCCACGCGGCTCTTATGGGCATCGAGCGTCTCAACAACCTCATCACTGAGAACAAGTTTACCCTCAATGAAGCCCTCGAAATCGTTCGCGCATCCACCCTCTACACCACCCACACGCCCGTACCGGCAGGCCACGACGCATTCCCGGAGGATATGATTATGACCTATATGGGACACTATCCGCAGCGTCTCGGCGTATCGGTGAGGGACTTCCTCGCCCTCGGCAAGAAGAACGTGGACGACCGTGGCGACAAGTTCAACTTCTCGTACCTCGCTTGCCAACTCTCTCAGGAGGTCAATGGCGTGTCGATGCTCCACGGCGAAGTTACCAAGAATATGTTCAACTATATGTGGGACGGTTACTACCCCGAGGAACTCAACATCGGCTACGTCACCAACGGCGTTCACTATCCGACTTGGGCTGCCAAGGAGTGGCAACAGTTCTACAACAAGACCTTCGATCCCAAGTTCATCAAAGACCAAAGCAACGAGTCTTTGTGGAATGTGATTCAGAATGTTGACGACGCCGAAATTTGGAAGATGCGTCAGCAGAAGCGCAAGGATCTCATCGACTACATCAAGGTGAAGATGGCTGCCGACTATCAGGCACGCGGCGAGGCTCCGTCGTCGATGGTTCGCATCAAGAACACATTGAACCCCAACACTTTGACCATCGGTTTCGCTCGTCGTTTCGCTACCTACAAGCGTGGCAACTTGCTCTTGACCGACCTCGAAATGTTGAAGAAGATTGTTGACGACCCCGAGCGTCCCGTACAGTTTATCTTCGCGGGCAAGGCTCACCCCGCAGACGGCGGCGGACAGGGCATCATCAAGCAGATTGTTGAAATCAGCAAGCGTCCCGAGTTTGCAGGCAAGATTCTCTTCCTCGAAAACTACGACATCGCCCTCGCCAAGAAGTTGGTTTCGGGTGTCGATATTTGGATGAACACCCCGACCCGTCCGCTCGAAGCATCGGGTACGTCGGGTATGAAGGCTGTTATGAACGGCGCAATCCACTACTCCGTGCTCGACGGTTGGTGGGTGGAAGGCTACCGTCCCGACGGCGGATGGTGCTTGCCGCAGGAGCGCGCTTACCAAAACCAAGACTATCAGAACCTCCTCGACGCTGCCACCATCTACCGCACAATCATCGAGGACATCTGCCCGAAGTTCTACACCCGCAATGCGAAGGGCGTTCCCGAGCAGTGGGTGAGCGTCATCAAGAACTCCATCGGACACATCGCGCCCAATTTCACTATGAAGCGTCAACTCGACGACTACTACGAGCGTTACTACAACAAGTTGGCTGTAACGGGCGCAGAAGTCAACGCCAACAACTACGAGGTTGCCCGTCAACTCGCCGCTTGGAAGTACAAGGTGGTACAGCATTGGGAGAACATCAAGGTTGTCAAGATTAACTTCCACGAAATCGTCAAGGACGCGCTCTATATGGGCGAAGAATACTTTGGCGAGGTGGTTCTCGACCTCGGTGGCCTCAGCGCAGAAGACCTCGGAGTTGAGATGGTGATGACCGAACTCAGCAACGGCGGTTCCAAGTTGCTCTCCAAGGCTCCGTTGACCTTGCAGAAGGTGGAAGGACGTTTCGCACACTACTCCGTAGAACTCCGTCCCGTTAAGCCGGGCAACTTCAACTACGGTTTCCGCCTCTTCCCGACCAACAAGAACCTCGTCCACAGAACCGACTTCGCATTGGTTAAGTGGCTGTAAGAGGATACCCTAATTGAATTATAAATCCCGTCCGGAAGTGAGATATGAGACTTTCGGACGGGATTTTTTTTGTATGGTTATTTTGACAAGACTTCCCAATGTCCGCCCCTCGCAGAACCGACGCGGCGGATGATGCCCTGTTCACGAAGAATTTTTAGTTGTTTTTCAATGCCTTTTACAGTTAGTTGTAGAGCAGATGCTAATGCGGATTGGGTCATTTGGGGATTTGCAATTAGTAACGATATAATTTTATCCCTACTTTTTCCCCTACTGTCCTCTATTTTTAGGGTGCTTTCCTCCCTACTTTTTCCATTTTTAGTGTTGTTTTCTGCGATATTTTCGGGGGTGTTTTCGTCGTCCGCCTCCATAGAAGCATAGTATGTCTTCAACATTTGCCAATGTCCGTCCTTGTCTGTGCCCACACGTTGAATTATGCCCTTAGAACGCAGTCTATTGAGGATTTTCCAAACACCGCTACGTGATAACCCTGTAACTTTTTGAAAAATTGGGATGGGTGCGGAAGGGTTTGCTGTTATGGTTTCTACGATGATTTGTTCGTTTTTGATGCTACTCTTCATGTTACTTTTCATATTACTTTTCATATTACTTTTCATGTTACTTTTTGTGTCCGTGAAAACATTTGGAGTAGCATTGTTGTCGTCCCTCATTGCAGATGTTAATGTTACTTTCAACATAAAATCCATCTGTTTATATATCGGCGCGGGGTTGCCGGCTTCGTCCATCTCTCTAAACATTCGATCCACACCCTCACCAAATTCTTTTGCCAACTTGTATTGTTGCAAGAACTGAACTATCTTTGGATTGCGCGAAAAGTGCATCTGTCGTATATTGTCGATGCGAACCATACCTGGCAGGATGCCCGGACTTTCAACGACGTAGTGGTTGTCGAATATCTTGATGATGATGTCTGTGCCCAAAATGCTGTAATCGCGGTGGGCTACGGCATTGACAATAAGTTCTGTCCAACAGAATGGGGGATATTGCGGTATTGTTACGAAACGTGCTCCGTCGCCCAAAAATGTATATTCTTTGATTTGTGTATCTACAAAGTCGATTGCCTTTTGCGTCATCTCCAAAATCCGACCCTCAAACCAAACGTCCTTCACCACGTTCATTTCGCGACCAAAACGTTCTTCGTCGCCATAATAACGCACAATCCGCACCCTTGCCCGTTGGAAAAATTGCTGAGGGTTTTTGCCAAACAACAAAATTGCCGCCCCCGACACCTTGTCTTTCCCATTTTCGGTAGTTATGAAATTTTTGTTGGTGCGCAGATATGTTTTCGCGTTTTTGGCGTAACCTATTTTATGGCAATATTCTGTTACAAAATCAAGGTCGATGTCGTCGATTGTGGCTCCATAAACCGGTTCGTCCTCATAATAACGACATCCTTTGGCATAGAACAATTGCATCCGCATCTCAAAATTAAGTTTTTTGGATTTGTCGCCGACGCGGTAAAATGCTTCGTCTGTCTGATTGGCGTGGACGCGCATACTTGGCTCTACGTGCATTATAAGTATATGGTTTGCATTGCCTTTGTAATCAACACATTGTACAAATTTGACATCCACATTTACCGAAGGAACGCAATAGTCGAACGGAGCGCGGAGCAATTCGTTAAGGTGTTCCTCGTTACCGTCGATGCCTGTGATTTTCCCGTTGTCTTCAATGCCTATCGCCACGTCGCCGCCGTCTGCATTGGCAAACGCAACGATGATAATTGCCAAATTTTTTGGCTCGATGCGAAAACTTTTCCTGTCAAATTGCTGACCTTCGGGCTGTTGCTGTAAGGTGTGTATGTCGTAAATGTTCATTGCTGAGTGTTTGTAGTATTCCGTCAAGGCAAAAATAAAAAGAATCTTGCGAAACAAAAAAGTTTTTGTCGAAGTTTTTTTTGCACATCTCCCAAAAACAACTTATATTTGCATACCTCAATGCCGTACCATACGGCGGCGAGGAAAGTATATATTGTAGGCGTTTATGACGCTATGTTTTTGACATCCTGAAACTTCGCAACTTTCAAGTATTCGTCAAGGACGTGGCAGCGATAAACGTCCGTGTGTGTATATTATCGGTACTCAATGTATATTGTGTGCCATTATTATACTTGTACGGCGTGAGGTATCGTTGCTCGTTTTTTACGAATACGGGTAATGCGAAGACCTCAGGATGTGGAAACGGGCAGATTAAAGATTCCACGCCTTTTTTGTGTCAAGTCTGACCTCGGAATCTAATCAGACAACAAGCATTAAGGCAATGAGCATCCACATCGGCGAAAAGATAAAGGCAGAGTTAGAGCGGCAAGGACGCTCTAAGGTGTGGCTCGCGCATCAAATCAACCGCACTGTGCCAACGTGTTACAATCTTTTTCAAAGTGCCGAAATTGACACCGGCATCCTCAAAATCATCTGCAAAGCCCTCAACCACGATTTTTTCATCGACCTTTCCAAAGATTTACATTCTGAATAACATAAAATATTTTTTACGATTTCGTAAAATTCTTTTTATAAAACCATAAAGAAAAACCGAAATTGATTCTTTGGCGGGTCGGGAAATTGTGCGTATGTTTGCGGTGTAACAAAAAACAATAAAGTATGGCACTTGTCTTTATAATAGCATCACTTGTGTACTTGGGGGTCTGTTGTTTTTTTTATGAAGAGGACTATTTCAAGCACATGTTAAAAACGTGGCTTATTCCGTTTGCCTTGGTGGTAATTGTTTTGCTATTCCTTGCAGATAAAATTGACGTTCCAAATTTTGTTTCGCTTTTCGCAATTATTGGAAGTGCTTCTTGGTTGGTGAATATGATATTTTACCATATCTTGAAATTTTACAGTAGGCTTCATTTGCGCGACGACGAAAAATCCAATGTCAATATTTCATCATACACTACTACTATACAGACACCTCAAAGGTCGCTTTTTGATGACGATTTGAAGAAATACGAAAACGAAGATACAGGCAAAATCAAACAATTGATGGCTGATATTTCGCAAAAAATAGCCGGATTGGAGAAGTACAATAACGATTTGGCAGAGAAAAAGCGAGATTTCAAAG
>CAMJWL010000002.1 GCA_946409405.1 uncultured Bacteroidales bacterium
GAACATTGAACCGCCTAACGCCATCTGCGGTATCATCAAGAGCGGTATCATAATGTAGATGGTGACCGCCGAATTGAACGCCGAAGATATATTGAGACCCATCATATTGGCAAATACAAACATCGAGAATAGCACAAGCCAGAACGAACCGTACATCTCCCATTCAAATTGCAGTATAGTATTGCCAACAAGCACGTACAGGATGGCCTGTACCGCTGATATGAAAGTCAATATGACGACCTTTGCCACCAAGTAGCTCGACCGCGACAGATTGAGAAACTCTTCTCGCTTGAGTATCTTGCGGTCGCGGAATATTTCCTCCGCCGACACCGTAAGTCCCAAGAACAGAGCCACGATGATACTCATAAAGATATACGGCACAACGTTCTCATTCTCGAAGAAGAGGTAGCGTCCCTTGTTGGGATCCGTGTACCTAATCAGGAACGACAATATGAAGCCCAGCAACGGTGCCTCCAAAAGGTTGAGCACCACATATTGAGTGTTGCTCACTTTGGACTTGACATCCCTCCTGAGGTATATCAGGAACTGATGAAGCCAATTGGGCACATGCAGATTTTTAGGCGGCTCGTTGGTAACGTCGTCTATCTTCTCAGGCGTGACGTTCTTCCTGAAACGTTCCTCCCATACCTGCGGCGTCACCTTGCGCTCGTCCTTGAAATTACCGTATTCGTCCACCTTCTGCGCCTCGATGATGTCGAAGATTACCTCCGGCGTGGAGTTACCACAGACAGGACACTCGCCCTCCTCGCTCTTTACCTGGTTGTCGGCTGTCTTGAAGTAAGAAATACAGTCGATAGGATGCCCGTAATAGACCATATATCCTCCAGTATCGAGGATAATCATCTTGTCGAACATCTTGTAAATCTGCGACGACGGCTGGTGGATAACCACAAAAATAAGTTTGCCTTTGAGGGTCAACTCCCTCAAAAGGTCCATAACATTCTCAGAGTCCCTTGACGACAAACCCGACGTAGGCTCGTCCACAAACAGGATGGAAGGCTCGCGGATAAGTTCGAGGGCTATATTGAGACGCTTGCGCTGACCGCCCGAAATCAACTTGTTGAGCGAGTTGCCCACTTTGAGGTCGCGGCGTTCATAGAGGCCGAGGCTCTTCAAGACGGAGTTTACCTTGGCGGTAATCTCGTCGTCATTCATGTCCTTGAAACAGAACTTCGCGCTGAAATAAAGGTTTTCAAAGACCGTCAACTCCTCTATCAGAAGGTCGTCCTGCGGGATGAGTCCTATGACACCTTCGAGCCTTTCCTTCTGCGTGTGGAGGTTGATGCCGTTGATAAGCACCTCGCCCTTCGACGGAGTAGTGATGCCCGAAAGCACGTTGAGCAACGTAGTTTTGCCCGCGCCCGACGCACCCATGATGCCCACAAGCCTGCCCTGGCACTCGGAGAAGCTGATGTTCCTCAGACCAATAGTACCGTTGGGGAACTTGAATTCGAGGTTGTTGCAGTTGAACGACAAGTTGGTAAAGGTCTTGTCTGCCTGGAACGTGGCTACCACGTCGCTATAATACACAGGCTTACCTTTGGAGAGTTTGAGCGTGGCACCCGGCGCAAACGAGTAAATACGGTCGGCGAATATCGCCTGGCCGTTCAAGAACACGTCGTGCGTGCCGGTGTAGCGCATGAAGTAGAGTTCCTGCGTGGTAACTCGCATAATGAAGATGTCGGAGTCGAGACCCTCGCATCGGATGGTCTTGGTGTTGACAAACGAATACTCATTGTCGCTGATTACCAAAATGTTTGGCGAATCAAACTTCATAGCATCGTTGTTGACCACAAAATTTTCCGAATCCTTCAACACGTCCTGTGCGCCCTCCGTAATCGACGACTTTTCGGGATTGACATTGAATACCTCGCCCACGGTGTTGATGATGGCCATGCGCTGCTCCGTAAATTTCTTGCTGGTATTCACCAACTCAAACAGACGCACATACACCACTATCTTCTGCTGCTGGTTGATCTGCTTATTAATCTTCTTGCAGATACCGAGGATTTTGACGGACTCGCGCACCGAAGTAAGTTCCTTGTCCTTCTCCATCTTGGCACGCGCCTCCGGGTTGTTGGCGAGTTCCTTCTCGAGCTCGAGTTGTTTCTTGCGTTCACGCTCCTGCTTGCGCAGGGCTTTTTCGTCGAGGATAAGACCCACCTGCTTTTTGAAATCGAGCAACCACTCCTGAGCCGCCTCCACACCAAGTTGCTGTATGAGGAAACTCTCCACATACTGCAATTCCTTGTCCTCGATGCCGCCGTCCTGCTTGGCGGTGAGGGCAAACAACTGGATTAACGCTCTTAAAATCTCCTCACTCATGATGCTTGGTTTCTAATACTGGTTTGCTTACTATCAACGATTGATGCTGACTATCTTTGTGTTACAAAAAAAACTAAATCGAGTACGGAACCTGCTCAAAAGGCACGTCAACGATGTCGGAATACTCCTCGCCGGCCTCCTCCATGTCCTCGTCGTCGTCGGGGTAGTGCCACTTAACGAGTACGTCGTGTCCGTCGTTGTGGATGTCCTCGAGTTTGAGCAATACGTCGAGAAGCAACTTAGACGATGCCGTGTTGAAGTATTCGAGCTTGAAATTGAAGACGGTCTTGTCGAGGGGGTCGTTCTTGTACTCGTCAAGCCATTCGAGAATAGGCTTGTAGAACACAACGACATCCTCGGGCAGCGAACGTCCCGAAATCTCGAAGATGTTGTTTTCCTTGTCCAAAGTAACTGTGGGGGTATCGTCTGTACCCTGTATTTTTATAACTGACATAATTATGTAGATTTATTCTTTTATACGTGAAATAGTTGATGTTAAAACGAAGAACGAATTGACACTGTCAATCGTCAGGAAGCTGTATAGCAACTTCTGTCCGGTCTTACGAGCGATGTCGATAAAACCGAGTCCCGCGCCTCCACGGTCGGAAATGCTTCCTTCCCGCATCTGCTGCTTGTAGAGTTTGTTGAGTCCGTCCTTGTCTTGCTTATTGACGTTCTCGAGAATCGACCGCAACTTTTCGACGTTGGCGTTCTTGATGATGTTGCCGGTGGTGACGTTGTATTCCGTCGCCGCCTTCGACACCATAAAAATGCCCCTGCCGTCCTTCGCCGATTCGTTGGCATTACCTTCGGAGTGCTTGCTTATGTTCTGTAGGCATTCCACCATGACGTGGAACACCTTTTTCTGAACGGAGCTTGGGTCCTCCTCTCGCGCCATATTGGTCTCGGCGAGGGAGGTAAACGCCTTCGTTATCTGGTGCGTTATCTCTCCTTCGTAAGCCAAATTGATGTTGTTACGCTTCATCTTGACGTAGAAGTCATAAACAAAATCAAGCGACTCTTTATGTTCTTTTGTGTTCGCCATAATATTATTCGTGTTGTATATTATGATACATTCTTTTAAAACTCTATACCAATGAGCAAGATGTCGTCCACCTGCTTGTAACTGCCCTTAAACTCCAGGAAGTCCTTCTCAAACAAATCCCTGTACTGCGGCATCGTGAGTTCCGGATTGTTCTCGATGAGTTCCTTGATGCGCCCAGGACGGTATTTGCGACCGTCTTCGCCGCCTATCTGGTCGGGAAGACCGTCTGAGAAGAAGAAACATTTTTCACCGGGCTTGAAGTTGATTTCGTAGTCCTCAAACTTCTTCTCCTCCCTGCCTTTGCGCGGCGGCTTGCCACCGATGGCCTGCGCCGTGCCTTTGTACTGCAAGAGTTCGCGCTGCGAGTTGAGATAGTACAGAGGCCTGTGTGCGCCCGAAAAGTGAAGTATGCCTTTCTCGAAGTTTATTTTACATAAAGCAATATCCATGCCATCCCTTGCCTCCTGTTCCTCGCTGTCTTGTTTTAATGTCTTGCGGACACCAAGATGGAGTTGGTCGAGCACCTGCCCCGCATGGAGCGCGTCGGCGTGGTCGGCTATGATATTGAGGTTGAAATATCCAATGAACGAGAGCAACGCGCCCGGCACACCGTGGCCAGTACAATCGACCGCCGCAATATATACGTTGTCGTCTTTCTCGAAGAACCACGGGAAGTCGCCGCTTACCACGTCCCTCGGCCGGTAAAACATGAAGAACTTGGGCAGACGTACCGTAATGGCGTCGAGACTCGGTATAATCGCCGACTGGATTCGCTGCGCGTAGTTGATGGACTCGGTGATAGACTTGTTCTTTTCCTCGATTTCCATCTCGATGCGCTTGCGCTCGGTGATGTCGTGCGCCACAAAGAGGACCGTTTCGAGTTCCTTCTCCTTGTTGAACTCCGGGATGGCGTTAAACTGGATGATCATGTCCTCGCCGTCTTCGCCCACATTCGGGAAGGTGGTCTCGGTGTCGAACATGCGCTGGTTTTGAACCACCTGATCCAAAGCGTCCTTGAAGAAGGCGCGGATTACGTCGTTGAGTTTTACCTCGTCTATCTGCTTGGATACAATCTGGTCTTTTTTGAGTCCCACAATCATCTGTCCCACGGGGTTCACATAGAAGAACTTGCCGTCGGGACTCAGGCGCAGGATGGCGTCGAGAGAGTTCTCCGACAATGCCTGCATCTCACCAGACATGCGCTGCGCCTTCTCTGCAATCTTGCGCACGGTGATGTCGCGGGTGTTGAAGATAATGCCCTGTATTGCCGCATTGCTGAGGAGGTTGCGGCCTGTTGCCTCGAGCCACAGAGTCTCCGTATCCGACTTCTTGAACTGGTACTCGAATGTAACCGGCGTCTCGGGGTGAGCAAGCAACTGTTTGAACACTTCGTGGAACTTGTGACGGGAGTTTTCGTCGAACTTCTCGATGGCACTCTTGCCCACAATGTAATCAGGCTCGTAGCCCAAGATGCTCTTGGACGACGGGCTTTCGTATGTAACGAGGGCGTTTTCGTCGTAGATGGAGATGACCTCAGATGCGTTTTCGAGAAGGGCGTACTGACGTTTCTGACCACGCTCCACCTCGCGAATCTGAGCCTCCAATTTCTTGTTGGTGTCTTGAAGTTCGAGTTGTGCCTTCTGCATCGCCTCGGCGTTCTTGCGAAGTTCCTCCTCGTTTTTCTGCAACTGCTTGGTCATTTCCTGGGCGTCGCGGAGGAGTTTCTCTGTCTGGGTGTTCACCTTCAAGTTGAAGATGGTCTGCGCGATAATCTCGCTCACCTCCTTCACAAGGTTGAGGGTCTTGTTTGGCAGGTCGGGCAGCAAGGACGCAAACTCGATGACACCCTGCAACTTCTCGTCGCTGATGAGGGGCGAGAGCAACAGGGTCTGCGGCTTCTGGTCGCCAAGGATGCCAGAACTGATGGTTACATAGTCGGCGGGAATTTCCTTGCGGTAAATAATGTCGCGCTCGAAGGCAGCCTGTCCCACAAGCCCGACGCCTATCTGAAATTCCTGGGTAACGTATTTTTTGCGGTTGTAGGCATACGTGGCGATGTTGACGAGGGTCTTCTTGTCCTCGTCGTATAGGTAGAACGCGCCTTGCACCGCG
The DNA here is from genome assembly GCA_946409405.1 of uncultured Bacteroidales bacterium. Taxonomy (GTDB): domain Bacteria; phylum Bacteroidota; class Bacteroidia; order Bacteroidales; family UBA3824; genus UBA3824. The sequence goes on from CAMJWL010000002.1 coordinate 5,504, forward strand.
TTGATAAATTCTATGATGTTGATGATGGTCTCGTATGCGAGGTCGTTGATGCTATTGCGCTGACGGAGGATGTCGCCCACAATTTCCTTGCCTTTTGCAATCCACGCTTGCTCCGCCTCACGCTGCGATGTCGCCACAAGGTTGTTTTTCATTATAAGCAACGAACTACCGAGGAGGTCGTTCTGGTCGATTTCGCTGTTGTCGAAGTAGAGGTCGCCTTCACCAATTCGCTTGGCGATCATGGAGTTTTTGCGGAAGATTTCGTTTTTCTCGTCGAGCATCTTCTCCAGTTCCTCGTTCTGACGGCGGTTGCGACGCGCAAAATAATTGAAAATAATTCCAATTACAATAGGCGCGAGGTCTATGATATAGAGCAACGGCGAGCGATCGTGGATGTAAAGGAGTTTGGATAACGAAAACTGGATGTGCTTCATCTGAAACTCCGCAAGTATCGCCACGACAGGGAACAGCATACCGATAGCAATGCCTACCATGGTGTAAATCAGCACCATGTGGGGATTGCTTGCAATCCTGTCTTCTTTGATTGATATGTCAGTTTCCTGTGTTGCCATTTTAGTCGTTAAAATCGGTTGCTAAATTACAGAATTTTACACGGAAAATAAAATTTTCGGCGATTTTTTTTATTTGTCCCAACTTTTCAGCCAATTTCTGTACCTCTGGTCCAATGACGAAAGCGTTCCATCACTCTCCGCAAGGCTGTTAACTTTCTCAATCTCAGTGAGTTTTGATTTAAGATCGCTTTCACTGTGCTGAGCGGTCTTGAGCCTGTCGTGCAAATCTTGATTTTGCGCCTTCATTATCTCCACCTGCTTCATCGCCTGCTCCTCTATCTCCTTATGTACGGTGATGTCGAATGCGGTGTAAAGCACTTTGAACACCTTGCCGTCGGTATCCCTTACCGGCGTGTATTGGTTGATAAGCCAAATGTCGTTGCCAGTGAGTTTGGACTTACGTTTTACAGTCATCTGGTGCATATTACCTTCGCAAACATTTTGCCACAATGCCTTAAATTCCATGATTTCTTCGTCAGGAATGAAGGTCAAAATGTTTTTGCCCTTGGTCTGCTCGTAGTCGTACCCCATGGTCTTGATGTGTTTTGCGTTGGCAAACAGCAAGTTGCCTTCCACGGAATACTCCGCCCGCATCATGGTCTCGTCTATGGCGGTAAGCACCGAGGTCATCTCGATACGGTTTTTTGCCATGCTTTCCTGCGTGGCTTGCAGCATTTCGGCGCGCTCCTGCTCCACGGCGAGGAGTTGCTTGTTTTTTTCCTCGATGTTTTTCTGCTCGGTGATGTCGTTGGCTATGTAGAGGACGCGCACCACATTGCTCTTCTGGTCAAAAATCGGCGTGTACTGCGAGATAAGCCAGATATTGTCGCCATTTTTGCTCTTCTGGTTGACAATCTTCTGGTACGACTGTCCGGCGCAGATGTTTTGCCATACAATGTCAAAATTGTCCAAGTACTCATCGGAAAGGATACTCCTGATATTTCTGCCGATAAGCTCGTCTTTGCGGTATCCAAGCGCAGAGAGGTATTTCTGGTTGGCGGATTCAAACTTACCTTCGGGATCCAACTCGGCTTTGAGAAGGGTCTCATCGACGGCGGAAAGAATACCCGACATCTCCGCCTCGCGTCGCTGCGATTCGTCGCGGGCGGTGGTCATCTCCGCCATCGCCTTGTGGAGTTCCTGCTCGCGGACGGCAAGTTCGTCTGACTTTTTCTGCGATTCCTGGAGGAGTTCGGCGGTACGGGCGTTGTTGCGCAACGAGGAGAGCGTGGAGGCTATGGAGTCGCCAAGTTTTTCCACAAACTGGATTTCGTGCGGTTTCAAAAGGTTGAGCGACGCCAATTCTATAACGCCAAGTATGGTGTCTTCCGATTTGAGCGGCACCATCAATAGGCATTTTGGACGCGAGTCTCCAAGACCCGATTCTATCGCCATGTAGTCTGGCGGAACGTCTGTAATATATAAGGTGTTCTTCTCCAACGCGCACACGCCCACAAGACCGTCGCCGAGGGGGATGCGCTTGGTAAGGAATTTTTTGCGGTCGTATGCAAATGCCGACAGCATTTCGAGGTAGATGTGGTTTGCGTCGGAATCGTCCAATATAAACAGACCGCCCTGACTCGCATTTATATAATGTACGAGGTTTTTGATTACTTCGTCGGAAAGGGTGGTGATGTTTTCGTTGAAATGGCGCATGATGTCGCCAAATTTAGCCAGACCCTGCGTAGTCCAGTTGCGCTGCTCGTCTTCGAGACGGCGTTTTTTCTCTTCGCTCTGCGTGGTTGACAGGCGGTTGCGGAGTTCGATAAGGCTCTTTGCCATGGAACCTTCCACAGCCTCCACGCCTACTTCCGAATCGTATTCGCCCTGAGCAATCTTGTGCGAAAACTCGGTAAGTCGCTTGAAGTTGGATGCGGTTTCGTTGATGCGGTGATTAAGTAGGCCAAACTCAGTCTTGTCTTCGTCGAGCCTGTAATCCGGCACGATGCCGCGCATGAGCAATGATATGAAATTGTCTGCCTTGATGAAGCCCGCCTTCATGTAGCGGAACACAAAGAGACCTATCATCATTATCAGCAATATCAATGGCACCGACAATGCCGCTACCACAATGCCGTGGTGCTGTATCTCGTCCCTTATCTTCTGGTCGCCAGCAATGAGATTGTTGCGGTGCGCCATGTACATCTGATTGAGGGTCTTGCGTATCTGTTCAAACGCGCTTATCTCCTTGACACCGAGCAACTCACGCGCCGACTCCACTCGCCCGTTGATGATAAGGCGCATGATGTCTTTGTTGACGTTCTGGTAGATCACAAACTCGTTTTTGAATTTGTCTAAAATCCTGAGTTCTTCCGCCGACTGCAATGTGGCTTCGTAGTCTTTGAGGCGCACTTCGTAGAATTGGTTGAACTTATTGTGGTGCCTCTGGATGGTAACAACGTCGGTCTCGCTCTCGATGATGGCATGATTCTGCACCACGAGAGTATAGATGTCTTCGGAAAGGGCGTACAACGGGTATATACTCGTAGCCTGATGCCCGGTGAACGCCTCCACATCGCTCCTTATCTTGCCGACCGAGTACAACGAGTATATGCAATAAAATAAGGCATAAGCCGCTACCATCGTAAACAACAGTATCAACTTATTCCGAAAGTCCATTTTGTCAAATATTTGGTTCACAGTTCCCATTTACTTGGACGTTATTATCTTTTTCAAAAATCCAAATTTAGTAACAATTTTTGAATATCGCCACATCATTTTTGCGTTTTTTGTAAAAAAAAATTGCCCGATGCTGATTATCAGCGCGTTACAAAGGCATATTTTTTTTGTGCAATAATGGCTTTTTCGGAAAAAAATCAAAAAACGTGCCTAAAATTCGATTTTATGTAACAACCCCGCAACATCGGGGGCGTGCGCCTTGATGTGCGGGGGGATAGGAACACTTGCACTGCGCCTGCAATTCGGGGCCGAATATAATAAAATTCGCATCCACCCAAAAAATCCCCCCTTTTTTATTTTGCAATCCAAAAAAATAATCATACCTTTGTATTGTTGTTTCAACATTGAAAATGGAACTTAGCGAACAAGACATACAGAAGGTGCAAGACACCATCAGGAACGTTTCGTCATACGACTTCTCCGACTATTCCTACAACAGTTTTTGCCGCAGGATAGAGAAGATACTGCTCGATTATGGCGTGTCGCTCGACGTGTTGCTCAGGGACATCCAGGGCAACTACAACTTCATGGAAAAAGTGGTGCGCGACATCACCGTAAACACCACAGAACTATTCCGCGACACCGAAGCATGGCTCAAAATACGCACCCTCCTGGAAACCAAATACGCCGACAAAGAATCGCTATACATCTGGCACGCCGGATGCTCGTCGGGGCAGGAAGTATATTCAATGATGATAATGCTCTGCGAAATCGGCATGATAGACAAAGCCTCCATATACGCCACCGACATCAACGAAAACATGCTCCGTACCGCAATGTCGGGGCAATACAAATACCACGAAGTGCAAGACTACATCGGCAACTTCGACAAAGTGTTCAACCCCAAAGTACATTCGGAGGCAGTGCCATACGTCGATATGCGCAAATACATAGAAGTAAACAAACAGAAAGACTACGTAAAAATGGAGCGCAGCCTCGTGGAAAAGCCGCTCTTCTTCAAGCACGACCTCGTGTCGGGCGAACCCATCATCGCCCGCAAACTCGACATAATCCTCTGCCGCAACGTCCTCATATATTTCAACCACAACCTGCAAAACAAAGTCCTCAAATTTTTCTACGACAACCTCGCCGACGACGGATGCCTCATCATAGGCCGCCACGAAGGCATGATAGGACACGTGGCTTCCCTCTACGACAAGAAAGGAACAATCTACTACAAGAGGAGTATAATATAGCATTGTTGACAAAAAATAGCAAATTAAACACAAATTGTGGCATTTTTATTGCTAAAAGTTGCAGTAATAAAACCAACAAAGCACGAAAAAAATGAAAACAATCAGACACATACTCGCCACGGCAGCGGCGGCCGCGTCATTGACGGCGGCGCAAGCCCAGGTGTCCGCCGACTTCACCGTCTCGCCAGACAAGGCTTGCACGGGCGAAGCCATTACTATCACAATCAAAAACTCTTCCGGAGAATACAAGATTGCCAACGTAACCGACTTCGGCGACGGCATAGACACATACGGCAAAGACCTAAAACATATCTACGAAAAGCCAGGCACATACACAATCTCAGTAAGGCTCCTGCTCAAAGACGACACTTGGACGCAGGCCACCACAAAGACCATCACAATAGGCGAAACGCCCGAACTCACCCTCGAAGACAACGCCGACGCCGCGCTCATCACCGCCACCACGTCCACAGGAGCGTCGCTCGAATGGATGTGCAACGGCAGCAAAATCAGCAACACAGAAAATACACTCTATTACCTCGAAGGAGGCACGTACACCGTTACCGCCTCCAACAACGGATGTGCCGCCACACAGACCTTGAAGGTTACGTACCAAAAACAGGCCGCCAACGACGACACTTATATTAAAGTAGCCAACAACGTAATCACGCCAGGCAACAAGGACGGTGTCAACGACGTACTATTCATCGAGGACGTGGGCAACTACACCTCGCCATGCTCCGTCAAAATATTCGACAAGAGAGGCCGCATGGTATATTCAAACAACAATTACACCAACACCGACGGGTTCCAGGGGCTCGACGACAACGGCAACGAACTTTTTGCCGGCACTTATTACTATGTTATCAAAAGCCAGGGCAAAAAAGGCTGCACGGGCTTTGTCGATTTAATCAGATAAAACACTTACGATCATGACAAGGAAAATAATCACAGCCGCCGCGCTCCTGCTCACCGTCCACACCGCCATGGCGCAGGAGTTGACGCCCGGACAGACCTATATGAACCGCTTTGCCGTAGCACCTGCCTTTGCGGGCTTCAACGGCAACGACGAAGGATTCCTCGGATACCGCGCCACCATGACGGGCATCGACGGCGCGCCTACACTACTCCGCGCCAACGTCAACGGCAACCTCAAAGGCACAATGGGCTACGGCGTGGACATCGCAAACGAAAAGGCGGGCAACTTCAACAACACCATAGCCGCCCTCACATACGCATACCACGTCAGACTGAGCAACGACATGAACCTCAGTTTTGCCCTCACGCCCACCATAGTAAGGTCGGCATACGACCTCGCCAAAGCCAAGACATACAGCGCACAGGTGGACCCCGTGTTCCAAAACGAGGCAGGACTCGCCGGCACGGGCTTCGACGCAGGATTCTCGGTAATGTTCAACGTGCAAGGGCTATACGTGAGCATCAACGCGCCGCGTCTTATATGCCCCGACCTCAAATTCCAGAACGGCATCGTAAACACCGACCGCGTTATCAACGCAAACGTATCGTATGCCATCGAAGCCGACAAATGGGAGATAGAACCAGGCGCGGCTGTATGCTACGGCATCAAGGGCGGACTCGACTGGCGGGCATTCGCAACCTTCAAATACGACCGCCGTGCATGGCTGCAATTGTCATACGCCTCGCAAAAATGGATGGGCATAGGAGCGGGGTTTGCCGCCACCAACAGGATTGTATTGTGCTACCAGTACGAAGTGGGCATGTCTGACATCGCCAAAACCTGCAACGGCAACCACGAAGTTACAGTGGGATTTCTGTTGAACAAGGCCAAGAAATTACAGAAGCCCACCATCTTCATCGACGACAAGCCCGACTCCAAGCCCGACTCCAAAGCCGAAAGCGGACTTGCCAAGAAGTTGCAAGAAGAAATAAAGGCCCGCACCAACGAAATCAAGCGTCTCGAAGGCATTATAGAAGACTGCTGCGCCAACAACAACCCGTCGTCGGACGTCAACAGCCCCAAGCCCTCGGAAGACCCCAACCAGATTACCGACCCAAGCGAGCCAAACCAGCAGATTGCCGACAACAACGAAATAGAGCAGCCCTCCGACGACAGCGAAGTGGCGCAGCCCCGCGACCCGCACAAAGTGGAATGGCTCACCCCCACCGAACTCATCAACGTAAGGTTTGCAACGGGAACCGCCACCATGCTCAAAGCGTCCATGTCGGATCTCGACGCCTTCGCGCTCAAGGTAAAACACGCCAAAAACAACGACCGCGACATCCTCATCATCGCCTATACCAACGACCCAACGGCATACGGCAAGCAGATGTCTGAACGCCGCGCCATGGCCATCAAAAAATACCTCATCTCCAAAGGCGTACCCGCCAACAGGCTCATTGCAACTGGCATGAGGCTACGCAACATAGCCGAAGACCCCGACGGACGCTACGAAGACAATAGGATAATGGTAGGCCTCGAAGTTAAGCAGAGAGACAAGTAATTAACCCCAAAAAACGACACCCAAAATGACCAGGCAAATACTCAAATACCTGATGGCAGGCATATTGACCGCCGCCACCACGGGCATTGCGGCGGCGCAGTCCATCAGCCTCGGACACACCACTCCGGCGGCAAGCACTGCGCACGCGGGCGGGCTGTCTTACACTTACTCGATAGGGCGGATAGCAAGGATGGTAACTACAACCATCCCCGCCGACTCTCGCGACGGCAATACCAAGGCGGCGTCAAGCACCAAGGCAATAGCCGCCACCGCATACCCCAACCCATGCACCACCCTACTCCGCGTCAAGGCCGACGAGCCAATATCCGGCACCAACGCCAAGATACAGATAATAGACAGCAAAGGAGGCGTGGCTGCCACAATGAAAACATCGTCTGCCAGCGACGACGGCGAAATCTCAATAGACATGTCGCACTTCGCACAAGGCAAATACATAATCAAGATAACCAACGCTAACGGCACATACACCGCCACAGCAATCAAATTCTGACATATCATGAAAACGAGAATCATAAATACAATAGGCATCCTTGCCCTGGCGGCCTCCATACACACCGCCACAGCCCAGACCCTGCCAAATACTTTCAGCTACCAGGCCGTGATAACTGCCGAAGACGGCTCCCCGGTAAGCAACCACGACATCACCGTGGAAGTATCCATACGCCAAGGCGACAACTGCGAGAGCGGCAACTCCTGTCCCGTACTGTGGCAGGAACTCCATGCGCCCAAAACCAACGAATTTGGAAGTTTCAGCATCGAGATTGGCGACCCAAACGCCATCAGCACCACGGGCGGCTCGCTTGCCAGTTATTCTAAAATAGACTGGCTCGACACCAAAAAAGGCAACTATTACATGCAAGTGCGCGTGGACTTTGGCGAGGCATCGTACCTCAACGGCATGACAGACCTCGGCACCACCAAATTCTCGTCTGTGCCATACGCCATCGCCGCAGTTACCGCCGAATCTGCCAAAGGTCTCGCCAAGGACGAAAACGGCAAAATAGCCAACAAAATAGGCGAACTTCAAGACGTGGACGTCAATTCGCCCAAGAAAAACCAAATCCTTGTATTTGACGGCACTTCGTGGAAAAACACAGACCCCGCCGCCGCACAAGGCCTTACAAACATCGCCATATCAAACCCCAAGACCGGCGACATCCTTGTATATAACGAATCCACCGGCAACTGGGAAAACAAGGCGCAAACCGCCCCGTCCCTCGAAAAACTCAGCGACGTAATTCTCGAAAATCCCACTGTGAACCACGTGCTTGCATACAACCCAGACGAAAAACGATGGTCAAACAAGGCGTTTACCTTCGACATGATCAAAGAAGTGAGCGCATCCGGCGCAAAAGTGGGCGACGTGCTTACCTTTACCTCAGAAGGCCTTTGGGAAGCACAGGCGGGCGGCAGCGGCGAGGGCGGCGCGTCTGCTTTGAGCGGTCTCTCCGACGTAAAAATATCATCCGACGTGGACGAGGGACACGTACTCCGCTACTCAGCCACCGACAAAAAATGGAAAAACTCCGCCCCCGGCGCAGACAACGTATGGAGGGTGGACTCCAAGCAAACATTTGCATACGCATCTTACAAAAAAATAGGCATCGGCACCAACACCGACAAGGAAGAAAACTACGCCAAAGCCCAACTCCACATCAAGGACGGCAACAACAACACCCTGTTTAACGCCCGTGGCATCACCATCGGCGCAAGCGAAATAAGGACACAGGCCACCGGTTCAATAGCACTTGGCGGCGGCAACGCCAACGACGTGCAGGGCGCAGCCGTAATTGCTGGCACAGGCTCCACTTCTGGCGAACTTGCCAAAAACAGCATTGTAATGGGCAGCGGCTCTTCTTGCAGCGGCAACGGCGACATCGTGATAGGCGACGAAAGCAAGGCGCAATTCAACAACTGCGCTATATTCGGCAACAACCTGAGCGCAGGATACGCCAACCAGTTTATATGCGGCAAGTACAACACTTACACCGACCAAACGGCGGTATTCATTGTAGGCAATGGCACATCGAAGACCGATACCAAAAACATCTTCACCATCGCCCCAGACGGCACTGTTACCTGCACTGGCGCGATGAACTCTTCCGACGCCCGCCTCAAAACCAACATCAATCCCCTCGCCTACTCATTGCAGAACGTACAGAAACTCCGTGGCGTTACCTTCAATTGGAACAAGGCCACCAGCCCCAACGCCTCCGACAAGACCCAGTACGGATTCATCGCCCAGGAAGTGGAGAAAGTGTTCCCCGACCTCGTTGGCACCGACAGCAACGGCTACAAGACCGTCAACTACGTAGGCGTAATCCCCGTTTTGACCGAAGCAATCAAGGCGCAGCAAGACGAAATCCAAGAGTTGAAATCCGAGAACGAACAACTCAAATCGACCCTCGAACAACTCCTCAAACGTGTAGAGATGTTGGAAAAGAACAAATAAACCACACCTTATAATAATATAGATGGACAACAACTATACAAACAACAACAATAACAACAACACCAATCTGGTACTCGGCATACTATCCGCAGTATTCGGTGCGCTGTCGCTGTTCATATTCTGCATCCCGTGGCTCACGTTGATACTTGCGGCTGCGGGACTTGCATGCGGCATCATTGCGTTGATACGCATCAAGAAGGAAGGCGGACAGTTGACACTGCCAATCATCGGCACCGCAATATCGGGCGTGGCCTTTATTGTGGCAACGGTAATGGTGGTAACGTTTCATATAACCATCAACGAACTCGACAACAGATTCGAAGAAATGGAGGGCTTATACAATATCATACGCGATTCTATCGACCAATGGGATTCCAATTTTGACAACCAAACCCTCCCCGAACCAGACTCGACGTTTTATATTGAGTGAGGAATAAGGAATTCTATGACTTTCTTTGTCTCAAAAAAATCCTCCTCAAAAACATCTGGAATATTATAGATTTTGCATTTGTTGGCGAAGGGCGCGATTTCGTCTTCAAAGTCGCCGCCTTTGAGATACACTATCCGCGACGGCTGATTTTTGAGAAGGTTGTCGCGGGTTTGTTTTACAAAATTTGGGAAGGCGGTAACGGCACGGCTCACTATGGTGTCAAAACGCTCCTTATACATATTAGACTTTATCTGTATGCCACGGGCGTTTTTGAGTCCAAGACGCGCTATCACATCGTTGACCACCGTTATCTTCTTGCCAATAGAATCGATGAGCGTAAACTGTTTGTCGGGGTACATTATCGCCAACGGAATCCCCGGAAAACCGCCGCCAGTGCCTACGTCGAGGATGTTGTGCGACCCGTCCAAAAGATTAAACTTGGCAATAGCCAACGAGTGCAGGATATGGCGCACAAAGAGTTCCCCGATGTCTGCCCGCGAAATCACATTGATTTTCTCGTTCCATTCGGGATAGAGAGTTTCGAGCATCGCATATCGCTCCGCCTGTTCCTCGCTAATTTCAGGAAAATATTTTTTCACCTTCACCATCGGTTTCATTTATTGTTAGATTGTCGCCTTGTAGAAAATTCTGCTCCCCCTTCTTGCGGTTCAAGAACATTGCCTCCAAGAGTTCGCGGGAACGGTATATGCGCGCCTTTACAGTGCCCATGGGAAGACCAAGTTCCTCCGCGATTTCCACGTAAGATTTATCCTTAAAAAATCGCATTACGATGATTTCGCGGTAATCCTTGTGCAGATGCGCCACAAACTGTTCGAGGTAATCCACCCTTTGAGTGTGAATCATGCGTTCCTCCGGGTCGTCGGAATTTTCTACAAGTTCTGGCACACTGGGTATTGTAGCCATGCCATCATCAGTTTCTGCTTCTTCGTCGATAGAAACCAACTTCAGCCTCTTGCTACGGATAAAATCTATCACCTTGTTGGAGGCAATCTTAAACAACCACGTACTAAACGCCCGCTCCGGCTTGTAATTAGCAAGATTGCGGAACGCCTTGCCAAAGGAATCCATCGTGATGTCCTCCGCGTCGTGTACATTCTTCACCATACGGCACACCATGTGAAACATAGGTTCCTGATACCTCTCCAACAACTGCGCGTAAGCCTGTTGGTTGCCCTCCCTTGCCTCGTTAACAAGACGGAGGTCTTCCTTGGCCTTCTCGGACAACTCAAACCCATGTTCGTTGACGTCTATTATATCCTGTGGTTCGTTTTTTACTTCCATTTAAGTCGCTCTTTTCTTAGGTTGCCCAATATCATCTGCACGAGGTTGATATAGGGCAGGATTATGTCAAACAGCAATGCTAATACTTTGATTCCATTGATTTTGAAGCGGTTGGCGGTCTTGCAGATGGTGTACTGAAACACCAGATACCGCGTCAAAAACAGCGTCCCAGTTACCAAATACAACGGCTCAAAAAACGACAACGCCACCGCCGCCAAGTAGAAATAACTTCTCGCTATCGGCTCCGTAGCAAGCAAAAATTTATGGCTGCCCTTGTAACGTTCCGATGCAGAGAAGTGCCTCTGTTTCTGCGAGTTCCATTGATAGAAAGTCTCCTTGCTCTCGCACATCGTAAACGAATCGGGATGATACGAAACCGCCACACGACTTTTTTTTGCGTTTTCGTTTACAAACAGATCGTCGTCGCCAGACATCAGGCGCGAGTGCGACACGAAGCCTTTGCTCTTTACAAACAGCGATTTGCGATAAGCCAGATTGCGCCCTACGCCCATGTAAGGCATGCCCGCCTCCGCGAAGGTGAAATATTGCATGGCGATAAAGCCCGCGTCGTACCTTATAAGTTTGTTGAGCAAGCCCGGACGCTCCTCGTAGCCGCCATAGCCAAGCACAAAATCCTTGTCTTCGGTAAAATACTGGCTCATCATGCGTATCCAATTTTTGGACGCAGGGATACAGTCGGCATCAGTAAGGAGCAGCCACTCGTTTTTGGCCGCCTTGATGCCGATGGTGAGGGCGAGTTTCTTGCCCTGTCGAAACTGTGGATTGTGCGAAATCTCTGTTACATACAGGTTGGGGTACTTTTGCTTGTACTCGTCGAGGATGAGTTCGGTGTCGTCGGTGCTTTGGTCGTTTACCACCACCACCTCAAAATCAGGGTAATCTTGATCCAAGACATAGCCGAGACGCTCTTTTAGGTTGTCTGCCTCGTTTTTGGCGCATATTATCACCGAAACAGGCACTACCGGATTGTAAGGCACTTGTTTTTTCTTGCGCCCCACCCTCACAAACACTATCAGATAATACAGCATCTCTATAAGCCATGCCAATGCCAACGAGCATACAAGCCAAAATTGCCATCCGTTAATGTCTGATAATACTTCTATTAGTTTCTCTATCATAATAATTTTCACTATCAGACGCAAAATTACAATCTTTTTCGTGATTTGAAAAAAAAATTGTTTAGTTATATGAATTTTTTGCTGTAACTTTGCACCATGAAATTCAAGATAACACATACCGACACTCGTACAAACGCCCGCACCGGCGTTATCAGCACGGATCATGGCGACGTGCCGACCCCGATTTTCATGCCCGTAGGCACTGTGGGGTCGGTGAAGGGCGTTCATCAGCGCGAACTCAGCGACGACATCAATGCCAAAATCATCCTTGGCAACACCTACCACCTGTACCTCCGCCCCGGCATGGACATCATCCGCAAGGCGGGCGGCTTGCACAAGTTTATAGGCTGGGACAGGGCTATATTGACCGACAGCGGCGGTTTTCAAGTGTTTTCCCTCGCCGAAAACAGGAAAATAACCCCGCAGGGCGTTACCTTCCGCTCGCACATCGACGGAAGCAAGCACCTCTTCACGCCCGAAAACGTAGTGGACATCGAGCGCACCATCGGCAGCGACATCATGATGGCTCTCGACGAATGTACCCCCTACCCTTGCACTTACGAATACGCCACCAAGTCGCTCGACATCACCCACAAATGGCTGGCAAGGGGCGTACAGCATTTTAAGGAGAGCGAGCCTCTCTACGGCCACTCCCAGGCGTACTTCCCAATCGTGCAGGGCAGCGTCTATAAGGATTTGAGGGAGAAGTCGGCGGAGTTTATCGCTAATCAAGGCATGGACGGCAACGCCATCGGCGGTCTCTCCGTAGGCGAACCCGTGGAGATGATGTACGAGATGATTGAGGTGGTAAACAACATCCTGCCCCTCGACAAGCCGCGATACCTGATGGGCGTAGGCACTCCCGCCAACATTATAGAAGGTGTGGCGCGGGGCATAGACATGTTTGACTGCGTGATGCCCACCCGCAACGGCAGAAACGGCATGATTTTTACCTCGCAAGGCACTATCAACCTCAAAAACGAGAAGTGGAAGGACGATTTTACCGAACTCGACCCCAATGGTACGTCTTTCGTGGATCATTGTTACACAAAGGCTTACGTGCGGCATCTCGTAGTATCGGGCGAAAGGCTCGCGGCGCAAATTGCAAGCATCCACAACCTTGCCTTCTACCTCGCGCTCGTAGCCGAAATCCGCACCCGCATCGCCGACGGCACTTTTGCCGACTGGAAGGATGAGGCGGCAAAAAGGATGATGCAACGGCTATAAAAAGAATATTTTTGGGGGCAAATCAAAAAAAATTTTTTTCACGCAAAAAAATTTCATATCCAAAAAAAAAAATTATATCTTTGCCCTTGATGAACAACCCTCAAAAACTCTTGACATGAACAAAAAGCAAGGAGATATTGTAAACACCAAATACATAAACCCTTACACCGATTTTGGTTTTAAGAAACTATTCGGCTCGCCACTCAACAAGGATTTGCTGATAGGGTTTCTTAATGCCCTTTTTGAAGAAGCCAAACAAATACCTGGCGACAAGATACTTGATGTCAAGTATCTGAGCAACGAAATGCTTGGACGCTCCCCATACGACCGCAAGGCGGTTTTTGACGTGCTGTGCGAAACAGAGAAAGGCGTTAAATTTCATTTAGAGATGCAGAACGTTTTTCAGGAATTCTTTATCGACAGGACACTTTATTATTCCACATTCTCCATACAAAATATGGCAAGACGGGATTCTACGGAAGAAGGAGGTTGGGATTTCCAACTTCAAAAACTTTATTCTGTTAATATCCTCAATTTCACGTTCAAAGAGAAGGAAAAGAAGAACGACGACGGCAACAACTCCAAGGAAATCGTAAACGAAATATCCGATGACGACCTGTTGCATTGCGTAATGCTCAAAAACGTCAAAACCAACAAAATCTTTTACGACAAGTTGGTATTCATCTACCTTGAAATGCCCAAATTCAAAAAAAGTATTGAGGAGTGCAAATCGTTCTACGAAAAATGGCTTTTTGTACTGCAAAACCTCACGCGCCTTATTGAGCGACCCAAGGAGTTGCAAGAGCGTGTATTTCAGCGGCTTTTTGAACAGGCAGAAATTGCCCAATACACCCCTGAAGAGTATTCGGCATACGAGGAAAGTCTGATGAATCTGTGGGACATTGCCAATGGCTACAAGGCTGCGGAGAAAAAAGGCATCGAAAAAGGCGAAAAAATCGGCATCGAAAAAGGTCGCGCCGAGGGCATTGCCGAAGGCACACATCAAGCCACCCTCGCCATCGCCCGCTCACTCAAAGCGTCAGGGCTTGATGCAGAATTCATCGCCCAAAACACCGGCTTGTCAATCAACGAAATCAACACCCTCTAACCCCATGAAAAACATGTATATATATATATCACATCCACCGCCACCGCCCCATGCAAGGGAAGCCGTTTTTTTTGTATCACGAAATCAGTCAATATTCAACCAATAATCATCAACAAATGAAAACAAACACATTATTCACTCTAATTGCCGCATTGCTGATGCTTGCCACAGCAACGGCAACGGCGCAGAACACCGTACAACTCACCCAGAACGGCGACGAATGGTACGTGAATATGCCCCAGAAAGGTACTTCCACACTAACACTCACCGACGCTACAATCACCACATTCAAAGTCTATGACGACGGCGGCAAGAACGGCAATTACAGCAGCGGCTGTAAAGGCACTCTCGTCCTTACCGCACCAGAAGGCTACGACATTCAACTTTCAGGCAACATTACAACAGAAACATACGACAAATTGACCGTATATGACAACAACGAGGCTTCTGGAAATAAGTTGATAAGCGAATTCTCAAGTAGCAGCAACGGCACACTGACTAACATCCCCACTACACTAAGCACTGGTCAGAGCATCACGCTCTATTTCTATTCTGATAATATTTATAATTATAAAGGTCTCGACCTCACTATACGCATCTTTGATCCCAACGAGGAGTTTGCTATCACAATACCATCCGCCACTACAGGCGGCTCCATCTCAGCAATAATCGATGAAACAGAAGTAACCTCTGCAAATCCAAGCAATGTAGTAACCCTGACCGCCTCACCCGACGACGGGTATATCTCAGCGACCTCACAGTAACTGACGCAGACAACAAAATTATGCCAATTACTCGAAACATTTGGTCAAATACCGCAACATTCACTATGCCTCTATCTGCCGTCTCCGTAACACCAACATTCACCAACAATCTAACAGCCGATGGAGGTCTCTACATCAATATGCCAGCCACAGGCACACAGACCGTAACCATACCAGCCCACGTAACGTCATTCAGAGTCTATGACGACGGCGGCAAGGACGGCAATTACAGCAGCAACTGCGACGGCACTCTCGTCATTACCGCTCCCGATGGGTACAACCTTCAACTTTCAGGCAACATTACAACAGAAGATGATGATGACAGACTAACTGTATATGACAACAACGAGGCATCTGGAGATAAGTTGATAAGCGAATTATCAAGTAGACACGACAACGTCTTGACTAACATTCCCACTACATTAAGCACTGGTCAGAGCATCACGCTCTATTATCATTCTAATGGATATGCTAATTATGCCGGGTTCAATCTCACGGTACGCATCTTTGATCCCAACGAGGAGTTTGCTATCACAATACCTTCCGCCACTACCGGCGGCTCTCTCTCGGCAAAAATTGGCGATACAGAAGTATCATCAGCAAAACCAAACAATGTAGTAACCTTGACCACCTCACCCAACGACGGATATTTGCTCCGCGACCTCATAGTAACCGATGCCGACAACAACATCGTGCCAATTACTTGGAACATTTGGTCTAATACCGCCACATTCATTATGCCAGGTTCTGCCGTCACCGTAAAACAAACATTCACCAACAATAAGACTGCAGACGACGGTCTCTACATAAATATGCCAGCCACAGGTACACAGACAGCAATCATCCCAGCAGATGTAAAATCATTTAAGGTCTATGACGACGGTGGCAAGGACGGCAATTACAGCAACTACAGCGACGGCATTCTCGTCCTTACTGCACCCGAAGGCTACGGCATACAACTTTCAGGCAACATTACAACAGAAGGAGGTAGCGACAAACTAACCGTATATGACAACAACGAGGCTTCTGGAAATAAGTTGATAAACGAATTATCAAGTAGCAGCAACAACGTCCTGACGAACATCCCCACTACACTAAGTACCGGTCAGAGTATCACGCTCTTTTTCTATTCTGGTAGTTCTACAAATTATGCCGGTCTCGACATCACGGCAAGCATCTTTGATGCCAACGAGGAGTTTGCTATCACAATACCTACAGCCACTATCGGCGGCTCTATCTCGGCGAAAGTTGGCGATACAGAAGTATCATCAGCAAAGCCAAACAATGTAGTAACCCTGACCGCCACACCCGACAACGGGTATTTGCTCAGCGACCTCACAGTAACCGACAATGACAACAACATTGTACCAATTACTTGGGTCATTTGGCCAAAAACCGCCACATTCATTATGCCAGGTTCTGCCGTCTCTGTAACACCAACATTCACCAACAATCTGACAGCCGACGGCGGTATCTATATCAATATGCCAGCAACAGGCACACAGAAAGCAATCATCCCAGCCGGTGTGAAATCATTCAAGGTCTATGACGACGGCGGCAAGGACGGAGAATACAGCAAAAAATGCGACGGCACCCTCATCCTTACAGCCCCAGAAGGCTACACCATACAACTTTCAGGCAACATTGCAACAGAAAAAGGTTATGACAAACTGACAGTATATGACAATAACGAGGCTTCGGGCTCTAAGTTGATAAGCGAATTATCAAGTAGTAGCAGCAGCATCCTGACTAACATTCCCACTGTACTAAGCACCGGTCAGAGTATCACGCTCTTTTTCCATTCTGATGGTTATGGTAATTATGCCGGTCTCGACCTTACTGTACGCATCTTTGATCCCAACGAGGAGGTCGCTATCACAATACCATCCGTTACTACTGGCGGCTCCATCTCGGCAAAAATTGATGAAACAGAAGTATCATCAGCAAAACCATATCATGTAGTAACCTTGGCTGCCACACCCGAAGACGGATATTTGCTCAGCGACCTCACCGTAACCGACACCGACAACAACATCGTGCCAATTACTTGGAACATTTGGACAAATACCGCCACATTCACCATGCCACTCTCAGTCGTCACCGTAACACCAACCTTCACCAACAATAAGACTGCCGATGACGGTCTTTTCATCAACATGCCAGTCTCTGGCACACAGACAGTAACTATACCTACCCACGTAACGTCATTCAAAGTTTATGACGACGGCGGCAAGAACGGCAATTACAGCAACAGTTGCGACGGTACACTCATCCTTACAGCCCCCGAAGGATACGGCATACAACTTTCAGGCAACATTACAACAGAAGAAGATGATGACAGACTAACTGTATATGACAACAACGAGGCATCTGGAGATAAGTTGATAAGCGAGTTATCAAGTAGCGGCTACAAAGTCCTAACTAACATTCCCACTGTACTAAGCACCGGTCTGGGTATCACGCTCTTTTTCCATTCTGATGATTATGGTAATTATGCCGGTCTCGACCTTACTGTACGCATCTTTGATCCCAACGAGGAATTTGCCATCACAATACCATCCGTCACTACCGGAGGCTCTATCTTGGCAAAAATTGGCGATACAGAAATATCATCAGCAAAACCAAACAATGTAGTAACCTTAACCGCCACACCCGCCGACGGATATTTGCTCAGCGACCTCATTGTAACCGACGCCGACAACAACGTCGTACCAACAACATGGAACATTTGGCCATATACCGCCACATTCACCATGCCAGCCTCTGACGTTACCGTAACACCAACATTTACCAACAATCTTACGGCCGACGGCGGTCTATACATCAATATGCCAGCCACAGGTACACAGACAGTAAACATCCCAGACGATGTAATATCATTCAAAATCTATGACGACGGCGGCAAGAACGGCAATTACAGCAACAACTGCGACGGCACACTCATCCTTACAGCCCCCGAAGGATACGGAATACAACTTTCGGGCAGCATTACAACACATTATTATTATGACAAACTGACCATATATGACAACAACAAGGCGTCAGGCACTAAATTACTCGATGGAGTAGAATCAAACGAATCGACTGATATTCTACTACAGAGCACCAGTAATAGCATGACGCTCTATTTCAATTCTAATAACACGTACAATATAGACGGTCTCGACCTAACTGCAACTCTCATCAGCCCCAATATTTTGTATGACATCACGATAAATCAAACCAATGGCGGCAGCATCTCGGCAAAAGTAGGTGATACGGAAGCCGCATCTGCCAAACACAACGACGTTGTTGCCATAACAGCCTCGCCCGAAACGGACTTCTTGCTTAGTAGTATCAACGTTGTTAATGCAGATGGTAATGCTGTACCAGTATCATGGAATGGATGGCTCTACCCTGCCACATTTACAATGCCACGAAAAGACGTCTCAATCACTCCGACATTCACCAACAATCTTACAGCCGACGGCGGTCTTTTTATCAACATGCCAGCCACTGGCACACAGACAGTAACCATTCCTGACAACGTAACATCATTCAAGATATATGACAATGGCGGCAAAGACGGCAAATACAGCAACAATTGCAATGGTACCCTCGTCCTTACAGCCCCAGGAAACTATTACATTCAACTTTCGGGCAACATTTCCACATATTCTGGTGATATATTGACCGTGTATGACAACAACGAGGCTTCTGGCGATAAGTTGATCAACGAATTTTCTTCATGGAATACCATCCAGACCGTACTAAGCACCGGTCAGAGTATCACGCTCTTTTTCTATTCTGATGATTCAAGAAATGCTGACGGTCTCGACCTCACAGCAACACTCGTTGACCCCAATCAGGAGTTTAATATCAATATAAATACCGCCTCCAACGGCACTATCACGGCAACGATTGACGGTACAGAAGTGTCGTCTGCAAAAATCAACGACGTCATCACCTTGACCACCGTAACTGATTACGGCTACATCCTCAGCAACATCAGCATTGTGGACGCCAACGGCAACACTATATACTCCGGCAACTCCACAACATTCAGAATGCCAATATCTGACGTTACTATCACCCCAACATTCGCCGACAATCGTTCTGCCATCACTAAGAATGACGCTACTGGTGGCTCTATATCAACCAAAATGGGCGAAACAGAAGTAACATCCGCCCTTCAAGATGAAACAATTACCATAACAGCCACTCCTGAAAACGGATACATACTCACAGGCATCAGCGTTACAGACAACGACGGCAAAGCAGTGCCTGTCGCATGGGCAGGATGGTATGCCGGCAACTCCGCCAATACCGCTACATTCACCATGCCATCCACACCCGTCACTATCACCCCGACATTCTCCAACAATCTGACAGCCGATGGCGGTCTATACATCAACATGCCAGCCACAGGTACATTGACCGCCACAATCCCTGCGCCTGTCAAGTCGTTCAAGATATATGATGACGGCGGCAAAGACGGTCTATACAGCGACTATTGTGATGGCACACTCATTATGACTGCCCCCGAAGGCTACAAATATAAACTATCAAGCGAGGATGTCGTATTATATAAAGGCACACTAACAGTATATGACAACAACGCAGCGAGCGGCAAAATTATAGTGCAAAAAACATATAACAGCTACTTCGCTAATTTTTCTGACGTGTTAAGTAGCGGTCCGAATATGACAATCAATTTGGCAGACAATAGTTCCAAGGTAGGACAATGGAGCGGATACAAAGGTATCGACCTGACCGCAATCTGCCTAAAACCCTTATCACACTCAGACATCACAGTTGCCGAAATCCCCGACCAACCCTTCACCGGCGAGGGAATCGAACCCGAAGTGATTGTAAAAGACGGCGAAATTACGCTTGAAAAAGGCACTGATTACACGGTTGAATACAGCGACAACACCAGCACAGGAACATCCGCAAAAATTATAATCACCGGCACCGGCAATTACATTGGATCGGTAGAAAAAACCTTCCAAATCGTACCGAGCGTTGCCACCTACGGTGCAATCACCACCACCACAGACGAAAACGGCACCACCGCAGAAATCGACGGCAACTACGACGGCACAGATGCAATGTCGCTTCCCACAGGCGGCATCACAGTAAACTCTGTTGTACTCAACCGCACCTTTGAAGCGAACAAATATTCCACCATCGTTCTGCCCTTTGAAGCGACATTGCCCAATGCATTAGGCACATTCTACACCTTCCAGGGCGTTGATTACGACAAAAATGGCGACAGCAAGTGGACTGCCAATGTAACATCCGTAGAAGGCTCTATCCTCTCCGCCAATACGCCCTACATTTTCTTGCCAAACAACGAGGTTACACAACTTTCGTGGAACATTACAACACTCTTGACCACGGACAAAGAGCCCACCACCCAAGTAACAGACGACAACGGCGATTGGACTTTCACCGGCACATACCAAAAGAAAGTCTTTGGCGAAATGCCCGCCGACCAGACATACTACGGTTTTGCCGGTGCTAACAACAACGACATTGCCATAGGCGAATTTGTACGCGGTGGCGGCAACGCATTTGTACGTCCCTTCCGTTGCTATCTGGCGTTTGACGATGCCGATGGTCTCTCCAAATCCGCCCTTGTCCTCCCCGACCGCATCGAAGTGCGCGTAGTAAGCGGCATCCTCGACCCCGACGACCCGCAATCCGATCCTTCCGGCGACATCGAGACCCCCACCTCTGAAATCCAACCCGCCGCCACGGCAAACGTCTGGTCGTACTCCAAGACCATCTACATCGCCGCCGCGCCCAATACGCCCTACACGATTGTAGATGTTAACGGCCGTCCCTTGCGCACCGGCATCACCGCCACCGACCGCGACGAAGTGCGCCTCGGACGTGGCAAGGCAGATGGCATAGTGATAGTGATTGTAGGCGACAAATCGTTCAAAATCAGATATTAACACATTGTTTCACCGCCGTAGAGACGTTGCGCGCAACGTCTCTCTGCGCGCAACGTCTCTACATACCCAACAACAACAACCCCGCACATCATCGGTTTTGATGTGCGGGGTTTTTTATAAAAAAATCCTGCGCATGGTGCAGTGATTGAGTTTTTTGTATTATCTTTGCAGCCACATTTCAATTGTTTCAGCAATTAAACAAAACGATGTTTAAAATATTAGACAGATACATAATAAGAAAATTCCTCGGCACTTTTTTCTACTCGCTGGTGTTGCTCATCTCGATTGTTATCGTATTCGACATCCAAGAGAAATTCGACGACTTCATCGAGAAAAAAGCACCGCTCAATGCCATCGTGTTCGATTATTACGTGAACTTTGCGCCTTACTACGCCAATATGTTCATGTTTCTGTTCATATTCATATCGGTGATATTCTTCACGTCCAAACTCGCGGGCAATAGCGAAATCATCGCAATGCTGAGCGCGGGTATCAGTTTCAAGAGGATTCTTGTGCCGTATTTTGAATCGGCGGCGGTGCTTGCCATCCTGTCGTTTGTGCTGAGCGCATACGTGTTGCCGCCCGCCACCGACATCAGGCTCCAATTTGAAAACACATATATCAACAAGGCTTACGTAAACACCTCCCGCAACATCCACCGACAAGTAAACGACTCCACGCGCCTCTATATGCAAAATTACATTGCCTCATCAAACATCGGCAACCGTTTCAGTTGGGAGGTCTATGACGGCAAAATCTTGAAGGAAAAACTCATGAGCGACAACATCCGCTGGGATTCCACGCTGGGCAAGTGGCACATCTCCAATTATTACATCCGCTACATCACCCAAAACGGCGACTCGGTGGTAACTGGCAAGGGCATGGACACCACATTGGCGATAATCCCCAAGGACTTCAATTCGCGCATCGAGCAAATAGAAACCCTCAGTTCTGAGGAGTTGCACGAGTACATCGAAGAGCAGGAACGTCGCGGCAACGAAAACATCGCCGCCTTCAAGGTGGAGAGTTACAAGAGGATTGCGTTTCCGTTTGCGTGTTTTATATTGACGTTGATAGGCGTGTCGCTGTCGAGCAAAAAAGTAAGGGGCGGCATCGGTGTCAACCTCGGCGTGGGATTGGCGTTGAGTTTCAGTTACATACTGTTTATGCAGGTGTTCACGCAGTTTGCGATAGGCAGTACGATGCCACCGCTACTGGCAGTATGGATACCAAACATTATGTACGCCATAATTGGCATAGTGCTATACTTCAAAGCCCCAAAATAATCTTTTAACGACGGATACGAGTTGCGATGGATTTCAACGACGAAGATATTGTCTATAAAGTGGCTATCAACATGATTCCGGGCGTTGGGTCGGTGGGCGTGAAGACGCTCGTTGCCTCCTGCGGCTCGGAGCGCACCCTGTTTGAAAACCTCGACGCATTGGAAGCCGACGGCAAAGTGCCGCCCCGCATCGCCCAACACATCCGCCACAGCACTCTCCTCGACCAAGCAAAAGCGCAGATAGAGATTTGCAACAAGCACAATATCAACATATTGTATATCCTCGACCGCAAATATCCTCGGCGGCTTGCCAAATGCGACGACGCCCCTACCCTACTCTACTGCCTCGGCAACACCAACTTAGACACATCGCACACCCTCGGCATAGTAGGCACACGCTCTTGCGACTCCGACGGCAGAAACAACATCTTCGCCCTCATCGAAAAACTCAAAGCCGACAATATCAAAGTAATCGTTATCAGCGGACTGGCGTTGGGTGCCGACACCTACGCGCATCAGGCTGCATTGCAATACGAACAACCCACCGTTGCTGTCCTCGGACACGGACTCAACATGGTATATCCCTCCGAAAACCGCCGTCTTGCAGGCAACATCGTACACTCTGGCGGCGCGTTGCTCACGGAGTATTATTTTGGTCAACAGGTCAACAAAAACAATTTTCCTCGGCGAAACCGCATCATAGCCGGGCTTTGCGACGCGCTCATCGTGGCGCAAAGCAAGATAAAGGGCGGCGCATTAATCACCGCCAACAAGGCCATACAATACCGCCGCGAGGTTTACGCCTTCCCCGGTCGCACAAGCGACAAACTATATGCCGGCTGCAACTACCTGATAGCCAACAATCTTGCAACATTGATAGCCAACCCCAACGAGTTTGAAAAACTGATAGGCTGGAAACAATCTAAAATCCCCATCCAGACAGAACTCAGCCTCATGTCGCTATCGCCCGAAGAAGCGGCGGTATTGGACGTACTCCACTCCTACGGTGCCACACATACCGACACCCTTGCCGAACTATCAAAAATTCCATTGGAACAACTTCTGTCGCTGTTGCTCACAATGGAATTTAAGGATTTGGTGATGTCGCTGCCAGGCAACAGGTACGAGGCGCGGTAAATATTTTTTTGGGGGGGCGTTACAATTCTATTTTAACCCCGCTATTTAGCCGCCTTCGCGCCGCCCCAAGTACCTTTTGCGAGGTCAAACCAAACATCGTATGTACCCGCCTTGTATATGTTGCCGCCAAACCAAAGATGGTCGTAGGTGGCGGTCGCCTTTACAAACGAGTTCCATGTGTCCCAATCTTTCACAGCATATTTGACGCCCTTGCCATCAATAGCCGTAAAATTGAGGTAATCTGTGGTTATTGTAATTGTGCCGCGCCAAACGCCATCGCCGTCGGGAGTACATTCGGCAAGCAACTCGCCCTCCTTGGTGTAGAGGTAGAGGTTTTCTTCTTTGAGCGCGGCGGCATTTGGGTCGGTGGCGGGAAGGAGTTCGGAGTAATTTTCGTTGAAGGCGTTCAAAGCCTCCGACGGCTTGCCCGACGAGAGAAATCCGCCCATAGGATATTGATTCCAACTGCCATAACATTCAGGCTCCCAATAGAATACACCTTTGCAACGTGACACTTCCTTCTTGGCGCGTACCACGATGTCGTTGATGGCGCGTCGGGAGTTGTAAGAGGCAATGTTTGCGCAGCCCACCTCGCAGACCATCACGTCCTTGTCGTAAGTGGCGGCCACTTTGTTGAGGTTTGCTATCAGGGCGTCCACATAATTCTTGTACCAGTTGGCATCGGTAAGGTCGGGATATATCGAGAGTCCAAAAATATCAAACTCCGCGCCGCCTTTTACGAGTTTGTCAAGCCCCCAAGAGAACTTGTCCCACAACTGCCCACGGTCGAAGTGGACGATGATTTTGCAGTCGGGGAACACCTCTTTGACAGCCTTGCGGGCGGTGTTATGCACCTTGATATAATAATCGGTGTGATTGTCGAGGGCGCAGTTGAGGTCGGTGGCAGATTTGTCTGACTGCGTTTTTAACATTCCGCCCGTGGTCTCGTTGCCTATCTGCACCCAGGCAACATCCACTCCCGCTTCTTTGATGGCGGTGAGTACGTCTTTGGTGTGGTCGTAGGCGGCGGTGGCAATTTCGTCGATGGTGGTGAAATTGTCCCACGCTTCGGGCTTGCGCTGTTGTCCGGGGTCTGCCCAGTTGTCAGAATAATGAAAATCTATCATTATCTTGTAGCCGAGCGCGGCAGCACGTTTCGATTTGGCAACAACGTCCGCCTTGTCGCACCACGGGCCATAGCCGTTCTTGTTGGTAGGCTGCACCCAGACGCGCATCCTCGCGGCGTTGAACCCTATGGACTTCAACAGCGCGAAACATTCGGTCTCCTTGCCGCTGTTGTCGTAAAACTTGATGCCCTTGCTCTCCATCTCCGTGAGCCATCCCGCATCGGCACCGTATGCAAATGGAAGTTCGGTGGTGTTGCCATTGTTTGGTTCGACGGGCTTACTGTCGTTGATGTCTTCCGGCTGCGGCTCCTGGTTCTGCGGCTCGCTCTTGCCGTCGCTATCGCCGCACGACGGCAGCAATGCCATCAGCAACACAGCCGCCAACATAATGATATTCAATCGTTTCATATCTTGTAAGGTGTTAAAAGGTTGGTAATCTATTACCGCAAAAGTAACACTAATTTCCAACAAAAACAAAAAAATCCGCCGCATCTGAAGACCTTTTTTTCGATGCGGCGGAATGATTAATTATGAGAGAGAAAATACTTTGATGCCTACTTGGCGGTCTTTTCGGCCTTCAATTCGTATGAAACAGTGCCATTGTCGTTGGCAGTTGCAATCAGAGTGAAGGTGTAAGTGCCAGCCTCCTTTACGGAGAGATTGTCCAAATCCTCGGAAATCAGGTCGCTGCTAACGGTCAAGCCGCCCTTGCCAACCCAGTTGAGGTCGCCGTCGAAGCCAAACTGTGCGTCGGCTTCCATCTCGATGCCGCTGATAGTGTAGGTATAGATGTTGCCTTCCACAGCGGGCTTTGCCTTGCCTACCACATTCCAATCGTTGAAAGTGCCTTTGATGCCCTGCTCAAGATCGGTCAAATCCTTGGCGGAGAGAGTGCCGGTCTTTTCGGCAGCAATCTTGTAGGTGATGCCGCCGTCGGCAGTGGCGATGGCGGTAACGGTGATTGTGTAGATGCCCGGTTCGTTGGCCTTGATGTTGCCGTCCTTGTAGAGATTGTCGCCCAAAGATTCAAAAGCGTCGGGTCCAATCCACTCGGCTGCGGGTGCAGTGGCGCGGAAACCAAATTGATCCGTCAATGTAACATTCTCAAATACAGCGGTGTATTCGTCGCCGTTGGCTGTTACCGTTACGCCCTCTTCGGGAGTCCAACTGTCGTGCCAACCCATATCTGCGCCTACGATGATAATCGAAACGCCGGTCAAATCCTTCTTGTCTGCTGCGCCGGTCAATTCGGCGGAGAGACTGTAAGAAACGCTGCCATCATCCTCGGCAACAGCCTTGAAGGTGAAGGTGTAGATGCCCGTCTCGGCGATGCCAAGGTTGCCAGGGCCTTCGATAATCGGGTCACTGATGGCGATGCCGCCCTTGCCAACCCAAGTAGATGCCGGAGATGTGGCACGGAAGCCAAAGCCCGAACCCGCCGTAACGGTAACATTCTCAAATACAGCGGTGTATTCGTCGCCATTGGCAGTGAGGAGAACGCCGTCTGTTTCAGGAGTCCAATTGTCGTTCCATCCCAAATCGTCGCCCACCATTATCACGTACACGCCGGTGAGGTCTTTCTTGGAAGCAGAGCCGGTCATTACGGCGGTGGCACTGTACGATACGCTGCCGTCTCCCTCGGCTACGGCTTTGAGCGTGATGGTATATACGCCCGTCTCAGTAACGCAAAGATTGTCAGGACCTTCGATGAGAGGTTCGGTAACTGTGATGCCGCCCTTGCCAATCCAAGCCGCTGCGGGTTCGGTGGCGCGGAAACCAAGGCCGCTACCAGCCGTCAAGGTCAAATTCTCAAATACTGCGGTGTACTCGTCGCCGTTGGCAGTTACCACTACGCCTTCTTCGGGCGACCACTCGTCGTGCCAACCCAAATCTGCGCCTACGATGATTACAGATACGCCGTTGAGGTCTTTCTTATCGGTGGCGATGAGTTCCCAGTCCCAAGTCATGGTGTTGAGGTTGACGCGCATTGTTACAGGGCGTTTGCTGGGGTCGAACCACGACGAATAATCGTCGCCAATCTCCCTGCCAGCAACAAGTTTGTAGGAGCGGTTACATTCTTCGGAGGCAGTCCAGTCGTCGTCGCAGCCGTAGATAGTGCCTTCGATGGCGTCAACGAGATAGAAGTTCCACTCTGGTGTGGTGTATTCGCCTTCGTATATCTGCTTCTCCTCGTTGAAGAGCAATGTGGCATATACCTCGGAGATGTCGCTCTTGGAAACAGCCAACAGGGATTTCACGGCTTTCAGCGGAACGAACGACAGCGAAACCACGTTGCTCATGTTGCCCAATGCCGTAGATTTTTCGGTGTAGGCATGGTTGATTCGGAAATATACCGTGGTGTTTTCACCGGCGGTAGCGTGGAGTTTCTGAGCCATTTCGTTGAGATCCTTGCCGAGGTACGTCTTGGAATTGGTACCGCTTGCAGCCTTGATGGTCTCGGAGAGTGTGGATGCCTTGGGGAACGTCTGGTCCAACGAATATTCCAGGACGTATGCTCCATTGCCCAAGGCTGTGGTGGTTTCGCCTTTCAAATCAGACGAGCCGGTAAATGACAACGTAAACACAACGTCGTTGAGATTGTCGTCCCTGAGTTCTACTGATGACGCGCTCGTCTCCAATACCGTGGCGTCCGGCGCGTTGACGGTGTAGTGTTCGAGGTCGTCGTCGCAGGCTACAAAACCGCCCGCAAGCACCATCGACAACACACCGGCATATATGTAATTCGATATTTTCATTTTTAGTCAATTAAAAAAGTTGTTGTACTAATAATTAGGATCGTAGAGCGCGGAATTTGCGGAGAGTTCCGCTACCGGCAGGGGGAAGAATTTGAACTTCGCCTCGGCTGAACCGCCGCTATATACGCCGCCTTTCCATTCCCAGGAATATTTGTTGCCGACGTATGCGTCAAACCTGATGAGGTCTGTCCTGCGGAGCGATTCGAGCAAGAACTCGCGTCCGCGTTCCTCCAAGAGGTTCCAGTATTGGATGCCGTTGGCAGTGGCTTCGAGTTCTGCCTGTGAGAACGCGCCCACGCCAGCCCTCTGACGCACTTGGTTGACCAACTCCAGCGCGGATTTGGATGCGCCCGTGCCGCCGCGAAGGATTGCCTCGGCCTCGTTGAGAAGCACTTCCGACAATCTCAATACCGGCAGGTCAACTTGTGAAAGGGTAGATGAGTAGTCGCTTGCAACGCTGCCGTCGTCCTTGGTGTTGCAGAACTTGTTGAAGACGTAGCCTTCGCCAGCCGCCTGCTGCTCGATGCTCGACTCGTTGGCGATGGGACGGCCTTCCTTGAAGAAGAGGTCGCGCTTGTCGCCGGATTCAAACCTCTGCGCGGCTTCCTTCCTTGCGCGGAAAAGTTGCCATGCGTTGCCTTCCGCGCCAAGCACATTGGCGAGGTTGGCACTTGCGGCATCAGAGGCTGTGTTGCCCTCGCCGCTGATAATCATCGTGGTGGAGCCGTAGCCCTTGTTGCCCTTCTCGCCGTCCTTGCCGGTGTAGAACGAGAAGATAATCTCGTTGGTGCGCTTGTTGTTGTCGGCGTTGAAGAGTTTGAAGAAGTCGTTTTCGAGAGCGAAACCACCCTCATAGACCATTTCGGAGTATTTGATGCACTTGTTGTAGTATTCGCTGCCGGAGGTCTCGGTATAGACGGGGGCGTTGAGGCAAACCCTCGACAGCAACGCAGCCGCTACGTACTTGTTGGCGCGGTACTGCTCATTTTTGGCGGGCAGTTTTTCCACGAGGTCTTCGAGTTCGGAGATTACGTATTCGCAAATCTTTGCGCGTGTGGCAATCTCCGGCTCGTATGCGCCGATGGGGTCGTTTTCGGTAACGAATGCACCCACGGGCCAGAAGTCCATGATTTGGGAGTAGGCGAAGGCGCGCATGAAACGAGCCTCGTTTTTCATCTGTCCCTGTTCGCCGTCGTCTGAGCAGTTGCGGATGAAGTCGTTGGAGAGCGTTACGATGTAGTAGAGCGAGTAGTACGCGCCCGCAATCCACTTAGACTGTCCCGTAAGACCTTGGAGAAGCGAAATCTCTTTGAGTTCGTCGGACGCCGCCCATGTGAACATGATTTCGTCGGTGCCACATTCCTGCAAGTTGAAGCAGGAGCGCGAGCAGTAGTAGGGGTCGGAGTCGTTGAGGTCGGCATTGCCGCCGCCTTCCTCCTGTCCACGGATGACGTATGCGGCGTATATCTTGGCAAGAGCCTGTTTGTAGCCCTCAGTGGTGGAATAGACTTCGTTGGCAGAAGTCTCCGTCACAGGGTACTGGTCCAGTTCGTCGCAAGAAGTCCACAGCATCGAGGCTGTCAAGACGGCTGCGGCTATATATCCTATTTTTTTCATTTTAGTCTGTGTCGTTATAAGGTTTCCAATTGATGATTAGAAGTCAAAACCAAGGCTGAGGGAGAATGTCCTTGCCCTCGGATAGAAGTTGTTTTCGATGCCGTTCTCGATTTCGGGATCCACGCCAGAGTATTTGGTTACGGTAAATACGTTCTGGATGCCGAATGTGGCGTTAAGACCAAAGAACTTGGTTATCCTGCCAAAATTGTAAGAAAGGCTGATGTTGTCCATCTTCAGGAACGAGGCGTTCTCCAAGTAGTAGTCTGTGAACAACTGACGCTCTGCAAACCTCGTGTCCAAGAAAGAGGAACTGAGGTTGTTGATCTGGTATGAACTGTAACTCATACGGTTGAGCGCGCCGGTGTTCATTGCCGAGCCGTTGAATACGTAGTTGCCCACGTTTGCCCTCAGCGAACTTGTCAAAGTTAACTTCTTGTACCTCAGATTGAAGGAGAAGCCCATAATCCAGTCGGGCATTGCGGAATGGCACATGTAGCGGTCGTCGTTGGAGATTTGACCATCATTGTTAACATCGGCGTATGCGCCCTCGATGGGGTTGCCGTTGGTGTCGTAGAGTTGGTGATAGAGGTAGAACGTGTAGGGAGCGTAGCCCTCGTTGAACACCTGGAACTGGTTGTTGTCGATTGATGTGCCGACGTATGTGGGAGCCACGGCAGCCTTGTCGGAGAGACGGAGGTTGGAGATTTCGTTTTTCTGCCATGCAGCATTGAAGTTGAAGTCGAGGCCCCAGTCTTTGGATTGGACGGGTGATACGCCGATTTCAAATTCGATACCCTTGGAGTCCACATTGCCTACGTTGGTCATGATGGTAGCGGCGAAGTTGGTACCGGCAGCCACGGGCACTGTTGCAAGGAGGTCTTCGGTCTTGCGGGTGTAGTAGTCAAACGAGGTGGTAATCTTGTCGTTGAGGAATCCGAAGTCAACACCGATGTTCCAAGATTTTGTGGTTTCCCATTTGAGGTTGGAAACGTATGCCGCCGGACGATACATGTAATAGTATTGGTCGCCAAACTTGTATTGTGCGCCCACCTGCGAGAGATTGTAGGTGGAGAGGTAGTTGTAATCGCCGATGCCGTCCTGCTGACCTGTGATACCGTAAGAGGCGCGGAGTTTGAAGTTGTTGACAACATCCCTGAGACCCTCGAAGAAATTTTCTTCGGAAATTCTGTATGCCAAAGCCACTGACGGGAATGTACCCCAGCGTTCGTCTTTGGAGAACCTCGACGTACCGTCGCGACGGAGTGTGGCGGTAATCATATATTTGCCAAAGAAGGCGACGTTTGCCCTGCCGTAGTACGACATCAGCACGTGTGCGTAGTTCTTTTCCGGGTTAGATTTGATTTGGTCTGCCTCGGTCTTGCCAAGGTAGGAGTATTCCCAGTAAGAGTCCCTCGTGGTGTGCCATTTCTGGTAGTCGTAACCAAGGGTGAAGTCGAAGTTGATGTTGTCAGTACGTTTGTTGTAGAACAAGTAGCCGGTGAACAGACCGTTTTTCTTGATTTCCGGGCCGTAGTCGTAGTTGCGACCATTGGTGGTGTAATCGCGGAAACGGTTGTTGGGATAGCAAACATTGCCCTCGCCATTTGCACCGTCAAAACCGCCTGTTACATGAGCCTTCAAGTCTTTGAGGAAGGGGAATGTGTAATCAACGTCGAGGTTGGTGGTGATACGCTTTACGGTGGAAGTGCTTCTGTAATAATCCAATACGCCTGCGGGGTTTGCCGCGCTACTTACGATGTTGGGCGTTTTGGTGCCGTCGCCATTAACGATGCAAGCCTCGTTCCAGCCGCCCAAGAAGTTGGGGTCGTCGGATTTTACGGCGATTGTGGGGTTGAAGGTGGCGGCGTTGTAAATAACGTTGTCGGCGTAAGTGTTGTCGTTGAAAGAGCCTTTCACAGAGAGGTTTACTTTCAATGCGTCATGGAAGAAGGTGGGGTTGAGATTGAGGTTGGCGGTATAACGCTTTACATTGTCGCTCTTGAGGATACCGTCCTGAGCCAGATAACCTACGCTGACACGTGTGGGAAGCACTTTTCCAATGGAGCCGGATACGGAAACATTGTTGTCGGTAGCCCAGGCGGGCTGGAAGATTTCGTCGTACCAGTCGGTGTTTTCATTGCCGATGAGCGATTTCTGGGCATCGGTGCCGTATTTGTTGTAAACGTCGATGAACTCTTCCCTCGAAAGCATGTCGGGTTTCTTGGTTACAAACGATACGGAGTTGTTGGTGCTGAAATTAACCTTCACCTTGTCTTTTGCGCCCTTCTTGGTGTTGATGATGATGACACCGTTGGAAGCGCGGCTACCATAGATTGCGGTGGATGATGCGTCCTTCAAGATAGACATCGATTCGATGTCGGAAGGGTTGATGAGGGAGAGGAAGTTGTTGTCGTTGCCCATGATGCCGCCATTTTCGAGCGGCACACCGTCGAGGACGATGAGGGGGTTGTTGGAGGCGTTCAAGGATGCGCCGCCACGGATTCTGATGGTGTTGCCCGCAGACGGCGAACCGCCTTTGCTCATGATTTGCACACCAGCAACTTTGCCGTTGATGAGTTGTTCGGGGGAGGAAACCACACCGCCGTTGAAGTCTTTTTCGCTGACGGAGGAGATGGAACCGGTCAAGTCGCCTTTGCGCTTAGTACCGTAACCGATGGCAACCACCTCGCCGAGTTGCGTGTCTTCTGGCTGCATCTGGATGTCGAGTTTGCCCGACGCAGGCACAGGCATAGTTACCGTGCCGTAGCCGATGAAAGAGAATATCACCGTGCCGTTTTCCTGACCGGCGGGTACGGTGAGTGAGTAGTTGCCGTCGATGTCGGTGATGGTGCCCACGGTAGTGCCCTGCACCGCGACGGTAACGCCGATGAGCGGCTGACTGCTTTCGTCAATCACCTTGCCCGAAATCGACTTTTGGGCGTAGGCTGCCGACGTAAGCCCCATGAATGTTACGCATAGCAATAATGCCATGAGGTAACGGAGTTTTAATGTCTTACTGTCCATTTTATTAATTGTTTTTTAGATAATATTAGTAAATCATTGCTTAACTTTTACGCAACAAAATTATGTTTTTATAAAAAGATTTACATAATTTTTGGTGTTATTTCAGTATTAAAAAGTGTGCAAACGATTGCGCAAACGTTGGAAATGAGAAAATTTTCCTTACCTTTGCAAATCACTTTTAGAGACAGATACTTAGAACGATGTTCGCAGGACGACAGATATTGCATAAAAAATCTTGGTGCGAAAAGAGCCAAATTCTTTATGCAGAGGATTTCTGTGTTAGAATCGGCTGCAACATTGGAAGAGGTCAGGTATATGTCAGGTCATTTCCACGAACTTGTAGGCGACCGAAAGGGACAATGGGCTTGCGACCTTGACCAACCGTACAGGTTGATTTTTGAGCCGCACGAAAATCCGATTCAAATGGCAAATACATTTGGATAGAAATCAAAGGCGTCGAAATAATTGAAATTACCAATTACCATGGAAAATAAGGAGGATACAATTATGGCAAAAACAGGCAAACCAATCAAACTGGCAGTATATTTTCATCCAGGAGTTTTTTTGACCGAAAAACTCCAAGAAATGGAGATCACCGAAAAACAATTCTCTGAAATATCAGGACTGCCGGAAAAAACGATTTCGCTTATCAACAGCGAAAAAATGGATATTGATTCTTCTACCGCCGCAACATTAGAAAAGGCGACGCGCATCCCTGCAACTCTTTGGCTTAAATTGCAAGAAAATTACAACATATACCGTTTCAAGAAAATGGCAAAGGCAATATAGATTTGCACTTTCATAATTCCACCCTTTCGCTCTTGACCCTTCTCCCCAAGAACACTTCCGCCGTCTTGTCGAAACCCTCCGGCGTGTCGGTGGTGTAATATATCGTGCGACCACCTTTGGAAAGGCGACTTTCCATTTCGGGATGGCGGGCGAGATAGTCGGCAAGGCTGCGGGCTACGATTTCGTCCTGTTGTACAAAGGAAACCGACGTGCCATCTGCGGCGCGGTGAAACGAATCTATCAACAGCGGATAATGCGTGCAGCCGAGTACAACGACATCAATATCAGGCGATTGCGCCATCAGATTGTCAAAATATTTCTTTACAAAATAATCCGTGCCAGGGTTGGAAATTTCGCCGGCTTCCACGAGGGCGGCAAGCATGGGGCAGGGTTGTTGGAAGACGCTGATGGAAGGGTAAAGTTTTTGGATTTCGAGGATGTAAGACTGCGAATTTATGGTGCCTTGCGTGCCGAGGATGCCAACGTGGTTGGTACGTGTAAAAGTGTTGATTACCTCGGCGGTAGGGCGGATGATGCCAAGTACACGGTTGTCTGGATTGATGAGGGGAAGGTCGTGCTGCTGAATAGTGCGCAGAGCCTTTGCCGAAGCGGTGTTGCAGGCCAAAATCACGAGCGGGCAACCCAAATCAAAAAGACGGCGCACCGCCTGCAACGTGTAGGCGTACACCGTCTCAAAACTTCTTGAACCGTATGGCGCCCTTGCGTTGTCGCCGAGAAACATGTAGTCGTACTGCGGCAGCAACTCCTGAAACTTGCGGAGGATAGTCAGCCCCCCGAAACCCGAATCAAAGACACCGAGCATTTTTGGTTCGCAAAAAAAAAGATAAAATGATTACATTCCAAGTTCTTTCTTGACCTCGCTGGTGAGATCCACGCTGATGGCCTCGTTGATGAAGAGGACGTTGGCCTTGTCCATCACATATACGTAACCGCCGGCGGTAGCCACCTTCTTGATTGCAGCGTCCACTTTGTCCATAATGGGTTTAAAAAGGTCGTTCCTTTTTTGCTGGAGGCTCTGCTGGGCGTTTTCTTGGAAACGCTGGATGCGCTCCTGCAACTGCATGATTTCCTGCTCCTTGTCGGCGCGGAGGGCGAGCGACCATTTTTCGGGGGCGGCGTCGGCGAGTTGTACGTTCTCCTGGTATGCCTGCACCTTGTTTTGGTATTCCACGCCCATGGCTTGGAGTTGGTCTTCGAGTTTTTTACTTTCGGTCTCCAAAGCGGTCTGCGCCGCCTTGGTTTCGGGCATCGCCTGGATGATGTCGTCGGTGGTAATGTGTCCGAACTTCTGCGCGGAAGCCGCCACACTAAGCGTTACCATCGCTATTAAAACGAGAATTAACTTTTTCATTTGTATTATTAATGTAAACGTGAATTACTTGATTATCTTTTTGAGCACTACGTCGCTTTCGTCGTACTTCTCGGAAGCGTAGATGATGTCGCCGGTTACCTTGTCGAAGATGTAGTCGTAGCCCGCCTCGGTGGCAACGCTTTTGAGAGCGTTATACACATTGTCCTGGATGGGCTTAATCAACTCCTGACGCTTCTTGGCGAGTTCGCCGTCGTTGCCGAAATACTTCTTCTGCAACTCCTTGGCCTCCTTCTCCTTGGCGATGATTTCGTTTTCGCGCTTGGTCTTGGTGGCTTCGGGCAGGATGTCTGCCTCCGCCTGGTACTTCTTGTACATCTCGTCGAGTTCCTTAAACTTGCCCTCGACCTCCGTCTGCCACTGCTTGGAGTAGTTGTCGAGTTTGGTCTGCGCCTGCTGGTAGGCGGGAATCTTGCCAAGGATATATTCGGTGTCCACGTGCGCAAACTTCTGTGCGAAGGTCGCGCCAAAAATCATCGTCAACGCTAAAGTGAATATCAGTCTTTTCATGTCGTATGTAGTTTTGGTGTTAAACAATCGTTTTTGCTATAATTGTTGGCGGTTTCCGTGAGGTTGAATGTGCGTTAATATTAATTAACCAATCCACTAAAAATTCTGTCCAAGTGTAAACTGCAACTTGGAGCCGCTCCTCTTGGATTCGCCAGGCGGGGTGTCGAAGCCCCAGCCCCAGTCGAGACCCAGCATACCGAGCATCGGCAGGAACACCCTCACGCCCACTCCGGCGGTGCGGTAAACGTCGAAGGGCTGGAATTGGTGGAGTTCCTTCCAACAGTTGCCGCCCTCCAAGAATCCGATGCCGTAGATGGTGGCAGATTCGCTGAGGATGGCGGGGTAGCGGAGTTCGAGCGCGTACTTGGCATATACATTGCCGTTGGCGGAGATGGCCTCGGAGTCGTAGCCGCGCAAGCCTATCACGTCCTTGCCGTAGGAGTAATAATTCATGCCGTCGCCGCCCATCGTGTAGCCTTGGAAGGGCGAATATCCGAGGTCGCGGGTGTAATATGCGCAGAGACCGTACTCCAATTTGGTGTGGAACACAAGGTCGCCCACCAACTGCGTGAAGTTTTTGGCCTCAAACCCGTACTTGTGGTATTCCACCCACTGCCATTTGTAGTCGGGGTCGATGGTCTTGTAATTCTTGTTGTTCATTTGCGAATACGGCGGGGTGAGTTCGGCGGAGATTGAGAACGACGAACCACGGCGCGAATAGATGGGCGCGTCGATGTTGTTGCGCGAGAACACAATCTTCAATGCCACCTCGTTTGCGCGTCCGTTTGCGCTGAACCCGTCGAAGTAAGCGTAATTCTTCAACTTGTAACGCTTGAAAGACACCTCGTTGTAGAGTTGGAAGTAATTGTCGGGCCACGAGAGACGGCGACCCAATCCCACTGCCGCGCCCCACACCTGCATACGGTAGTCCATGTTGCTGCTGTAATAACTACTGTAATACGAGGACGAGGAGTAATATTTGGCGTAGTTGACATCTGTGTAATAGAAACTTATGGTGAGAGAGTTTCTCTTTCTGCCACCGAGCCACGGCTCCATGAACGACACGCTGTACGTCTGGTAATACTTGCCGTTAGACTGGAACGAAAGGCTCAGCCTCTGTCCGTCGCCCTGCGGCAGCGGATGCCAGGAGGTCTTGTCGAAGAAGTTGTGGGTGGAGAAGTTGTTGAAGGTAACGCCAAGGCGACCCACAAAATATCCGCCGCCCCAGCCAGCCGAGAGTTCAAACATGTCGCTGCCTTTCTCCACCAAGGGATACTCGATGTCAACCTCCTTGTTCACGTAATCCGGCACGGGGTTGGGGATGAGTTTTTCGGGTTCAAAATTGCCGAGTTGCGCCAACTCGCGGACGGAGGCGATGATGTCGCTCTTGCTAAAAAGTTCGCCGGGGAGGGTGTAGAGTTCGCGGCGCGGCACACGGTCGTTGGTGCGGGTGTTGCCGGTGATGATGATGCGGTCGATGTACGCCTGCGGGCCTTCAAACACCATTATCTCAACGTCCACAGAGTCGTTTACCACAGCCACTTCGCGGGGTACGGTGCGGAAAAACAAATATCCGTCGTCCATGTATATGTTGCTTACGGCGTCCTTGTCGGTGTTGATGCGCTCGTCGAGGCGGTTTTGGTCGTAGAGTTCGCCCTTCTTGATGTCGAGGCGGCGTTGGAGCAAGTCGGTGCCGTATTTCTCGTTGCCAATCCAAGTGATGTTGCGGAAATAATACTGGCGGCCTTCGTACAGGGAGATGTCCACGCCCACCAACTTCTCGTCGATGCGATATACCGAATCGCTGATGATTCTGGCGTCGCGGTAGCCCTGTTTGTTGTATTTCTTTATAAGTGTCTGCTTGTCTTCCTCAAACTTGGAACGCACAAATTTGGACGGCTTAAACATGCCGTACCAACGTTTTTGCTTGGTGTTTTTCAGACCCTTGCGCACCTTGGCGTCGGTAAACGCGCTGTCGCCGTGCGGGGTGATGTTGAGGATTTTTACCTTCTTGCCCTTGTCAACATTGATGATGAGGTTTGATACGTTCTGGAGGTTGGTGTCAGGCACTTCCAGGGTGCGCACCTCCACGTTGTAAAAACCCTTCTCGTAATAATGCTCGGCAATGATGTTGCGCGTCTTCGAGAGGGCGTGGTCGGTGATTTTGGTGCCGGGGATAAGGTTGATTTTGTTGTCCAAGTCCTCCTTCTCGCCCTTGCGGATGCCCTTGTAGGTTACTTTGTTGAGTTTTGGGCGTTCTTCGAGTTTGATGTCGAGATACACCTTGCCGTCGGGCGTGGTGGATGTAATGCCGATGCTGACGTCAGAAAACAATCCCTGACGCCAAAGTTTTTCGATGGAACGGGTGATGGCGTCGCCGGGGATGGCAACTTTCTGTCCTACCTTCAAACCCGAAATCTGTATGATAGCCTGTTTGTTGAGGTACTTGATGCCCGATACGGTGATTCCCTCGATGATGTAGTCTTTTGGGGAATCGTAATTGATGACAGTTTGAGCACTTGCGCCCGTCCACGCCATCATCAGCATCAGTATCAGCATCAGTATTTTGTTTCTCATTTGTTAAAATGTGTGCTCTATGTTTTGTGATAAAATTATGCGGTGCAAAATTAAAAAAAAATTTCGTTCATTGGTTGATTTGCTGCGAAGTTTTGCCAAATCTTCTTTCGCGGTGCTGATAATCCACTATCGCCTTGTAAAATTGCTCCTCGTCGAAGTCGGGCCAAAGCACGTCGGTGAAGTAAAGTTCGGAGTACGAAATCTGCCACAGCAAAAAGTTAGAAATCCTCACCTCGCCGCTCGTCCTTATCAGGAGTTCGGGGTCGGGAATCTGGGCTGTGTAAAGGTTTTGGGCAAAATCCTGCTCAGAGAGCGCGTCGATGTCAAAAGGCTCTGCGGCATAACGGCGGAGGAGATTTTTGGCGGCGTTCACTATCTCGTAACGCGCACCATAACTCAATGCAATTATCACATTGAGACCCGTATTTTGAGCCGATTTGGCACATGCTTCCTCGATGTCCTCGCGCACGTCGGCGGGGAGCATGGAGTTGTCGCCAATGGTAAGGAGACGCATATTGTACTTGATGAGGTCGGCAAACTGCGACACTATCGACTTGGACAGCAACGCCATCAATCCGTTGACCTCGCTATCGGGACGCTGCCAATTTTCGATGGAAAAGGCGTACAGGGTGATGTACTTGACACCGATTTTGTTGGCGGCGTCCACTATCTCCCTCGCCCTCAACGCGCCCTGCGAATGGCCTTCGAGCCGGTCTTTGCCCAGCCTCTTCGCCCATCGCCCGTTGCCGTCCATGATTACAGCCACGTGCTTTGGCAGCCGCGTCTTGTCTATTTGTGTAAGATATGACATTTTTAATATAAATTATCCTAAATATTGTGTATCAACGTCCTAAGACATTGAAAAAAACCATAAATTAAAAAGACTACCAATAATCAAGGAATTCTTTTTCCAATTTATTAACAATTAAAAACCAAAAAAATCAATCCGAATTTTCAAAAGCAAAATAAAATTAAATCCACAAAAAAAATTTCAATCCGCATAAATTCACATTCAAAAAAAATCCCTTAAACTATTTTCATCCTTTTAATTTATGGCAAAGCAATCGCTAATGGCGGCAAAATCTCGCTAATAGTATGCCGAGCAGTTGTGCGAGCCTGCTCCATTGGGACGGAACGAAAGCACAACGCCGAAGAAGGCGTAGCAATCGTCGTTGCCAAGGAACGACCTCTGACGCGCCGCACCCTCGCCGTATGAGAGGTTGTACCTGTCGTCGGTGATGCCGTCGAGGACATCAGAAAACAACTTCCTGTACTTCCACTCTGCCGAGATGGTAACGGTCTCGTTGGGGCAGAACTTGACGCCGACACCAAACGGGATGCAGAACCTCAGGCCTTCGCGTTCAAACGCGCCAACCACCAATCCGGGGCCAGCCGCCACATACGGAGTGCAGCGTCTTGCATCGTTGCCAGGTTCAAGCGGCAGGAAGTTAATCTCTCCCTGCAACGACAACTCGACAATCTGGTTCTTAAACGAGACATTCCTCCACTTTTGATACTCGCTCGTAAAGTCAGAATCCCTGCCTTCGAGTGCGCACCAAATGGCCTGAAATGATGCCGCGTACCTGCTATTGATTACGTGCCGGAGATTAAGTCCGAGAGCAGGTTTCGGCCTGTAAAAAGGCCTCGAGGGGTTTATCTCGCCATTATAGTAACCAATGCCGAGAAAAGCGCCGAACTCGTCATAATTTGAGTTGCCACACTGCTGCGCAGCCGCACGTTCAGGAACATACGCCACCGCAATTGCGATTACAAATGCAAAGATACGCGAAATTTTCGTCATACCAGCCACAAAAAAACTTAATTTTCTTTTCATTTTGTCAAAATATATTTAGGGTTTCTTAATAAAACTAAGAAAGTGCCAATTATATTGTATCGTGAGTCGTTAAATTTGAATCCGCAACGATTTTTTTTGGCACTTTGACAACAAGCCTC
Organism: uncultured Bacteroidales bacterium; assembly: GCA_946409405.1. Taxonomy (GTDB): domain Bacteria; phylum Bacteroidota; class Bacteroidia; order Bacteroidales; family UBA3824; genus UBA3824. Next base: position 44,984 of record CAMJWL010000002.1, read on the forward strand.
ACAAAATCAACGTGTATCGGGTTGGTAACGTTGGGTTTGTTGAGGCGGATGGGGAAGTAACTGTCCCTCATCACCCACGTAGCGATAGAATCCATCCACATCGCGCCGGATTTGCGGTCGGGATGCGCCACGTCGCCCTCCACGCGGGTATAGTGAAGGTTTTTGGAGAGGAAAAACTGTTTCTTGCCAAACTTCTCCATCATGGCTTCGTTGATGCCGGTGTCCTCCTTCCAATTTGGCGGGCCCACCCAGACGGTCTTGATGCCGTGGGTCTGCGGAATAATCTTGTCGAAATACTTGCCCCGCTGCTTGCCGTCGTAGGCAAACATCTCATTGGCACCGATTACAAAAATGATGTACGTGGGCTTAAACTGGTTGACATAATACTCCAGCGTGTCGCACTGCGCAAAAGTCTGCGACGTGGCGGCGACGTAAGATACCACAAAGAGGTCGTGTCCGTTGAAGTCGCAGTAATTCTTGGCGCGAAACATCAGCGAATACGCCATCGAATCGCCAATCAACAGGATGCGTTGCTTGGCGGTGTCGAGCGGGATATGCTCTCCGTCCCTAAAATTGGTAAACTCGCCGCAATCCGTTACTCCATCCGACGGCGCGGGCGCGTAATGATGGCGATAATACAAAAAAATTGCAACAAACGCCACCACCGCAATAATCAGCGATATAACTAAAATTTTTTTCATCGTTAACTTGACATTATGTAAAGGCGTTACAACACACGCCCTACGCGGCTGCAAAGTTAATGAATTTTTTTTGCAAGATTGCAGTGTTTTTTTTATTAATTTTGCAACCAAACTAACTCATTATTGGTCTAATTATCAGAAATTAGCAAGAATTGGAAGAAAAAGTGCTAATAGAAAAGTGCCGTGAAGGCAGCCGCGCCGCACAGTGGGAACTCTACCAGAAGTATTCCCCCGTGCTGTATGGCATCTGTCTGAGGTATTCCGACAGCCGGGAGACGGCGGAGGACATACTGCAAGACAGTTTCCTCAAAATATTCTCCTGCATAGGCGACTATGAAGGCGCAGGGTCTTTTGAGGGATGGATGAAACGCATAGCCGTAAACACCGCCATCACCAACTACCACCAGACTTCCAAGCACAAGCACCATGAGGACGTGGACGACTATGCGCAACTAATCGCAAGCGACGACCCAAACTTCGACTCGCTCGAATTTACGCACGAGGAACTCCTCGGCGTGGTAAACGCGCTGCCCGACGGATACAGGATGGTGTTCAACATGTTTGCCATAGAGGGTTTCAAGCACCGCGAAATCGCCGACATGCTCGGCATAGACATCAACACGAGCAAGACACAGTTTATGCGGGCGCGAAACATCGTGGCTAAAAAACTTAACGAACTAAAACGCATTAAAAGACACTGACTACCATGACCCCTGAAGATTTGTACAAAAACAGTTTTGACGGCTACCGCCAAGACCCTCCGCCGGGAGTGTGGAAGGGAGTCAACAGGCGGCTCGCGACCAAGGACTTCTTTACGCCCGGACTCGGGCACTTTAATATATTGTACGTTGCGGCAGTGGCAGCGGTGGCAATCGCGGTGCTGTGGCCATGGTCGCCAAACGTGCAGCCGCCCACAGGCAACTCAGGCGACCCCATCACCATAGCCGACTCGTCCACCGGCGGCAGCGGCGCAGGGCAGACGTCGGGCGCACAGCCCAGTTACAACGAAAACCAAGAGAGGGATTTCTCTGTGTCTTCGCCCAAAGGAAACGCCCCCCAGCACAATGACGCCTCACCTAAATCAAACTCTAACTCCGACACCTCCTACGGCGACACCTCCCCCGACTCTGGCGTTACAGCCACTTCATCAGAACCCGAAATACAGCGCACCATGCAGAGCGCACAGCCGATGCCCGACTTCACAAGCGCGTTCCACGCCTCCGAACACCAAGGCTGCGCACCCCTCACGGTATATCTGCACAATCTATCCCAAAACACCGAATACTCGCAATGGAACCTCGGCAACGGCGAGACTTCCTACGAACAAGACCTCCGTGTTACTTACGACAAGCCCGGCACTTACATAATAGCCCTGCGCTCGGTATGCGGCACTTACGCCAAGACGAGCTACGACACAATCCGCGTATCGGCTCACCGTCAGGCAGAGATTGCCGTAGCCATATCGGGCATGACGATAACCGCCGAGGCGCGCAACACCGGCGAGGCGAGCATCGTATGGGATTTTGGCGACTTCACCCAACAATCGGGTCGCCGCCGCACCCACACTTACCAGCAGCCCGGCGTATATGACATCATGCTGATAGTAACAGACGATGTTTGCTCCGACACTATTATCAAGAGCGTTACCATCAAGGAACCCGAATATTCGCTTGCCTTCCCCAACGCCATCGTAGCCTCCCGTTCTGGCGCGACGTCGGGCAATTACAAGACCGCCTCGCCCGAAAACAAGGCTCTCTTTGGTCCCAAGGGCGACATCGACGATATTTCCGAATACAGCCTCACCATCTACACCCGCGCCGGCAAACAGGTGTTCCACTCCACCAACCCCACGGAAACATGGAACGGATATTACCTCAACGAACTCCTGCCTCGCGGCGTATATGTCTATAAGTGCAAGTGCAAATTTGTAAACGGCGAAGAAAGCAATGTAAATGGAAATATTACGTTGCTGTGGGAATAATATTGTAATGCCAATTATATGAACAACCCCGTACATCATTGGTTTTGATGTACGGGGTTGTTGTTTAATGTAGAGACGTTGCGCGCAACGTCTCTACGGCGGTGAAACATTGTTGTTAATATCTGATTTTGAACGATTTGCCGCCAATATTTACAATCACGATGCCATCAGCCTTGCAGCTGAGGTGGATTTCGTCGCGGTCGGTAGCGGTGATACCGGTTTGCAATGGACGACCGTTAATATCTACTATCGTGTAAGGCGCATTGGGCGCGGCGGCGATGTAGATGGTCTTGTCATACGACCATACTTTTACATTGGCGGTGGGCTGGATTTCAGAGGTCGGGGTCGTGATGTCGCCGTCCTCGTTTTCTGACGGATTTACGGTCGGGTCGTCGATGACGGAGGCGGTCTCCTTGTCGATGAATACTACCTTGATGCGGTCGGGAAGTACAAGGGCAGATTTTGAGAGGTTATCATCAGAGCCGGTGTATTGGAGGTAGGCGCGGGTGGGCTTGATGCTGATGTTGTAGCGGGCGCGGACAAATTCTCCAGCGGCGTAGGATTCCTTGTCTTTGTTTGTGCCGCCTTTGGCGGCGAAGCCATAGACGTTCTTAGTTACGATTTCGCCGTTGGTGTTCCATACCTTCTTTTCGTATGTGCCTTGGAATGTCCAATCTGTTTTCTCGACTTTACCTGCTTCGGTTTTTTCGATTGTTACGCCAGCAAATACCACCGATATCATATTTTTGTCGGCGATGTAGATGTAAGGGGTGTTGGCGGAGAGGGTAGATGTCGTTTCGGTCATTGTAGCCTCCCACGTTTCGGTATTGATGCCAGTGAATGTGTAGAATTTGCCGCCATCAAATGCCGATGCATCGAAGTCGAAGGGCAGCATTATCGTGGTGGGGATGCCGTCGGTGATGTTGCGGCGATACAAGACATTCGCACCTGTCTGGCTTTCTGTGATGGCAACAGGGGATTCGCTGTCGCCGTCGATGAGAAGGTCGAGATGTACTGCGCCGTTGTTTTCGGTGATGTCGCCGTTCCCGCCACCGACATTGGTTGCATTTTCCGTTCCGCCTACTTTGCAGTTGTAATAGAAATTGTTAGCAAGTTTGTTATTATTGTAACCAAATATTGCGCCATTCGTAGATGAGTTGATTTCAGCGTTGACAACTAAGTTGTTGCTAAGAGAACCATAGTTTTGACCCGCAATGCCACCACAAGTTATTATTCCATTGATATATACGTTATCTGCGACAATACAATTGCGAATTGTACCACTATTACGTCCCAAATATCCAACTATTCCACCAACAGCGTCAGCACCAGTAATTTTAGTGTCTGTGAGTATTATATTCTCAACTATTGCCGCTTCAATACATCCAAAAAGACCTTGGTAATTATCGTTTGGCTTATATATACGTATGCCGCTGATTGTTTTGCCGTCGCCGTCGAAGTTGCCATCGAATGTTCCTATTGCGTCGAATGTTCCTATTGCGTCGAATGTTCCTATTGCGGTGAAGTTGCTTCCGTTTTCTTCAAGGCCAGCGTATGAGTAAGTGATGTCTGCACCGAGTTTGAAGTATTTGCCTTCGTAAGCATTGCCGTTGTTCACATTGGTAGCCAATAGGTCGAGGCCCGCCGGAGTGGTGATTATGTATGGGTGGTCTGCCGAGCCGTCTGCTTTGTTTGTGACACCCCAAAGGTCGGTGATGTCGCGGGAGATGGTAACATTTTCGCTTGGTACGGTGAAAGTGTAGTCGCCGTCGGCGTTTTGGGCGAGAGAATTGCCTTCTGCGTATGTGTAGCCATTGAATATGATGCCGTCGGACGTAGCGATTGGGTCTGTGATTTTGAAGGTTACGGTTGCGCCTTTTGCGGCGTAAATCTGATTGCCGTATGTGATGGCGTTGTTGCTTGTTATTTCGAAGGAGATACCTTCGTCTGCTGTGATTTGTACGGCTTGTACTGCGCCGTTGTTGGTGGTGATGTCGCCGTTCCCGCCACCGACATTGGTTGCATTATTCACGCCTTTGACGGTGGTGTTGTAGTAAAAGTTGTTTATTGGGGTAGCATATAAGTTTCTTCCTACTATTGCGCCATTCATAGATGAGTTGATTTCCGCGTTGACAACAAGGTTGTTGCTAAGGGAACCATAGTTGTTTATACCCACAATACCACCGCCGTCATAATGTGCATTGATATATACGTTATCTGCGACAATACAATTGCGAATTGTACCACTATTACGTTTCAAATATCCAACTATTCCACCAACAGCGTCAGGACCAGTAATTTTAGTGTCTGTGAGTATTATATTCTCAACTATTGCCTCACTAATACATCCAAAAAGACCATGGTAATTAGTGTATTTTTCATATATGCGGATGCCGCTGATGGTTTTGCCGTCGCCGTCGAATGTGCCGTTGAATGGATGGTCTTCTGTTCCTATTGCAGTGAAATTGCTTTCGTTTTCGTCAAGGCCATCGTATGAGTAAATGATGTCTGCACCGAGTTTGAAGTATTTGCTAGCATAATCATTGCCGTTGTTCACATTGGTAGCCAAGAGGTCGAGACCTGCCGGAGTGGTGATTATGTATGGGTGGTCTGCCGAGCCGTCTGCTTTGTTTGTGACACCCCAAAGGTCGGTGATGTCGCGGGAGATGGTAACATTTTCGCTTGGTACGGTGAAAGTGTAGTTGCCGTCGGCGTTTTGGGCGAGAGATTTGCCTTCTGCGTATGTGTAGCCATTGAATATGACGCCATCGGGCGTCGTAATCGCGTCGGTGATTGCAAGTGTTACGGTTGTACCTACACCGACGTAAATCTGATTTTCGTATGTGAGGGAGTTGTTGCTTGTTATGTTGAAGGTGATTCCTTCGTCTGCTGTGATTTGTACGGCTTGAAGTGCGCCGTTGTTGTCGGTGATGTCGGCACCGTTCCAGCCGACGTTGGAGGTTGCGCCATTGACGGTGGTGTTGTAGTAGAAGTTGTTTTGGAGTGTTTTCCAGTTCTTACCTGCAATTGCCCCGTAGTAGTGGGATGAAGTAGAAATAACGGCATCGATGGCAAGGTTGTTAGTGAGGGTGCCATCATTATAGCCGACAATGCCGCCGTAGCCGGAACAATCTTTTCCTGATGCAGAAACCGTCGCGCTGCTTGTGCAGTTTGAAATTGAGCCATAATTCCTGCCGACAATGCCGCCGTAGTACCACCACTCATTTCCTGATGAAGAAACCGTCGCGCTGCTTGTGCAGTTTGAAATTGAGCCATTATTCCTGCCGGCAATGCCGCCGACCATATCAGTAGAACATGTTATTTCGGCATCTTCAAGGGTTACATTTTGTATCGTGGCATCGCCTTCAACATATCCGAAAAGGCCTTGATAATCCGAACTTGCATTTATCCTAATGCCGCTGATGGTGTAGCCGTTGTTGTTGCCGCCGTCGAATGTGCCGCTGAATGGATGGTTGCTGCTTGTGCCAATTGCGGTGAAGTTGTTGCCTGTGGTGTTGCCGTAAGTGATGTTGTTTTCCACACGGAAGTGATAGTTAGTGTATTGGTTTCCTGCATTTACCCGCTGTGCCAAGCGGTCAAGGTCTGTGGTGGTTTTGATGAGGTACGGGCTGCTGCTTGTGCCGTCGCCTTCCCAATCTATTAGAATGAAATTTTGGGTGGCGGTGGTGTATGCCTCGCAGTTGTCATCGGCGGCAATTGTGGCTTTTACATACCAAGTGCCTGGTGCGTTGGGCTTTGCAGTGGAGAACCCGCTGTTCGATGATTTGGAGTATTGGTATGTGATAGTGCCGGTGCTGAGGTTGTCGTTGACGGTTGGGTTTACGTTTTCTCTGCCGTCGATAGTGTTGGCTATGGAAACTGTGGCGTTGTTGTTAGCCGCTTTTTTGATTGTTGCCGTGGCTGTGCCTGAAACGCCATTGTAATTGGATGTTCCTTCTACTTTGTAGTAGATTGTGTAGGTCTTGGCGTCCTTGCCTTGGGGTACGGTTGCGGAATAGTTGGTGCCGTCGAGGCTGTATTGTATTGTTCCGAAAGTGGCTGAATATGCATTGATTAGGTTTTGTGCCGAGCCGTTGTAGGTGAGGTTGTGTGCGGCGGTGGTGGTCACTTTGTTGTTGTTGGCTTTCGCGATACTTACGGTCTGTGATTTGGTTTCGGACTGGTCGCCATAATTATTCGACGCAGCATAGTATTTGACAGTGTAGGTGCCGGCATCGGTGGCTGTTGGGATTGTGGAAGAAAAACTGCCATCGTTTACGCTGTACATCATCGTGCCGGTGTTGGTGTTGTTAATGGAGAGCAGTGTTTGTGCCGAGCCGTTGAATGTCAATCCTGATGCCATCACGGGGTCGTTGGAGGGGCGGTTGGATTTGGTGGCGGTGGTCAGTTGCATATAGATGTGAGGGCCATCAGCACCTTGGTTGAAATCGGCGGAATTGTTTTGGTTGCCGTAGAATACGTAGTTGGTGTTGTTGGGGTCTTTTGTGCCTGTCGAAATGAACTTAATGCCAGACACTGCACGCTTGTCGGAGAAATTCTCCTTGGTGTAGTATAGATAAATATACGCACCACCTGAACCTTTGTTGACGTCGCCATGATCGTTACAGAAGTCTGTGCCACCACCTACTGGACACAAAGTGTACGTTGTTCCGCTGACAGTTACGTCTGAGAGATTTGTTTGCTTGCTACTATACGTCATCAACTTGAAGTCTGTGATGTAGCCGCCGTTGGTGTTTGCACGGCTGGCTTTTTTGTAGCCAAGGTAGATGTAAGCCCCACCGCTACTTTCATTCAAGTCCTGATTACAGAACGTGTATCCTTTTTCCTCGTAGGTCTTTTTTGCGGTGTTGGTTTCGTCTTTTGAGCCGCCTACCACAATTACCTCTGTGATGTACTCGGGGTACGAGTCTTGCGCACGTGCGGTCTGGAACGCCGCCGCGAGCATTGCGACAAGCAGCGTGAGTGCCAATTGCCGCAGGAATGTTGCTGTGTTGAATTTGTTTTTCATATTATCTGTGTTTTTTTGATTGTTTTGATTTCGTGTTTAGACACAAAAAATCCCTTGCGGAAGGAATTTGGGACATTCCTTCTGCAAGGGATAAGTAGTTGATTTACAGAGAGTTGTAGTTTTACCCCCCCCGTAAAGTGTAGTTTACTTTATGTAAAGTATAAATAAACATCGTGGTTGGCTTTTGTTTGTGGTACAAAATTAAAAAAAATTTAATAAAAGTACAATTTTTTTAAAAAAAATTTAGTGACATCTCCGCCCTAAACACCACGCTTCCATCACGCAGCATCTCCACTTGATGCATATCGCCATCGCTGCGCCTTACAACGTCCACGGTCTCGCCAAAGAGTACTTCCGAAATGAAATTGACGTCGATTTCCTTGATGGCGAATTCTGATAGATAATTGAAGTCAAACGTATCAAGTGCCATCTGCAAATAGCGCATACTATAAAGGTGTCGATTGATGTCGATGTCGGAATACAGGATGCAGCGTTGATATTGCGCAGAAATGTCCATCTTGCTCTGCCTCAGATGCTTAAACTTGGGCAACGCGCCCTCCGTGATGCATACCTCCTCCAACTGCGGCACAAAATCGTTGATGAACACCGGGCGGCGGTTTTCCATGTTGATAATGAGCCACTCGCTGCTTGCCTCGGCAATCTTGCCCTCGTCGTCAAAAGCCACAAAATCCCTCTGCGTAGAAATCCGCGAATAGCCCGCCACGTGCGTCTCTATCTTAAAACGGCTGTCAATCTTGGGCATACGGCAAATCTTAAACTTCATCCCGGCAATCACCCAAGTAAGCCCTGAATGTTGGAGATTGTCGATGCCCCAATCAATTTGGTCGGCGTGGAGACCGGCGATGTCGAGCATACAATCGCCAAGAGCCGGCACCGACATCCGCCCCGAAGCATCCGCCTCATTGTGCCTGACGCGGTATTCATGTGTAAAAATCTTAATCATAACACTTTAACGGTAATTTTGCCGCCTACGGCGACGATTTTTTTTTAACGTCAATTACCGTCAATTTTTTCGTCAATTACCGTCAATTTTCCTAAAAGAATTTTCGATAATTGACGTTTTAATTGACGGTAATTTTTGTTTACTCCTCCTCAGACGCCGTAGGCGGCTGTTTGATGTACACTTCGAGGAGCGTGGTCTTGCCGTCGGGCAAGAAGCAGAGATTCTTTATGGCAGCGGGTATCAGCACCGTCTCGCCGCACTTGATTTCCACAGGCTTTTCCGACTCTTCGCACTCTATGCGGCAGCCGCCGGCAGTACACATATATATAATAAAAGAGTCAATCTCCGGGAAATCCTTCTCCACAGGCTCGTCAAACTCAAACACATTGGTTGTGAAATACTTGCAGTCAACCACATTGACGGTAGAATTGACCTCCGAAACATAGTCGGTGCGGTAGTTGTTGTAAAATTTGTAGTCGATGGCATCCACGGCGAGGTCGGTATGGAGCGGACGGGTGCGCCCCTCGGAATCGCGGCGGTTGTAGTCATAAATGCGGTAAGTAACATCCGAAGTCTGCTGAATCTCGGCAATATGATTGCCGCCGCCAATGCCATGCACACGGCCAGCCGGGATGAAAAACACATCGCCGCGCTTCACCTTCACCTTGTTGAGGATGTCCAAGAGACGGCCATGATTGAGGGCGTCGAGGTATTCTTCCTTGCTCATCTCACGATTGAAACCATTGATGAGCTCCGCGCCATCCTCACAATCAAGCACATACCACATCTCCGTCTTGCCAAACGAATTGTGGCGTTCAGCCGCCAATTCGTCGCCGGGATGCACCTGCACAGAAAGACGGTCGCGGGCGTCGATAAACTTGATGAGCAGCGGAAACTCGTTGCCAAACTTCTCATAAACGCTGTCGCCCACAAGGTCGCCCATATAAATTTCAAGCAACTCGTCGAGCGTATTGCCTGCCAAAAAGCCATTGGCAACTACCGACACGTCGCCCTCCACACCAGAAATCTGCCAACTCTCGCCGCCCCAAATCTTAGGCTTGCGAATAGGCTCAAATTTAATCGGATACAAATTATTTTCCATATAATCAATTAATATTTTGTTATTTCGGCTTTCGGTATTAAATTTGCATTTTGTAAAACACACGCATCCACAAGCCGGACGCAAAGATACTAATAAAATCCGAGCCTACGGCAAGCAAAACTTAATGTTTGCGCGATGTGATTGTGCATCAGAAAGTTGCAACCGAAAAAAAAATTATATAAAAAAATTTTCGCAAAAAAATTTGCATATAAAAATAAAAGTATGTAATTTTCTGATTTGAAAAAATACCATTGTAACGCACGTACAAAAATCAACATACAGGCTTATGAAAAGGCTAAATTTAGGCATAAAGACCAAACTGAACCTCATTCTGCTGTGCTCCATCATCCCCTTCGCGGTGGTGGGGTTGGCTTTTGGCATTCTGCTTTTCAAAAATAGCGACTACGACAAATACGCCGCCAAGGTGATTGAAATCAAACTGTCGTACCTCCACTTGAAAGAGTACGAGCAGTCGTTTCTGCTGTATTATCCGAGCGACAACGTGTTCTTCAAGACCAACGAAAACGAGTATCTGCGCAAGTTTGAACTCGAAAGCAAGGTGCTTAACAAGGATCTCGACGAACTCCTCAACCTGCCAACGACCACAAACCTCGAACTCGGCGACAAAATCTACATGCTCAAAGAGAACGCCGACAGTTATGGCGACATCCTGAAACTCACCGCGTCCAAGATTTACCAGCGCGGCTCGTTCCAGACGGGCATCATCGGCGAGATAGAGCGCAGTTACGCCAACGCCGTGAGCCAGCAGTCGTTGCCCCTCAACGTCCTCACCTCGCTCAAAGAGATGGAGGTGCAGTACATCAACAGGAAGGACATGACCTTCTACAACGATTTTATAGAACTCTACACGCAGTACCTCGGCAACGTGCCAGGCTCTCTGGACGACATAGACCTTGCAACGATAGTGCGCTCCGACACCACCCGCGCCGATTCGATTGCACACGCGGCTGTCAACCCCCAAAACCTCAAAAACGCCGACAAGATAAAGCCCGTCAACGACATGAAGCGTTACTTCAACGCATTGGCTAAGATAGACAAGGAAATCGGCTTCAACCGCGAGGAAGGCCTTCTGTTTGACCTGCAAATAGAAAAGTCGAAACTCGAAACCATAGACGAAATCATCAAGTACGTGGACGAAAAACGCGAAAACACCGCCCAAAACATGCGCAACCTCTATATCGCCATCGTGATATTGATGCTGCTCGCGATGTTTGTAACGCACATCAGGATTTCCAAGTTTATAACCAACGCCATCGACAAACTCAGCGGCTACGTTACGCAACTCAGCAAGGGTATCCTGCCCGACAAGGAAATCGAAATCCACAACAACGACGAACTGTCGGACATGGCGGCAAACCTCAACACCTTTGCCCGTGGCTTGAAACAGACCACCGAATTTGCAACGGCAATCGGCGCAGGCAACCTCGACACCGAATTCAAGCCGCTCTCCGAAAGCGACATCCTTGGCAATTCGCTCCTCGAAATGCGCAGCAACCTCTACAAATCGCAACAGGAAGACGAAAAACGCCAGCACGAAGACGAACTCCGCAAGTGGGCCAACGAAGGTTTGACGCAGTTTAGTGAAATCCTCCGTCAGAGCACGAGCAACATCAAGGATCTCTCCAACAACGTCCTCAAAAACCTCATCCACTTCCTCGGTGCCAACCAAGGCGGCTTGTTCCTCTACAACGACACCGACAAGGAGGACATCCACCTCGAACTCGTGTCGTCCTACGCCTACAATCAGGAGCGCAAGAAGAAGAAAAAGATTTACCTCGGCGAAGGCCTCATCGGTACGTGCGCCATCGAAAAATCATACGTATATCTCACCGACCTGCCCGACGACTACCTGACCATCACATCAGGCCTCGGCGCGTCCAATCCGAGCAGCCTCCTTATAATGCCGCTCAAAGTGGA
>CAMJWL010000003.1 GCA_946409405.1 uncultured Bacteroidales bacterium
CAATACTCGTAACACTGTTTGGAATGGTTACTGAGGCAAGGCTTATGCAAGATATAAACGCACTCTCACCAATACTCGAAACACTGTTTGGAATGGTTACTGAGGCAAGTTTTGTGCAGCTTTGAAACGCACCCTCACCAATACTCGTAACACCGTCTGAAATGGTTACAGAAGTAAGATCGTAGCAGTTTTCAAACGCATTATTACCGATGCTCGTAACAGTATATGTCTTGTCATTCGATAGAATAGTAGAAGGAATGCTTAAAACTGAGAGTAATTTCTCCGTATGTCCGCTCACTTTCGCAGTGCGATAATCATCATCGAAAGTGTAAATGATGCCTTGGTTGTCGGTATCGCCATCTTCAAGAATAACCTTATCGCCAACAAATGCGACGTTTACAACACCTTGAAATTTTGTGTTCCATTGTTCAAGATAATTTATTAGCACGTGGCACTTGGTGGCACGACCTGATTGGAAGTCGTTACAACTCCAATCATCCCAAGACAAGTTATCAGGATTTGCATAGCAATAAACGTCGGTAATGTTTGAACATAGGTAGAACGCGTCCCGACCAATACTCGTAACACTGTTTGGAATGGTTACTGTGGTAAGGGATGAGCAATTATAAAACGCATAATCACCTATACTCGTAACGCTGTTTGGAATGGTTACTGAGGTAAGTCCTGTACAATACCTAAACACAAACGCACCAATACTCGTAACACTGTTAGGAATGGTTACTGTGGTAAGACCTTTGCAACTCTCAAACGCACTCTCTCCTATACTCGTAACACCGTCTGGAATGGTTACTGAAGTAAGGCTTTTGCAGCCTAAAAACGCATTCTCAGCAATACTCGTAACACTGTTAGGAATGATTACTGAGGCAAGGTTGTTGCACTTTTGAAATACTCTTTTTGCAATGCTCGTAACTCTGTTTGGAATGGTTACTGAGGTAAGGGACGAGCAGTCTCTAAACGCATCATTACCAATACTCGAAACACTGTTTGGAATGGTTACTGAGGCAAGTTTTTCGCAGCTTTGAAACACTCTCTCACCAATACTCTCAACACTGTTAGGAATAGTTACAGAAGTAAGATCGTAGCAGTCTGCAAACGCATCATTACCGATGCTCGTAACAGTATATGTCTTATCATTCGATAGAATATTAATAGTAGAAGGAATGCTTAAAACTGAGAGTAATTTCTTCGTATGTCCACTCACTTTCGCAGTGCGAGAATCATCATCGAAAGTGTAAATGATGCCTTGGTTGTCGGTATCGCCATCTTCAAGAATAACCTTATCGCCAACAAATGCGACGTTTACAACACCTTGAAATTTTGTGTTCCATTGTTCAAGATAATTTATTAGCACGTGGCACTTGGTGGCGCGACCTGATTTGAAGTCATTACAATTATATTCGTTCCAAGTCAAAAGTTCAGGGTCTGCATAGCAATAAACGTCGGTAATGCTTGTACAATCAAAGAATGCATCCTGATCAATACTCGTAACACTGCTTGGAATGTTTACTGAAGTAAGACCTGAGTAAGCAAACGCTGCCTTACCAATACTCGTAACACTATTTGGAATGGTTACAGAGGTAAGGGCTGTGCAAGATTCAAACGCACAATTACCAATACTCGTAACACTGTTTGGAATAGTTACTGAGGTAAGTCCTGTACAATACCAAAACGCACTATTACCAATACTCGTAACACTGTTTGAAATAGTTACTGAGGTAAGTCCTGTGTTAGAAAACGCACTATTACCAATACTCGTAACACTGCTTGGAATGTTTACTGAGGTAAGTTTAGAACAATTTTTAAACGCACTCTCACCAATACTCGTAACACCGTTTGTAATGGTTACTGAGGCAAGGGCTGTGCAAGATTCAAACGCACTATTACCAAAACTCGTAACTTTGTTTGGAATGGTTACTGAGGTAAGTCCTGTGTTATAAAACGCACAATCACCAATACTCGTAACACTGTTTGGAATGGTTACAGAGGTAAGGCCTGTTTTATAAAACGAATTCTTACCAATACTCGTAACACTGTTTGGAATGGTTACAGAGGTGATTTTTTCGCAATCTTTAAATCCATTACCACTGTTAGCAATGCTCGTAACACTGTACGTTTTCCCATTCGATACGACGGTTTCGGGAATGTCTATTTCAGACTTTATAGTCTCCGAGTTGTAGCCGCTCACGTCCGCCGTGAGATTATCATAGAGCGTGTACTTGATGCCTTGGTAGTCGGTGTTGTTTACATCAAGATAGGAATTTTCGCCAACAAATGTAAATTCGGTCGATGCACCAAACTTTTCCTGCCACTTGGTGAGATACGCACTTGGCACGTGAACATTATTTGCGACGTGTTTTTCATAAAACCCAAATTTTCCATCCCAACTCAAATTTTCGGGATTGCAATAGAAATAAACGTCGGTAATGCTTGAACACGACGCGAATAATTTTTTTCCAATGTTCGTAACACTGCTTGGTATGATTACAGATGTAAGATTAAAGCACTGATTAAAGGCAGCATCACCAATACTCGTGACACTGTTTGGTATGTTTACAGAGGTAAAACCACAGTTGGAAAACGCCGTAGAACCAATACTCGTAACACCATTTTGTATGGTTACAGAGGTAAGACCACTGGCCATAAACGCCGCAGCACCAATACTCGTGACACTGTTTGGTATGGTTACAGAGGTAAGAACATTGTTGCAAAACGCCTTATCACCAATACTCGTGACACTGTTTGGTATGGTTACAGAGGTAAGATCACAGGCTATAAACGCCTTATAACCAATACTCGTAACACTGTACTCTGTTCCATTCAATTGGATAGTTGCGGGAATGACTATTTTGGATTGTAAATTATCCGTGTGTCCGCTCACAGTCGCTGTGTGAGTTGTGCCGTTAGTGGTGAGGGTGTACTTGATGCCTTGTCCGTCGGTGTATTCTGTTTGCGCGAAAACCGACACCGCACAAAACATCATTACTACAAAGAGCAAAATTCTTTTTGTCATTTTTTTGATACTATTTTTATTGTGGTTAATATTCAGATTGTTGTTGCCGAGACCAACGAGAATTTGCAGCGTTGGCAACATAGTATGCCGCACCGTGAAGGAATATTGCTTTGTCACGGCGGAGAAAAAAGGATGGTGGTCTTGTATATTTGATTAGGAATGTTATATTTACGCGCGAGGCCGCGCTCCTCGATCGTGTGTGTGTGTGTGTGTGTGTGCGGTCACCCAGCGCAAGTCAGAGGTGGCTTGTGCTACTGTGAGGCGGTATGTGGATGTCGCAGTCATACTCAATGATTTTCGTTAACACGGCGCAAAGGTAATGGATTTTTTTGAAATGTGCAAAAAAAATTAAAAAAAATTATTATAAAAACAAACTCTGATTTTTTTTTGTAAATTCAGCCAATTTTTTTCATATTTGCAGTTGGAAAATTAAAAGAGAAAATTATGAAACAGATTCCAATCGGCATACAGTCGTTTCCGTCATTGATAAACGAAGGCTTTGTCTATCTCGACAAGACCGATATGATATATCGTCTCGCCAATAGAAAAGCGTGTTACTTTCTGTCTCGTCCGAGGCGTTTTGGCAAAAGTCTGACGGTGAGTACATTGAAGGCATATTTTGACGGTCAGAAAGAGTTGTTTGCCGGAACGAAAATTGAGAAGTTGGAAACTAAATGGGAATTGGCGTAAGTTTCTCCTCCGAGACACGGAAGGTGGCAGAATGGGTAAAGGAATAATTCACCTCAGATACAGCAACTTTTCCCGCGCCATTGCCTTCTTGCCCTCCTGATTGCGGATGCGAAGCCGATAGAAATACACGCCACGTGCTATGCGGTTGCCAAAATTGTCAAGACCGTCCCAATCGATTGGCCCACAGCGAGATTCGCCGCCCGACAATGTGCCTGTCAACGTCTTGACAATCTTGCCCGACATCGTGAAAATGGTGATTTCATAATCAATGAAACCGTCCACGCCGTTTTGCTCAAAATAAAAACCCGTGTGGTCGGTGAAAGGATTGGGATAATTGAGCAAATGCGAAATTGCAAATTTGGAAGTGCCTGAAACATTGAAAGTTGCAGTGATTTCGTTGGAATTGTTGAGATTGTCCCACGCCTTCAATTTCAATGTGTGCGTACCATCTTTGAGTTCGGGCAGTTGGTAGGAGATTGTGCCTCCGTTGCAATTGTCTTTTGCAGCGGTATAATAGTCTGTCAATGTGTGAGTTGCATTATTATCGTCTATAATTAATGTGATGTCGTGACCGCGACCGGCTGTGTTGATGCCCGAAGTATCTGAAAGACTGATTGTTATGGACGGACGATTAACAGTGAAATTTGCACCGTCGATTGATTTGCCGTCGGAAGTGGTGATTGTGATTTTTGGACCTGTGAAATCGTCGGGCGCATTGGACGCGGACGAACCAACAATGATTTTTTTATTGACGCCCGAAGCCTCAATGCCGCCGTCCAAAACCGCGTAAAGGCTTAATTTTCCATTACTTGCATTATAATCAATGTCTTTTGGAACAGTGAATTTGACGCTAAATTTGCCGTCCTTGACCGTCGCCGAACCGCTGAAAAATTTGGTCGTATAATCCTCGTATTGGAACGCGCCGTGTCCGTCGTTGTCGAGGGTCTGCACCTGCGACGGTTTGTCATAGAATGTTACCCACGCCGTACCCGAGGCTCCAACATTTAAATCATTGATACGCAAATCAATACGGTGAGTTGACATAGCCTTGATTGTGTCCTTGAATTGGTCGAAATCTACGCCGTCGATGCTTTCTACCTCGATTCCCTTGGTTGGGAACGGCACTATCATTGCCGGGTCGCCCAACAGCGTGAAACTCAACATATTATAATCGTTGGTTTCCAATTTCGCCTGACGGATTACGTCGCCGAGACGCATCGCGCCACCGTGGTCGGCTTTCGAGTCGTAAAGAAATTGCTGAATATTTTTGCTCAAAGCGAAATTTGGCGACGACAAAACCTCGCGAGTGGTTGTAAACAAGGCAATTGCGCCACCGTCAGGATTTAGCAAAAGTCGTTCTGCGGGCGAATCAACGGTCTTGTCGGTGCTGCGTTCATAATAATCAAAATGACCGATGTTGCACGACGCAGTGATGAAAATCGGCAGCCGCGCACCGTTTTTGGCGGAGTTGATGTCGCTGAGGGTGAGGATGCGCTCGTCAGCAAAAAATTTCATACCGCCGTGTCCGACGTAAGTTATTGAAAATGCGCCCTGTTGCAAGAGACGGTTGATGTCTTCGCGGGCTTTCGGATAGGTATTGCCGGTGGCGGAAGATTCCTGTTTGTAAGCGTCAATGTAAATCTTTCGGACGTCGTATTCGGGGTGCAATTCCTCCAACTGCGCCGCCATATAGTCCGCCTGAGTGTTGTGGACGTTGTTGTTTTCGTCGTCGGCAATGAAGGCAGCGGTCTTGCGCCACGGCGACGTGAAATCGCCTTTCTGATATGCTGCAATCTTGCGCACAACAGCCTCCGCCTCGGCTTCGTTTTTCACGGGAAGGCGACCGATGGCAACATCAAGCCCACCGTCGGTCTCGCCCTCGTCGTCGCCCAAAAGTCCAAAATAATCGTCGCTCACGATGCTCGAATGTCCGTTTTCGTTGAGCGAACTCGCTGATTGATAAGTCGGTATAAGGTTGGGATTATTTTCGCTAATAGTAATATTGTCCACAGAACCATCGCCAAAAAGAAGGACGTATTTCAGGCGGCGACCGTTGTCGTTTTTGTCATAAAGATATTTAATAAAATCCCTAATCGCCGAAACGTCCGTCATTCCCGACGAAAACTCATTGTAAATCTGCGTGTTAGAGACTATTTCTGTGGTCAATTCGGGATGCAAATCCTTGATGCGCTGCGCATATTTAGTAAATTTTGACGGCGCAATTATCAGATAATCAGGAGTTTTGATGCCGTGGAGATTTTGATTGGCTATTACATCCAAATATTCCGGCTCAGGCGTATTGTTAATGTCGAAAACAACATATCTACCTGATTCTGACGGCGTTGCGGAGAACAATCCCGCGCCGTTTTCAGTGCGAGAATCAAGCAAAATAGGATTATTAGCATCCGTAACGTCCAACGCTGCAAAACCTTGATTTGGCGCATTATTAACGGCAAAATTCACCGCCGCGCCACCGCCATTGTAACTGAAAATCAATTGTTTGCCATTGTATTTCAACGGCTCAATTGTATTAATGACAACATAATCGAGATAACATTCCGCCGAAGATGTTTTTTTATTAAAAGTAATTTTAACTGATTGTTTGTCAGTATTTTGCGGCTTACATTGGAAGGAGATTTGCTTGGTGTCGGCGTATGCTCCGCCGCTCGTTACAGGCTCAAAAGTTTCCGCGCCTGAGCCGTCCCCCCACTCCACCGTGTAGCCATTCTTCACCGACGAGCGACAAATCATCGACGTAATTATCTTGCCCGATTTTGGCGCGGCATTGCACTGAAAATCAATCTGTTGTTCATTATTGTAAAAAAAATTTTCGCCGTACCAACTGCGCCCGCTCATCGTCAAATTCACCAAATCGTCCTCGTGTCCGTACCAAAAATTACCTTCCGTAACTTGCTGACCTGCCGATTGATACGCGGACTTTGGCATCGAATTGTCTGAGCCGTTGTCATTGTCGGTCAAAAAATAAAAAGCCTTCCTATTATATAAGTGTCGCCGTGGCAAAATCATATCCGCCTCCGCATCCCGTGCCCAAACATCCGCGCCCGTTGCGTAAAAAAAGATGGCGTCGTTGCTGCGAAAAACCGTGTTTTCGTGCAAATCGTTGGTGCGCGGCGCGTTGTTCACGAAAGGCAACATCCCGTCGTGATTGCCGTAAACTCTCACTTTTTGCGGGTCGGCGAATCCGAGCGACCTCAATTTTGAATACGGCAAACGATACACGCCATCGGTCTCCACGGCGACCTGCACCCATCGCCCCGTCCGCAAAACCGACTGCGCGGCACACCCCACCGCAATCAAAACGTTAATTAACAAAAAAAGGATTCGCTTCATAAACGTAAATTTCTGTGAGACAACCGCCTTGCGGCGGCTGTTGTTTTTTTTGGAACGTCAATTACCGTCAATTTTTTCGTCAATTACCATCAATTTCTTTTTAAAAAAAATTGACGGTCATTTTCGTTTAATTGACGGTAATTGACGTTTACCCCTCCGTCGCCGTAGGCGGCGGCAACGTCTTGACCGGCGTAAGCCCGTTTTCCGCACCTTTTTGCAGCATCAATTCGCGTGCTGCGTCGAAGGTGTTTTCGATTTTGCCGTCGAGGATGGAGTCTTTGATGCAGTCTTTGATGACACCAACAAGGCGGCAGGGTTTGAGGTCGAAGGTCTCCATAATGTAATTGCCGTCGATGGGCGGCTGCCACGTGCGGCGGAAGTCCTTGGCCTCCAACTCCTTAATCTTGCGGCGGACAATCTTATAATTTTCGAGAAATTTCTTCTTTTTCTCCTCGATTTTGGAAGTGATGTCAGCCTCGCAGAGTATCATCAGGTCGTCCAAATCCTCGCCCGCGTCGTACATCAGGCGGCGCACAGCGGAATCCGAAATGTCGTCGTTGCTGATTGGAATAGCCCTGTGGTGCATCCCAACCATCTTTTGCACAAATTTCATCTTGGCGTCGAGCGGCAATTTCAATTGCTTGAACAACGCCGGCACCATCTTCGCGCCAATAAATTCGTGGCTGTGGAAAGTCCACGCGCCGTTGACGAATTTTTTGACGTTTGGCTTGGCGATGTCGTGAAACAATGCCGCCCACCGCAGCCAAATATTGTCGGACACAGCAGCCACATTGTCAAGCACTTGCATCGTGTGGAGGAAAATTTCCTTGTGTCCGCGCCCTTCCTTGACTTCGATGCCGTGGAGTCGGCAAAGTTGCGGTATGATGAGTTCGAGAAGCCCGGTCTTTTCGAGCATAATGAACGCCTGCGACGGCTTGTTGGTAGCCATCATCTTATTGAGTTCGTCGGCGATGCGCTCCATCGAAACTATCTTAATGCGCTCACAGTTGCGGGCGATGGCTTGTTCGGT
Organism: uncultured Bacteroidales bacterium; assembly: GCA_946409405.1. GTDB lineage: Bacteria > Bacteroidota > Bacteroidia > Bacteroidales > UBA3824 > UBA3824. The sequence goes on from CAMJWL010000003.1 coordinate 8,103, forward strand.
TGCTTCTTCGATGCGAAATCCCAACCTGCACGCAAACCTGATTGCACGCAACATCCTCAACGGGTCGTCGGAAAAAGTTGTATCGGGTTCCAATGGCGTGCGGATGATGCCGTTGTGGAGGTCGTCGATGCCGTTGAAAGGGTCGGTCAACTCGCCAAAATTAGCCTTGTTCATCGAAATGCCCATCGCGTTGATGGTGAAGTCGCGGCGTTTTTGGTCGTCCTCGATAGTGCCGTTTTCAACAATCGGCTTGCGCGAATTGCGGTCGTAGGATTCCTTGCGAGCACCCACAAATTCGAGTTCGCAACCCTTGTAACGCAGCATTGCAGTCCCAAAATTCCTGTAAACCACCACGTCGCGCTTGCAACGGAGGTGTTCGCCCACTTTCTGCGCAAACTCGATGCCGCTGCCCGCCACCACAAAGTCGATGTCCTTGCTTGGGATGCCGAGCAGCAAATCCCTCACATAGCCACCTATAACGTATGTTTCCAAGCCGGTACGCTCCGCCACGAGGGCGATATGCCCAAAAATCGGATTGTCCAACTTGTGCCTTAAATTAGTCATAATTGTCAGTTATCGAAATAATTTGCAAAATTAGATTAAATTTTTGTAATTTTTGTATGGATAGTTGAGTTTTTTTTGTGAAATTTGCGGCATCAAATCATCTATAGTTTTAGAACATGGCACAATGATTGCTTTTTTGATGCCATAAAGACAGAAAATGAGGTTCTTGACACACATATTGGTTCTCGTAACGCTGTTAATAATTAGCAGCGCGTCCCTTCGTGCGCAGTACGTAGTGGATTGGGCGCAGACATACGGAGCCGACGGCTGGGACGAGGCAAACACCTGCATCGAACTCCGCAACGGCGACCTAATGGTAGCGGGATTCGCCAAATTGCAGGAGAAAAACCTTTGGATTGTAAGGACGCATCCCAACGGACGTGGACGCTGGGGCAAAATTTTCGACGAATACTTCTCCTCCGCCGCCAACAGCATGATTCAAGACACCGATTCCAACATCGTTATCACCGGCTACGCCACACGCAAGCGCGAATATCAGAGCAACCTTCTCCTTATGAAAATGGATACGGACGGCAATCTCATTTGGCAGAAAACCTTCGGCGGCGACGGTGACGAGGAAGGTTATCAGGTAATAGAATGTAAGGACGGAGGATACGCCGTGGCGGGCTTTACAAGCAGCAACCTCGATGGCGACCCAAACTGGTACATCATTAAAGTAGATCGCAACGGCAACATGCTTTGGGACCAACAGTTTGGCGGCAGCAACGACGACCGCGCCCTCGGCATAGCGCAGACATACGACGAAGGTTTTGTGGTAACGGGACACATCGGCGCAGTGGACGGCGGACGCAAACTCATGTCTATCTTAAAACTGGAAGCCGACGGCTCCGACACATGGTCGCAGTGGTATTACATCAACGACTGGTGCGCTGGCACGTCCATCATAGCCACACGAGACAGCATGATAGTGGCGGCGGGCTACACCAAGGCCTATACCATCACCGACTACGACGCATTAATAGTAAAGACAGACATGAACGGCGACACCCTTTGGACGCGCACATACGGCGACGAAGACTGGCAGGAGGCGACGGGACTGATAGAGGCATACGACAACACATACGTAATGAGCGGCTTCACGGCGTCCAACAGGAAAGACCATTCGAGTTTCCTGATGATGAAATACGACAAACGAGGCAACCTCCTATGGACGCACTCCTTCAAACGAAAAAGCCAGGACTACGCCAAGGCAATCGTGGAAACACGCGACAACGGAATTCTATTGGCTGGCACGACCCTCTCATTTGGCAAAGGCTGGGACATGGCGGTGCTAAAAATGCAGCCCGAAGACCGCACCGATTTGTTTTTCTCCTTCCCAAGCGACACACTATCCACCACACTGCGCAAAACGTTAAACTTTGAGATGTGCCTCAATAGTTTTGGTGTGCCGATAGAAGTGCTTGTATCAGTTAACGGCAGGGTACAGATTATCGACAACGACTTCCAGAAACTCACTGCCGAGCAACGCAAAACCGGCTGCGACTATCCCCTCTCCTACCCCGTAAGCCTCAAGCCCGGCAAAAATATCGTAAAAGTGGAAATAATTGATTATAAGAACTATACATTTTCCAAACAGATAGAAGTCTATCGACTACCAGGCTACGACTTCATCCGTTGACATTAAATACAACAATACAAGTACTTACAAAACCTAAAAAATACTACGATGAAACATATAATGCAAAAAGTTCTGACGATAATTATTCTGACGCTGACAATGCTACACACCGCCACAGCGCAGAAACCCAACCTCCGCGCAATGTCCAACGAGGTCTATTATTGGTTTTCGGTCAAGATTTCCAACAGCATCGACCGCAACACCAAACTGGAGGCATACGCCCTGCGCGTGATTTCGCCCAACATATACAGCGGCAACCTGCGCAAATTCCAAAAAGCACTTTGGGAGGGTTCCAAACTCGGCACCAAGATAGCCATCGGGCCATTTAATTCGATGGACGAGGCAAAATCCGCCCTCCAAATCTACAAAAACCACAAAGACAGCACAGTGATTGATACTTACGACAGCCAGGTGTCGTGGTTTCTCGTGGACATAACGATAATGCCCCGCAGCCGCTCATACCAATTTGAACGAATCCCGGCACGAGTGGCATTCGGCAACGCGAAGGAGTTCAAGGCGGCACTCAAAGAGAGCCTCTCATTCAAGAAACTTGCTATCGGCCCCTTCATCGACGACATGCAGGCAGAACGGTCAAAGGCATTATACAGAGTAGAAGAGTAGCGACGGGCTGTCGTTCATCCCAAAAACATAAAAACGAAATGGATATATTTTTAGACAAAGGAACAATGGAATTTCTGACCGTAGCGTCAGAATATTGCGCGTTTGTAGAGAAGGCGCGCAAGTTTTCGCGGAGGGATTTTGTTACCAAACTCCACAAGATACTTGCGCTCGTATATCTCAAGATGACGCTCCTCAAAGACGACCCGGAGTGCGACCTCATGGACGGCGAGCCGGAAGCGTTTTTGTCGGAGTACGACTACGAACACATCCGCTCCATCGTGAGCGCACGGCTTGGGTCGCTCGACCGTTACATCGACATCAGCCACGCCGCCATGCCCGACGAGGAAACCGAACAGATGGAAGTGTCGCAATGCGTGGCGGACGTATATCACAACCTCAAAAACTTTGTGGAAAACTTCCGCACGGGTTCCGAAGACGCGGCTCAGGCATCAAGGCAAGAGTTGATAGGCGACTTCCGCGACACATGGGGACCGAGGGCGTTGTCGCTACTTGCGGCGATACACACCTTTGTATATAATCCCGATATAGACGAGGAGGACGAGGACGACTTCAACACCCCCTCCTCGCTACCCCACTCCACCGGCAACTCCCTGTTAGACAACTACATGGAGAGTTACCGACGCAAATTGTAAACAATCATCAAAAACTATAACATTTTAATACGAAACAACCATGTTCAAAAAACTACTTTTTCTGGCAATAATCTCCACATTATTGCTCTCGTGCATGAAGACCACGCACAAGACGGTATATCGCCCATCAACAACAACTACCACCAGCAACACCAGCAGGACTACCACCAACAGCGGTAGCAGAACTACCACCAACGGCGGCAAAACAACCACTACCACCACCGGCGGCAAGACCACCACAAACGGCGGCAAGACTACCGTCAACAACGGCGGCAAGCAGACTCCCACCAAGCCCACCAACAACACCACTGGCGGCAAAACCACCTCCAACACCACCGGCGGCGCATCAGGCTCATACGCACAGTATGGCCAGACGTTCAAAACCACCTTCAAAGGCAATGAAGACCTCCAACTCCTCAAAGAACTGTCCACATGGCTCGGCACTCCCTACCTCTACGGCGCACAAACCAAGGGCAAAGGCACCGACTGCTCCGGCTTCGTGATGATGGCAATCCAAAACACCTACGGCATCAAACTCAACCGTACTGCCGGATCGATGCTTGCAAACGTCAATTACGTGGACCGCAACTCACTCGAATGTGGCGACCTCATCTTCTTCGGTACCAGCAGCAATGTCTATCACGTAGGCCTTTCGCTCGGCGGCGACAGATTCATCCACTCCGCTTCGAGCAACAAGGTAGGCGTTAGAACCGAGACCCTCACCCTCAACTACTACAAACAAAACTACTACCGCGCAGGTCGCATCAAGCAACTCGACAAGCGCAACCAGAGGGGCGGCTTCCTGGAACCCGAAGACATCGAAGTAGTGGAAACCATCGCAGCAAAACCCTCCACAACCACCGAATTTTCGGAGCAGATGGGCGTTAAGTTCGAAGGCAACGAGGACATCAAACTCCTCACCGAAATAAGCGAATGGATGGACACTCCGTTCTACACCGGCAAGTCTGAGAAGAACGTAGGCACCGACGGAATCGGCTTTGTAGCAGGCGTTTACAAGAACGTCTATGGCATCAACTACGAACACGACATCGAGAAAATCATGGCATCGCTCACCAAGGTAGAGCAGTCTGACCTCCAATTTGGCGACATCGTAGTATATAAGTACGAAGACAAGTATCCCGTAATCGGCATTTACCTCGCCGACGGCAAAATCGCCTACACCTCAGTAAACGGCGTTGCAACCGTAGAAATGGCAATCGGCGCATACGAACTCTACTTCTGCGGCCGCCCGGCAAAATAAACCACAACCAACTCAAAAAACGAATTTAAGCAAAATAGGAAAGCATTTTGTTTAAATTCGTTTTATGCGTTATAAAAAACTTATTAAAATGACAAGAAAACTTTTAATGACGGCAACGGTAACAGCGGCATTATTACTATCAACCACATCATGCACCTTTGCCGAAGACATCGACGACTGGAACCCGCAAACCGACTCCACGCAGACCGTTAACGACGACTACGAAAAATACGGCAAGAAACTCGGCGTAAAATTCAAAGGCACAGAAGACATCAAACTCATCAAGGAAGTGGCATCGTGGCTCGGCACCCCTTATAAATACGCAAGCAACACCAAAGGCAAAGGCACAGATTGTTCGGGCTTTGTATCCTCGGTGTTTATGAACGTCTATGGCGAAAAACTATACCGCACCTCCGGCTCCATGGTGCTTAATGTCAACAAGGTGGACCGCGACAAACTCGAATGTGGCGACATCCTCTTTTTTGCAAACGCCAAGGGCAGCATCTACCACGTCGCCATCTATCTCGGCGACAACATCTTCATCCACTCCGCCACGAGCAACAACATAGGCGTAAAGACCGAGACCCTGACGCTCAACTATTATAAGGAGCATTACTACATGGCTGGGCGCGTCAAGAGCCTCGACAAACGCAGCGCGCAAGCCACGCCGACACACGAAAAACCCGCACAACCCGTGGACGAAATTCACACTATTGCCGAAAAACCAACCACATACGCCGAATTTTCGGAACAGATGGGCGTAGCCTTCTCCGGCAACGAAAACCAAAAACTCCTCACCGAAATCAGCGAATGGATGGGCACTCCGTTCTATACCGGCAAGGCAGAAAAAAACGTCGGCACCGACGGAATCGGCTTTGTAACAAGCGTCTTCAAAAACGTATATGGCATCACCTACGAGCGCAACGTAGAAAAAATGATGGACGCGCTCAAAGAAGTCAAGCAATCTAACCTCAAATTTGGCGACATCGTAATCTACAAAAAAGACGACAAATACCCTGTAATCGGTATTTATCTCGGCGACAACAAGATTGCCTACACCTCTATGAAAGGCGTTGCAACCGTAGATATGGCCATCGGAGCATACGAATTGTATTTCTGCGGCCGCCCTTCTACCAAATAATTGACACGCCATAACTCATTGAAAACAACCAAGGTAAGACAGTAATAGCAAAAAAATTACAAAAAAATTAAAAAAAATATCGTCAAAAATTTGCACAATTCGCTAAACTGTCTTACCTTTGCATCGCAAAAAGCAAAAGAGGTTCTTTGCAAACATATAACGGTTTGGTAGTTCAGTTGGTTAGAATACATGCCTGTCACGCATGGGGTCGCGAGTTCGAGTCTCGTCCAGACCGCTAAAAGATGCAGCTCGAAACAAGCTGCGACGCTCTTTTGAAAACATTATTATTATAAATGAGAAAAAAGATTTTCATTTGCCATCCAACAAAACAAAATTTTTTTTACAAAAAATAAGTAAGGTTTGGTAGTTCAGTTGGTTAGAATACATGCCTGTCACGCATGGGGTCGCGAGTTCGAGTCTCGTCCAGACCGCAATTAGATGAGATAACTTGTTTTTTTTAGAGTCTCTCCAGGCGAATTTTAGGAGAGACTTTTTTTGTGTCAATACATTAAAAAAAATTTCAAATCATACTTGCACATACAATTATTTTTTTTTACCTTAGCCGTCTGAAATAGAATATACACAAAAAAACATAAATTACTGAAATCCATGACGTTACTTGAACAAATAAGAGAAAACGCCAAGAAAGTCGGCAAGCGCATTGTGCTTCCCGAAGGCGAAGAAGAACGTACACTCAAAGCCGCCGACACTATCCTCGGCGAGGGAATCGCACAACTCGTGCTTATCGGCAATCCCGACACAATAGCCAAAGAAGCCGAGAAATTCGGCCTCAAAAACATCTCTAAGGCTACCATCGTTGATACCAAGACCTGCGACAAGAAACAGGCTTACGCCGAACTCATGGCGCAAATCCGTGCCGCCAAGGGCATGACCGTAGAGAAGGCTCTCAAACAACTCGACAGCCCCTACTACCTTGGTACACTGATGATTAAGGCTGGCGACGCCGACGGTATGGTGGCTGGTGCTATCTGCTCCACCGCCGATACAATTCGCCCCGCGCTCCAATACATCAAGACCGCTCCTGGTATTAGCACAGTGTCAGGCGCATTCGTGGTTGTAGTTCCCAAAAAAGAGTACGGTCAGGACGGCGTGTTCCTCTTTGCCGACTGCGCTGTAACCATCGCGCCCACCGCTCAGCAACTCGCTGACATCGCGGTAATTAGCGCAAAGACAGCCAAGGATCTCACCGGCATCGACCCCAAGGTTGCAATGTTGAGCTTCTCCACCAAGGGTTCCGCTCAGAGCGACGAGGTTGACAAGGTGGTTGAGGCCACAAAACTCGCTCAGGCTGCCGCTCCCGAACTCGACATCGACGGCGAAATGCAAGCCGACGCCGCTATGGTTCAGAAGGTTGCAGACTTGAAAGCCCCTGGCAGCCACGTTGCTGGCAAGGCTAATGTGTTGGTATTCCCGTCGTTGGAAGCCGGCAACATCGGTTACAAACTCGTTCAGCGTCTCGCAGGTGCCGACGCAGTTGGTCCCATCCTCCAAGGCATGGCCGCCCCCGTCAACGACCTCTCCCGTGGATGCTACGTTGAAGACATCATCAACATGGTGGCAATCACAGCACTCCAAGCCGCCGCAAAGTAAACATCAATTGCCGCCTACGGCGACGTTTATTAACGAAAATTACCGTCAATTAAAAAAAATTTTCGTCAATTTTTAATTAAAAAAAATTTTCGATAATTGACGATAAATTCACGGTAATTTTCGTTTAGAAATCCAACGCCGCAAGGCTTTGAAAACAACAAAAATTTACGTTACATAACAAAAAATGAAGATATTAGTAATCAATTGCGGTAGTTCGTCGTTGAAGTACCAACTCATTGATATGCCGTCGGGCGACGTGCTTGCAAAAGGCGGCGTTGAAAAAATCGGCATGGCGGATTCGTTCCTCAAATGCGCCAAGGGCGACGGCCCCAAGACCCGCATCGACAAGCCGATGAACGACCATCAGGACGCTATCGAACTCGTCCTCAACACTTTGACCGACAAGAATCTCGGCGTTATCTCCTCGCTCAGCGAGATTGAGGCTGCCGGACACCGCGTACTCCACGGCGGCGAATTTTTCAAGGAGAGCGTCATCATCAACGACGACGTTATCGCCAAGATTGAAGAAATTGCGCCCCTCGGTCCCCTCCACCAGATGGCAAACCTCAAAGGCATCCGCGCCATGAAGAAAGCAATGCCCTCGCTCCCGCAGGTGGCAGTGTTTGATACGGCATTCCATCAGACCATCCCCGACTACGCTTATATGTACGCAATTCCCTACGAATTGTACGAAAAACTCCATATCCGCCGTTATGGTTTCCACGGCACAAGCCACAGGTACGTCTCCAAACGCGCCTGCGAAATCCTCGGTCTCGACTACAACAACTCCAAACTCATCACCTGCCACATCGGCAACGGCGCGTCTTTGGCGGCTATCGTCAACGGCAAGGTGGTTGACACATCGATGGGCTTGACCCCGTGCGAAGGCGTTGTGATGGGCACTCGCTGCGGCGTTATCGACCCCGCCGTGTTCCCGTACCTGTTTGAAAACGGCGCGTTGAAACCCGAAGATATGAACAACTTCATCAACAAGCAATCTGGCGTTTTGGGCGTTTCGGGCGTTTCGTCGGATATGCGCGATGTGGAGGAGGCAGCATTTGTCCGCAAGGAATACCGCGCCGCCCTCGCCTGCAAGATGCAGGATTACAGCATCAAGAAGTACATCGGCGCATACATGGCAGCGATGAACGGTTGCGACGCCATCGTATTCTGCGGCGGCATCGGCGAGAAGGGCGACACCACACGTCGCGGCGTTGCCATGAACTTGGAGTGGCTCGGCGTGGAGTTTGACGACACCATCAACACCGGTCTCCGCGACAAGGAAATGGTTATCAGCAAGCCGACATCGAAGGTGAAGGTCGTAGTAGTGCCCACAAACGAGGAACTCGTAATCGCACAGGACACCCTCGACTTGGTAAAACGATAATTTTTTCAACGCGAATTAAAGCGAATTATAACGAATTTTAGACGAATTACCCAAAAATGATTCGCTTTAATTCGTTGTAATTCGTTTTAATTTTTGTTTTTTTTAAAATCCGACACCGTAGGTGACGATTGTACAAACTATGATTTTGTTCTTATTATTATTGTTGACAGCCACGACGGCGGCGGCACAGAATTTTTCGGTGATTAAGGGTCGCGAAAACCAAAATATAGGCCGCTACGCATACGATTCTACTCACAACACAGTATTTTTTTTGCCAGACATCGACAGCGTAAATACCTGCGGCGTATGGTTCAATTTTGGTGTAACGGGCTATCGCAGTGATACTTTGCTTACTTTTTCTACCAAATTTGTGCGCGACGTACACTCTCCATTTTTTCCCGTAGTGAGCAATGACAACGTTAATTTTAAGCGGGTTAGACAGTCGGGGTTTTTGAACTTTTTTAACCTAAAAGTTTTTCCAAAATCCGACACCTTATATATTGCAACAGGTTTTCCATACACATATACTCAGTTAAATAGTTTTCTTGACGAAATCAGCGCGTCAAACAATCTCAGCACAGAAACCTTGATTACCACAGACAAAGGTTTGGAGGTCAAACTGTTGACAATTACCAAAAATCCAAAATCCAAACGCGCAAAACTCGTATGGATCATCTGCCGCCAACACGCCTTTGAAAGTGTTGCAAATTATGTAATGGAAGGAATGATAAGATACTTATTATCAGACAATTGCGACCAAAAACTATTAAAACAGTACATCTTTAAAATAGTGCCGATGGTGGATGTGGAGAGCGTCTATAATGGTCAGACCGGACGAATGTCGCTTCCAAAGGATTATAATAGGGATTGGGGAAAACCATTGCGACCAATCATCAGCCGCATCGAGGAGGAAATCAACAAAACAGCCCAAGAAAATTGCTACACAATATTTTGGGACGTACACGGAATGTTTCCCGGCGGCTTCGACAGATGCAGTTTTTCGTATTACGACCTTTACGGCGTGGGTAAGAAACACGCTGATTTACAGAAATATTGGCAACAATTCGCACGGCATACGGGCTACGCGCCAAAGGTAATTTACGATTTTAAAAACGGATACGACGGCATGACAGCCGATTGGTGGAACGAAACCGCACACGCTGCCACGCTACGTTTTGCATCCACGATAGAGATAGATTGGAACCTCAACAACAACGGACTCCCCTACTCCATCAACGACTACTTGGAGATTGGGCGCATGATGATTAAATCACTGGAATAAAGGCACTTGCTAACGTGGCATTACGCTGCCCGAACCTGTGATGTACTTGCTTATCATGGATGGTTTGCCGCTGAAAAAAACGCTGCCCGAACCCGCCACTATTACGTTCATGTTGCCATTGGTCTTGGTGAAAATGCTGCCTGCGCCTCCCACTTTGGCGACCACCGAACCCGCTTCGAGTTGGTCGGCAAACACGTTGCCGGCATCGCGGGTAAAACACGAAAACGTCTTCACACTGCCCGACAAAGTGATGTTGCCGCTGCCACGGCTCAGTATTTTGATTGCGCCGTCGGACTTGATGCTGCGGATATCGATGTTGCCGCTGCCAAAAGTCCTGATTTCGAGGTCGTTGATGGCAAAACCTTCTTTGATATTAATGCCCACGTTGCCCTGAGTTTCTATCGAATTGATGGAAGGCATCAAGATGTTTACGGTGATGTTGCTCTCCTCGTTTTCCCTGCCGCACTCCACGTACAACTGATCTCCCTTCACCACGGTATTAACATGCTTTATAATATTGTCGTCGGCAGTTACCTTGACATCATATTTGGCTGACGGAGTGATAGTTATCGACATTTCGCCACTAACATTGATACCCTCAAAACGGTCCATTTTGCGTACCTCAGTAAGCACGTTGCCAGAGCCGGTGCGCTGCGTACAAGCCGACACAAGCATCACCGCCATTATCATCATATATGCAAATACTTTTTTCATAGCGTTTTTTCTTTATAAACGAAAAACATCGTAATTTTGGTGTTAAATACCGTCAAATTTTCTAAAAGATAATTATTTGACTTCACACCGGCAACAAAGTTAAAAAAAATTATATAAATTAGATTGTAAATTCGGAAAAAAATTTGCAATTTTGGGCTATGAAGAAAAAGTTTTTTAGCATAATAGTAACGCTAATTTTTGCAGTGGCAGCCTACGCGCAAGACTACGTGATAGAAATACCGCTTGACAAAGCCGGGGACATCTCGCGTATCTCCCGCGCCGTATCCATAGACGCGATACGCAATGGCAAAATAACCGCATACGCCAACGAAAGCGAACTCTTGGCACTACGTAAGTTGTTGTCTGACAACGCTTTCCGTGTTCAAAAGCCGTCTATTTCCAAAAGCGCGGATTTTATAGACATGGCTACCGACATCGCCACGATGCAAGATTGGGCGCATTATCCCACGTATGAGACGTATGTGGCTATGATGCAGGACTTTGCGAATCGTTTCCCTGACCTCGCAACCCTCGTGGATATTGGCACAAGTGCGAAAGGAAGGTCTCTGTTGGCGTTGAGGATAACAGCCGAAGGCGACACCTTGACGCGCCCGCGTGTGTTCCTTACTTCCACGATGCACGGCGACGAAACCTGCGGCTTTATTCTGTCGCTGAGGTTAATAGATTATTTATTAACCAACTACGGCACACACCCCACCGCAACCCGAATTATCAACAATATTGTACTGTATATCAATCCGTTAGCAAATCCAGACGGTACTTACCACGGCGGCAACCACACCGTGGCGGTGGCGCAGCGTTACAATGGAAACAATGTAGATTTAAATAGAAACTTCCCGCAACTTGCTTTGTTGGCAAAATCTACGCAAAACCTTGAACCAGAAACAGTTGCTATGATGAATTTTGCCAAGAGCCGACGTTTTGCATTGTCTGCCAATTTTCATGGTGGCGACGAGGTTTTAAACTATCCTTGGGACAGTTTTTATGAGAATGAAATGCGACTTGCCGACAAAGATTGGTTCGTGCAAATTTGTCAAAATTATATAGATACTTTACGTACTTTTGCGCCCAGCGGCATGAAATCCGTCAACGAACAGGGCTATGTCTTTGGCAGCAAATGGTACAAAGTGGCAGGCGGGCGACAGGATTGGATGCTGTTTTCGGAACGTTGCAGGGAGGTAACGATAGAATTGTCTAACATCAAAATACTCCGTTGCGACCTCTTGGAAAATTATTGGCAGCGCAACCGCGACGCTTTGTTATTGTATATTTGCAATGCGCTGCAAGGCATTAATGGTCAAGTAGTTGACGCAAACGGACTGCCCATAAAAGCGCGTATCTATCTTGACGGACACGACGTTAATTATTCGTCGGTGGTTTGCGATGCAGAAGGCGTTTTTACACGTCTCACCCTCGCCAACAAAACTTACGAAGTATGCGCAGTTGCCGACGGTTATGTTACAGAATGTCAAGTAGTTAACACCAAAGCAAACGAACTCGTAGCCGCCAACTTCACGCTGACGGAAGGCGTATCGGAATACACGGCTACAAGCGAACAATCTGCCATGAAAAAACCGATGGTTTCACTTGCAGACGGCGCAATCAAAATAGAATCAGACCGCACAATCAACAGCGTGATAATCAGCGACATACTTGGGCGGACGATAACAAGCCACGCACCGCAGACCAACACCTTCGTCTGCCCCACATACAATTTAAAGGAAGGTACATACGTTATTAACATACATTCGGGCGGCATCAAAACGTCGTCCAAAATCACAATTACAAAATGAAAAAAATAATAATCATAGCATCGATACTCGCCTTTGCCTTTGCTGCACAGGCGCAGGACAAAAAACTCGACAAAGTACGCCAACTCTTTGAAGACCAAAACTATACAGAATGTATGGAGGCGGTCAAGAAGTACAACGCCGCCAACCTTTCCAAACCCGACGGTTTCTATTATTTGGCGTTTACGTACCACAGGATTTTCCGCCAGACACCGCAGAAGGAGTACAATCTCACTTCCGCCGAAAACACTCTGTATCAGGCTTTTAACAAGGACAAGGACAAGACCGTCCGCCTCAAATTCAAGACGGAAGTGGATTCGTTGAAGGCAACGATTACAGAGTTTCAAGACAAATTCTACGCCGCCGGCGACAATAAGAAGGCGGGACAACACGCGATGATGTTGGCGAAGATTTTTGGCGACACCACGGAGATATACAAGCGCATCTACATGCCCGAACTTTTTGCCGCGCCCGTTACCTACGGCAAGACCCTCGCCGCATACGAAGGACCCACCAACCAAACCGACGTAACTGGCAAGAAGATAGGCGTTTGGATAGAGTTGTACCCCAACGGCAACCGCAAATCGCAAATCAATTACGAGGCGGGCAAACCTCGCGGCGACTTCTACAAATTTTACGAAAAAGGCGGCGTAAGCGCACACCTTTATATGATAGACGACGACCGCGCCTCCGCAATCCTCTACAACGAAAACGGCGACCGCGTGGCGATGGGATATTATTACCAACGCCAAAAAGACAGCCTCTGGCAGTATTTTGAGAGCGATTCTATTATAGTTGTGGAGGAAAACTACGTACGCGGCGTCAAAAACGGCAAAGAAACCACGTATTACCCCTACGGGATTCCGGCAGAGGAGTTAAATTGGAAAAACGGCGAGAAGGACGGCGCGTGGAAACGTTACCACGACATCGGCACAATATTGTTTGAGGCGGTGTATGTGAAAGGCAAACTCAACGGTCGCTATTCCAAATACGCATCCAACGGAACTCTCGAAGTTACAGGCAATTACCGCGACGACGTGAAGGACGGCGAATGGAAGATTTACGACGAAAAAACCAAAAAATACAACACCGAAAAATACATCAACGGCGAACTCGAAAACGCCAAGGAGGTGGAAGATGCCGCTACAAAAGAGTTTAACAAACAATCGCAAATCGGCATCACGCTCCCCGACCCGCTGGACTTCCACAACAATCCAGAAGATTTTTTCCAGAGGCAGTAGAGATAATTTATTTGTATGTTACCCGAAAAAAACATAACTTTGCACGTCGTAACACAAATACACAAAACAATGAAAAACTCAGCACTATTAATAATTGCATTGGCGGCAACGGCTCTCGCATCTTGCACCGCGCAAAAAAAATACATCCGCGTGGAGAACATCAACAGCGTCAACTCGGTGAAAGACAACCCGATAATCTATTCGCTGCCCAAGACCGCGCTCTCTGTAAAGGTAACTGCCATCAACGAGGTGAGCGTCCGCGGCCCTTATTACCAATACGCCCAGAAATACATCGGCACCGACGACATAATCACCAACAATTCAAGCGTTTGGAAACTCGGCAACATAGACATTTCGTCGTATCCCGTGGTGGATTCGTCGCGCACATACATCGTGGAAACCAACTATCCTTGCGCAATGAATTTTAGCCCCGAAGGATTTTTGGAAAGCGTCAACACCAAGCCCGATTTTCAGGAGCGCAACTACCGCGACGACGACACGCACAGCAACCTCAGCAGCGACGACCTGAGCAGCCGACGCAAATTCCAGGACATGAACGTCAACAGGTACGAAACCGTTTTTGACACGGTGCTGCACGTTGTGGACGCGGATTCGATATTCACCACCGTGCCGTCTGCCAAGAAAAACCTGATACGCAAATCGCTGGATGAACAGGCGCAAGAACTTGCAAATCAGATATTTGTACTCCGCGACGACCGCAACGCACTCCTCAAAGGCGAAAGCGACGGCAAGAGCCTGCCCGACGGCGACGCGCTCAAATACATGGTGGAGCAACTCAACAAACTCGAAGAATCGTACATGAGCATGTTTGTGGGCAAAAAAATCAAGATTGAAAAGACATACGTCTTCGATTATATCCCGACCAAAGGCACGGAACAGGATGTGTTGTTTAAGTTTTCGCCCGAATACGGAATCACGCCCAAGGAAAGTGCCAAGGGTAGTCCTATATTTGTGGAAATAAACGACTTGAACGACAATATCGTTGTCAACAGATACGACTCTAAACAGAAAAATCTCCGTCAGAGAAACAATTCGGCATCAAGTGCCAACGGTTTCGCGTACCTCACCAACGCATTTGCCGTGGTCAAGATTCTGCAAAAAAACAATTCGCTGTCCGAGAGAACGTTGAACATCAATCAGTTAGGCACGGTAAAATACCTTTCGTCAGAACTGATGAAGAGCGACGGATTCAAGTTGATACTCTACCCGCAGACCGGCACAATCAGAAGCGTCAACTAATTTGAAAAAATTTTTGCAAAAAATTTTCGCCGTTACAATTTTTGTTTATATTTTTGGGGAGCAATAATAAAGGAAAAGATATGTCAAAAATTGCAATCATAGGAGCCGGTATTTCGGGGCTGACGGCGGCTAAAACGCTGATGGACAGCCACGAAGTTACCGTCTATGAGAGGAACGAAACCGCCGGTGGACTTGCGCAGAGCGTCAAGGCCGAGGGTTGCGTGTTCCATATTTGCGGCGCAAACTCAATGAAAAATATTTACGAAACCTCACGTCAATTCATTGAGAGCCTGATAGATATGGATGAGGAAGTAATCGAAATCAAACGAAACAGTGCGATTTTGTTTGAGAACGGCGAGGTCTCCAAACCCGAATTTCACGGAATGTTCAAGAAGAAAATCACTGAAATAGAGGGAGTTCCGAGTCCGATTGAAAACCATATCTACATGTTTAAGCCCGAAATCCAACAACGCATCATCGCCGACCTCTTCCGCATCAAGGCGAAGGAAAAAAACAAGCGCGCTCCCAAATTCCTTGCGACCTATTTTAAGGCGAAGTTCGGGCAGACGCTTTACGACATGTATTTTGGCCCTTACAACGAGAAAGTCTGGCACAGCGACCTGCACAAAATTCCGCTCACTTGGCTCGAAGGCCGCCTTGCCGCCCCTACCGCCGACAAGATTATTTTTGCAAATTTCAACCACGACAAGACCAAATTCCGCTGCGAAAAGACTTTCCTCTACGACATCAACGGCGGCGCACAGAGAATTGTAAACAAACTTGTGGAGATTTTGGGCGACCGTCTGAGGCTCAACAACACCGTGCAAAACATCGCAAGGCGCGACGGCAAATGGCTCGTAAACGGCACAGACGAATACGACCAAATAATCTACTGCGCCAACCTGAAATATCTTCCAAAGATTTTGCAAATCGCTGAAATACAACCGTTTGCAGAATATATTTCAGCGTTAAAATCGCACGGCACCACCTCGGTATTCTGCGAACTTAGCAAGAATCCATACACCGAAATTTACCTCCCCGGCAAGGAACACCGCGCCCACAAGATTATCTGCACGGGCAATTTTATCGACACCAACAACAGCGAAAACCACCGCATGACCGGCACTGTGGAGTTTACGGACTACGTGCCGGAAGACGAAATCAGGTTGGAACTCACCCGGATGCCGCTCAATCCGGTATATATCACGCACCGATACACCGAATACACGCACGCCATCCAAGACGTTGATACCCGCGAAACTGTTGCCAACCTCAAGAAAGTGTTGCAGCCGTGGGGATTCTACCTCACAGGACTTTTGGCGGAATGGGAGCAATACAATGTTAATCAGGCAATTAACGCCGCGATAAGAACCGTAGAATCAATAAAGAATTAAAATAAATGAAAATAGAATCGTTAGCAACAGAACTTTCCCGCACCACGTATCCCGGACGCGGCATCGTGATTGGAAGGAGCAAGGACGGCAAATACGCCGTTACAGCATATTTTATAATGGGTCGCAGCGAAAATTCGCGCAACCGTGTCTTCGTCCAGGACGGCGAGGGCATCAGGACGGAGGCTTTTGACCCGTCTAAACTCACCGACCCGTCGCTGATAATCTACGCGCCAGTCCGCGTACTTGGCAACAACACAATCGTTACCAACGGCGATCAGACCGACACCATCTACGACCTGATGAACGCCGAGCAGACCTTTGAAATGTCGCTCCGCACACGTCAGTACGAACCTGACGCGCCCAACTTCACGCCGCGCATTTCGGGCATTATGAATGTCAACAACGGCAAATACAATTTCCAGATGTCGATTTTGAAGTCTGACAACGGACGCCCCGAATCCAACTGCCGCTACACCTTCAATTACGACAACCCCATCGCGGGCGAAGGTCGTTTTATCCACACGTATATGGGCGACGGCAACCCGCTGCCGAGTTTTGAGGGCGAGCCTACCTTGGTGGACATCAAGGGCGGCATCGACGAATTTACATCCCTCGTATGGAACAGCCTCAATGCCGACAACAAGGTGTCTCTCTTCACACGCTTTATCGACATCAAGTCAGGCAGTTACGACAGCAGAATCATCAACAAAAACACGAAATAAAATGCAGGAATACCAACTCAAATACGGTTGCAACCCCAACCAAAAACCCGCCCGCATCTATATGCCGGAGGGCGAACTTCCCGTGGAGGTTCTCAACGGAAGGGGCGGCTACATCAATTTCCTCGACGCTTTCAACGGTTGGCAACTCGTGAGCGAACTCAAAAAGGCCACCGGCATCCCCGCCGCAACGTCTTTCAAGCACGTTTCGCCCGCAGGTGCAGCCATTGGACTTCCGCTGTCGGACGTTGAGAAGAAGATTTATTGGGCGGACGACTTGAACATCACCTTCACGCCGCTCGCCAACGCATACATCCGCGCACGTGGCGCAGACAGGATGTCGTCTTTTGGCGATTTCATTGCGCTGTCCGACGTTTGCGACGAGAGCACCGCAATGGTAATCAAGCGCGAAGTTTCCGACGGCATCATCGCGCCCGGCTACACCGATGCAGCCCTCAACATCTTGAAAGCCAAGAAGAACGGCAATTATTGCGTCATCAAGATTGACCCGAATTACAAGCCCGAACCGTTGGAGCGCAAGCAGGTCTTCGGCATCACCTTCGAGCAGGGCCGCAACGAACTTGTTATTGACAGCAATTTCTTCGACAACATCGTCACCAACAACAAGGCTCTCACCGCACAGGCGAAGACCGACCTCACGATTGCAATGATTACGTTGAAATACACGCAGTCAAATTCGGTATGTTATGTGAAAAACGGACAGGCAATCGGCATTGGCGCAGGTCAGCAGTCGAGGATTCACTGCACAAGGCTCGCAGGTCAGAAGGCAGACAATTGGTGGCTTCGTCAGTCGCCGCAAGTGCTTGGATTGCAATTCGTTGACAATATCAAGCGTCCCGACCGCGACAACACCATCGACATCTACATCTCCGACGATTATATGGACGTACTCGCGGAAGGCGAATGGCAAAAATACTTCAAGGTAAAGCCCGAAGTGTTTACACGCGAGGCAAAACGCGCTTGGCTCGACAAAAACAGCGGAGTTTCCGTTGGTTCAGACGCCTTCTTTCCCTTCGGCGACAACGTGGAACGCGCCCACAAGAGCGGCGTCAACTTCATCGCACAACCCGGCGGCTCTGTCCGTGACGACAATGTTATCGACACCTGCAACAAGTACGGCATCGTGATGAGTTTCACCGGCATAAGGCTGTTCCATCACTAAGATGCGATGCATAATTCATAATGCATAATGCATAATTAAGCCATCCGGCGGAGTCAATTATGCATTATGCATTTTTTTCATCATATTTCCACTTCACGCCGCGCTTGCCTTCGCGATATTCCTTGGGCGTAACGCCGTATTTTTTCCTGAACGCCGTACAAAAATGACTCTGAGACGAAAAGCCCAATTCGGTGGCTATTTCGTTGATTGTCAATTGATTTTCGGTGAGAAGCCGAGCCGATTTGTTCATGCGGATGTCGTTCAAATAGTCAAAAATTGTCATCGAAAACATCTGTTTGAAAACCTTTTTCAACGTACATTCGTTGGTGCCAACTTCGGCGGCAAGTTCGCGGATTGTGGGCGGATTTTGGAAGTTTTCGGTAAGAATGTCCCGCGCCTTAGAAATCTTGCGGCAGATGGTGTAATTGTCGGGCAAAGGCTGATGAAATTGTTCGTAATAATAATTTACAAGACATTCTACTATCAGACCTTCAATGTAATACGGATTTACGGTCTTGGTTAAGACGGCGTTTTGAACATCGCGGGCAGCCTCCAAAATTTTACCCTCATTGTCTATTACCTCCAACATCACGGGTTTGTTTGATTCCATAAAATTCTTGTAGCGGGCAAAAATTATCGGGAAACGCTCGTTGTAAATTTTCAAATCGCTCTCCGAAATCATTATGCTGATTTTTGAGAATTTGCAGCCCGCCGCGAGGTGCATTATGTGTTCGTTTTCCTTGGACATAATGCCCATGTTTACCGCGCCCGCATCGTGTTCCACCTGATGACCGCTGATGATTTCGCAGACCTTGCCGCCCGTTATCACCGCCCAAATCAGAGCCTTCTCGTCGGTGCGGCTATTTTCGATGATGCAATTTTTGCGCACAAAATATTCGTTGTACATCACAACAGTCTGATTGTGAACGCACAGCCACGTCGTCATGTCGCAGGTGTCGCGGATGGTACAAGTGTTTGAGAATATCGTGTCTGTCTTGACGTTGAGATCCCCCGCCGACGGCATGAACATTGTAATCGGATTTTCACCTTCAATTTTTATGACGCTCTTAAACATGGTGCAAATCGGTTTAAGTTTTGCACAAATATATGATTTTTTTTTCAGACAAACATACAAAACGAATTTTCTTTTTTTGATAGAGCCGTTCTGGAATACTTATTTACCCTTTTTGCATAATTTTTGAAAAAATATTTAAAATTCCTGTAACTTATTTCAACCACATCCGTCATACTTGCGAACAAAACAATGAAGGATTGCGCAAATTCCCTTTGATGTAAAATGTTTCAAAAAAATTCCGCATTTTGCAACTTGGTTGCAGACAACGCGATGTAATTTTGCAGCGTAAAACAAAACTACAAAAACAAATGAAAAGAATAGCACTTTTACTTCTTTTGATTTTGCCGCTGATGGTTGCGGCACAGACAGCGAAGATTCAAGGTGTCATCACCGACACCAAGGGCAATCCGCTCCCATTTGTATCGGTAGCCGAGAAGGGTACTACCAACGGCACTATTTCTGATTCTGAGGGCAACTTTATCATCAAGGTAAAGCAGATGCCCGCCACGCTCTCATTCAGCAGTCTGGGCTTCACGCCCTACGAGCAGACCTTCAATTCGGGCAACGAGAAGGTATCAGTAAAAATGGACGAAGAAACTACTGAAATCGCCGAGGTCAACGTTACCGCCAAGCACGGTCGCAGCCGCACCGACAACGTAATCATCGGCGTGGAAAACATCCAAATGTCTGAGATGGCGAAAGTTCCCGCGCTGATGGGCGAGCGGGACGTCATCAAATCCATCCAACTCCTGCCTGGCATCAAGGCGGAGGGCGACGGTTCGTGTGGATTCCAAGTACGCGGTGGCACCGCCGCTCAAAACCTCATTCTCATCGACAACGCCGTAATCTACAATGCAGGCCATTTGATGGGCGTTTTCTCTACCTTCAACGACGAGGCTCTCACCAATGCGTCGCTTTATAAAGGTGCTATTCCGGCGCAATTTGGTGACGCTTCCTCGTCTGTTTTCGACATCAAGACACGCTCCGGCGACATGGAACATTGGGGTCTCAACGCCTCCATTGGCTTGCTGTCGTCCAAGTTTGCAGTGGACGGCCCTATCGTGAAAGACCGCGCGTCGCTCTTCTTGGCAGCCCGCCGCACCTACTTTGAGATTTTCCTCAAACCCACCGAGAAGTACAAGGACAAGGTACTCAACTTCTACGACGTCAACAGCAAAATCTCTGTCAAGACTTCCAAAAACGGCACTTTGAACATGATGTTTTTCCGTGGCAGGGACAATATGGACATGGGCAACCACATCGCCGAAATCCATTGGGGCAACACCGCCGCCGCCATCGACTACAAGCACAATTTTGGCAGGACATTCTCGTCCAAGACGGCTCTCATATACAGCAACTACGATTTCACCGAGTCGATGAATGTATTGAAAGTGAAGGAAAGTTTTGACGGCTACTTGCGCCATCATTCTGTGCGCGAGGACATTGCAATCACTCCCACCGAAAATCAAAAAATCAACCTCGGTTTCCAATTCGACCACATCAACTTGAAATCCGGCGAGTTTGAACTCTCCAACGGGCAGAACGACAAGGAGTACCGCGACGGCAACGAGATTTCGTTTTGGGTGGGCGAAGACCTCAAAACCAACTTCGGACTCGAAGTTTCCTTTGGTGCGAGGGGCGTGGTATTCAACACGTTGGGCGGCAATCCATACTACAACATAGATTCCGACGGCGTTATCCTCGACACCCTTCATTACGGCAAAAAGGAGATTGTAAAAAGTTTCTTCGCCGTAGAGCCAAGGTTCAGCGCAAAATACCAACTCACTGACCATCAGAGCATCAAGGCGGGTTACTGCCGCACATCTCAGCACGTGCAAAACATCTTGAACAATGGTATGTCGTCGCCTATTGGCCGCTCTGTAATCTCGTCAAACATCATCAAGCCGCAGACCGCCGACCAAATCAGCGTTGGCTACATGGCTGAGACCAACGACAAGAAATACGAATTTTCTGTGGAGGCTTATTACAAGACCATCGACAATGTTTACGACTACAAGGACGGCAAAAACCTCGTTACCGAAATCGAGATGGAGCGACTTCTCTCCCGTGGCGAGGGCAGGGCTTACGGCGTGGAGTTTTACGCCAAGAAAAACATCGGCAACTTCTCAGGCTGGTTCTCCTACACTCTCTCGTGGTCCGAAAACAAGATTGATGGCATCAACAACAACGATTGGTACACCGCCTCCAACGACCGCAGGCACGATATTTCGATTGTTGCAATGTACAAGTTGAACCACAAATGGGATCTTTCCGCAACGTGGGTATATACATCAGGTCAGGCACTTACAGCACCGAGCGCGAAGTACGACATCGACGAGTGGACGCATTATTACTACGCCGAACACAACGGCTACCGCGCCCCCGCATACCACCGCCTCGATGTTGGCATCAACAACACCAAGGAGCGTCCCAAATATACAAGGATTTGGTCGTTTGGAGTTTACAACCTCTACAACCATTACAACCCCTACGTGATAACCTTCGAGAACGACGACACCAAGCCCTCAGGCACCAAGACACAACAGATGTCGCTCTTCGGCATCATTCCATCGGTTACTTACACGATAAAATTTTAATTAACAAACCACGGAGAAAACAAACATTATGAAAAAATTTATATATATGTTAGTGGTTGCAACCACATTGTTTTCCTGCACCAAGGAAATCGAACTCGATTACCGCGACGTAGAACCCATTCCCGTTATCGAAGGCCACCTCACCTCAGATGGCGCGGTGGTAACAATCACCAAATCGCGCAACATGAGCGACTCTACCAAGATGTCCGGCATCAAGGTTGACGACGTGCGGATAATCCTCCCCGACGGCAACGAAGTGCCACTCTCCTACAAAACCGACGGCAACTACCGCCCCGACACCGACATCGAACTCCAAAACAACGCTACCTACACATTGAAGGTAACTATGGACGGCGTGGAGTACGTTGGCGCGTCAACATTGCAGCCAAAAATCGAAATCACTGAGCCTCAGTTTGTTTGGGCGGAGTTGATGGACTGGATGCAGGTGTTGGAATTTGAGACGACCAACATCCCCGAAGGTAAGGAGGTATATGGCTGGGCGCGCATACACCGCAACGGCGAGATTTACTTCTCCGATGCTGGCACTTGCAAAGGCGATTCGCCCTTCGACATTGGTCTCTACTACGATTCAGACATGGAAAACGACGAGGAGATGATTCTCTACGACGGCGACACCCTCGCATTGGAGTTTCGCACGATAGACGAAAAAGTCTATAATTACCTCTACGAATACAATAGCACAAGGGTAAATCCGCAACAGTTTTTCACCCCGTCGGTGGAGGGCAAGGTTTGCATGGGCTTCTTCGCGGTGTATAATTCTGTGAAATACGAGACCATCTACATCAAGACCCCGCACGAATAAGGATATACTGCAATTTGTATTCGTTAAATTCGTTGTAGAGACGTTGCGCGCAACGTCTCTACATTCGCAGCAAAAAAAACGATTTATTCGTTTAATTCGTTGTTAAATGTAATTGCCTTATTTTCAACATCTTTCCGCCTCAGCCACGCCGCATAAACCGCGCCCGAAATATTGTGCCACGTGCTAAACACTGCGCCGGGGATTGTTGCCAAGGGATATTGAGCAAAATGAGCGGCGGCAAGTCCGGCGGCAAGTCCCGAATTTTGCATACCGACCTCGATGGAGAGGGCGCGGCATTTGGGATCTTGGAGTTTTAGCAATTTGCCAACAGCGTATCCGGCGGCAAATCCGCAGAGATTGTGGAGAATTACAACAACGATTATCAACGCACTCGTATTCAATGCGTTAAGAAGTTTTTCGGAACTTGCCGAAACCACCGCCGCCACGATTACAGCAATGGCGAGCGTTGAAACAGCAGGCAGCAATTTTACGATTTTTTGGGTGAAATTGCCAAAAAACTTATTGACCAACAATCCCAAAATTATCGGTATCAAAACCACCTTCACTATCGAAAAAAACATATCCAAGATGTTGACATCCACCATCTCGCCAATATATATTTGCGTGAAAAGCGGTGTCAAAAACGGCGCGAATATAGTGGAAACTATCGTCATGCCTACCGACAAGGCCACGTCGCCTTTCGCCATATAAGTGATTACATTAGAGGCAGTTCCGCCCGGACACGTGCCAACAAGAATTACGCCGACAGCGAGTTCGGGGTTGAGCGCAAACACTTTAATAAGTACGTAGGCAATCAGCGGCATCAACGCAAACTGCGCCAAAAAACCAATTATCACCTCCTTGGGTCGTGAAAAAACTATCTTGAAATCTTCGGCTTTGAGCGTCAAGCCCATGCCAAACATCACCACGCCAAGCAAGTAATTGACCGCTCCGGTCTTAATCCAATTGCAGGTCTGCGGCTGCCACAATGCCAAGGCAGCCGCGCCTACAACTATAAATGCCATATATTTAGCAATATATCGGCAGATTTTTTCTACTGTCTCCACTCTTTCCTCTCTCCTACTCAAATGCAACGCCCATCACATGATTGTCGGGCAGGAAACCGAAGTAACGCGAATCGTCCTCGGTGCTGCGGTTGTCGCTCAGCACAAAGAAATAATTGCGGCGGAAACGGTACGAAATTTCCTCCTTGCCGTTGATGAAAATTTTGTCGTTTTTCACCTCCACAGTGTTGCCCTCGTAAGCCTCGATGCAACGGCGGTAAAGCGGAAGGATGTTTACATTGAGTTTGAGCACCTTGCCCTTCTCCGGCACGAGTATCGGACCAAAGTTGGAGGAGTTCCAATGCAATTTTTCGATGTAGGGGAATACCGTGCGCTCAAAATACTCCTTGGGCATCGACACGCGCTGCACCTTGCGCACGAGGTCGCTCTTAACGAGCGCATCGGCGGCATCCTCGGTGAGGGTGTAGAGCATCGCCTGACAGCCAGTAGGAATCGCTTTGTGGTAGAAACTGATGAGCGTCTCGGCATCCTCGCCACTGTACGCCACTTCGTTCTTGTTGATGCCCAACTGTTCGAGAGCCTCATTGCCCACAAAACCGCTCGAAACAGTCAGGAAGGTATATTTGGCAGTCTTGGGGGCTTCAACGGGGTTGTTGTTTACAATCACGTTGTTTTCCTTGATGGCAATCACGTCGCCAGGCAGAGCCACGCAGCGCGAGAGGATAATCGGACGCTTTTTCTTGCCCTGATAAGCCACAGGATCCACCTTCTTGTTGCACCATGCGTCGCCGTAGAGACGGCACATCTTGTAGTAGTTTTTGTCGGGTGCGGAGAGGATTACGCTGTCCGCCTCGGGGTGGCGAAATACGAGGACATCGCCGCGATCCGGCTCTGTAAACCTGTTGAACCACACAGTGCTGCCCTTGGCTATTTGGGATTCCATCGAGTTGGACGTGGCTTTAACGCGCCCAAAGATTATCACCCCAGCCAGAATGCCCAACAGCAACACCACGCCCGCCAAAATAAGCACCTTCATCAGCGTGGAGAGATTGGCCCACCATCCGCCAGACTTGCGGCGAGTGGTAGTGGTGGTGGTCGTCGTGGTCGTTGTAGTTACCGTCTTCTCTCCGTTGGCGGCTACCTTAGTGGTGGTAGTTACCACTTCTTCTGTTTTTTCTGCCATAATTCAAGTTATTTTAAGTTAGAATTGGAAATATATAAACGGCTGCAAATCAGACGCTTTGACCTGATAAAGCATAAACACCGTAAACACGCATATCAATATTTTCACCCACAGCGCGGAGCGGACAAACCAATTGGTGTACCGCTCCTTGAATGGCACCGACAGCCAATGTACCACCATGCCCATCAATATCACGATGAACACTTTGCGGTAACTTGCCACCATGGTTGGTATAAGCGAGATGTCGCCCCATCCGTTGAAAAGACGATCCAACATCATCTCCACCGTGTCGGTATCCTGTGCGCGAAACCATATCCTTGTAAATGTTATAAAGTTGAAAGTCAGGAAGATGCCCCAAAAATATGGCACAAACTTGCCCGGCTCTTTTATCTGTTGTTTTGTAATTGCAAACACGTACCCCGCCAACGCCACCGTCGCCGCCAAGAGCCAACAGATGTTCCAGCCGCCCGTGTGTCCCAAAAAACACAGCCACAACGCCACCAAAAAGTTGCCCCACAGCAAAAAAGTGGCTCCACGGCTCTGTACATTGCAGGTGGGAAAGTACGTTTTCCAGTTGTCAAAGATATAAAAAATTGCACACGTACCAAAAGTTAAAAGAATCCAAGACAAAATTTTTGTGTCAGAATTCCAAAGTCCCGTCAAAACCACCGCGCACAGCGATAAAAACGCTATTATAACCACTCCAAGGGCATATTTCAGCGGACGGTGCGGACGGGTCTGCGCGAGTTTCACCACCCATACAAAATAACAATATAGCCACACCGCGTCGGCTATTATCCACAGCGCAACGCCATGCGGATTGTGCCAAACATCCTGAGTATAAGTGATATACGCGGCAAGGTTGCACAGTGCGAGGATTATCCAACGAAACAACTGGGTTTCGCGTTTCCATAGTTTATAGACCACGAGACCAAAGCCGTTGTAGCCGCCCCACGTAACAAACATCCAACTCGACCCGTGCCACAGACCGCCCAACAGCATGGTAATCTGATTGTTCATCATCGTTACCATGGTGTGCTTGAAGTTTGGGAAAAAACTACAGATTATCACCAAAACCACCATCGCCCAAAACAGCACCGCCGCCAAAACCATGCTGCCGCTCAGCATCACAAACACCAGCAATATCACCACCCAACACGCATAACCGCCAAACGAGCCGTTCCTATTGCCGCCGATTGGGATGTAGAGGTAGTCTTTGAGCCATGTGGACAGCGAAATATGCCACCTGTGCCAAAATTCAGCCGTGGATTTTGCTTTGTATGGCGAATTGAAATTGATGCTCAGCCTGAAACCCATCAGCAACGCCAAGCCAATCGCGATGTCGGTGTAGCCGCTAAAATCCGTATAGACCTGCAACGAATACCCGTACAGCGACATCAGAGTTTCAAAACCCGAATATTTCATCGGCGAATCAAAAACGCGATCCACAAAATTGATTGAGATATAGTCGGAGATAAAAATTTTCTTTACCAACCCTTTGAGTATCATAAAGATAGCCATGCCAAAATCTTGTTTGCTCAACGCATACGGCTTGTAAATCTGCGGCACAAACTCCGACGCCCTCACGATTGGCCCCGCCACCAACTGCGGAAAAAACGACACGTAAAATCCAAAATCCAATACCGACTTGACGGGCTCGATTTTCCTGTTATAGACATCCACACAATAACTTATCGCTTGGAATGTAAAGAACGATATACCTACGGGCAAAATGATTTTGTCGGTTACAAAATTGGTTCCAAACAGCGAGTTTGTAGCCAACGAGAAGTAGTTAACCACCTGAAAATCAGTGCCAAAAATTCCGTTGACCGATTCTACGATGAAGGCGGTGTACTTAAAGTAAAACAATATCATCAGATTGACCACTATGCCCAACGCAAGTATTATTTTTCGCCGCGTCCCGTCGGGCTGCCGGTGCAACCAGTTGGTGATGTAATATATTGATACAATGGTAAATATGAGTAGCACAAGAAACACGCCGCTCGTCTTGTAATAAAAGAAAAAACTCACTGCGAGTAGATAGACGTTGCGCATTGCAATTCGCTTATAAACAAGCACATACAAAGCCATTACAATCACAAAAAATCCCCAAAAGTAAAACTGTGTGAAAAGCAATGGCTTCTCCGGACGATATAAAAATACATCGCCAATATCAAGTACCGAGAGTAACAAGTCCATTGCGTCTATACTGTTAGTTAGTTTTTAAAATGTTTGCAGACGCAAAAGTAACAAAAATCGGCTTAATACTCAATTGTTTGAGCGTTTTTTATCTAAATAATTATCAAAAGTCCTCAAAAAACCATTGAAAAACATATCCGCGCACAATTTGTAGCCCGCTACGGACATGTGTACGCGGTCGCCAGCCATCAGGCCGTGTTCCATCCAGACTTTTGACGAGCCAAAGCCGCCCATGCAGTCATAGACGCTGAACATCGATTCGTGGTACTTCTCCACAAGGCGGAGAACCTGTTTTTCTTGCTCCTCGGTGGCGGGGTTGGGACGCTTGCGGAAGAGGTAACAGTCGTTTGGCACCACAAAAGTTATCACCGCGTCGGGACAATATTGCTTGACACGCGACACCAACTCCACATAGCCGCTGTAAAACCGTTCGGGATTAAAATTTTGGACGTAGCCATCGTTGGTGCCGAGCAAAAACAGAAACCAGTCGGGCTGCAACAACTGCACTTGCCGCGCAAAATGTTGACACCGCAGCCACGAAATCAGACTCGCGCCGTTGATGCCAATAGCCGAATATGTGATGCCCGGATTGTCGTTTTCAAGCGAAAAACCGTAAAGCGTAAACGACTTTTGGTCTTCCCTGTTTTTCATCAA
Organism: uncultured Bacteroidales bacterium; assembly: GCA_946409405.1. Lineage (GTDB taxonomy): Bacteria > Bacteroidota > Bacteroidia > Bacteroidales > UBA3824 > UBA3824. Next base: position 36,140 of record CAMJWL010000003.1, read on the forward strand.
CCGGAAACTTGCCACCGATTGGTAACGCTCAAATTTAAAATCGATGCAACCCAATGTGTCATTGCGAGTTACGGTATATGCTCCCATCTCTCCGGCGGGAACAATATCGTACATATTGATGTAAGGCGCGGTAAAAATTTTAACCTCGTTGAAGTCGTAGGCGATTGGGTTGGCGGGGTTCATGGAGATTGCGAGAGAAGCGTTTGGGTCGGTGGTGGTCGCCGAAACGCCCGAAATGCCAAGGTCGCAAGTCTTGCGGTACTCCACGTTGCGACAAGTTGTCCAAGTGCCGCTGTATTTGACGGAATAATTGGTGGGGTTGTTGGTCTTGGTCATTCGGTACGGGAACACAAAACCACGCGCACCAATCAAGCCGGGGTGGAATGTCTGGAGACGCATACGCACTTGGTTGGAGAAAATGTCAGCCTGAGTGTGCGACGCGCCAACCTGAACAATATGTAGGCTCGATTTGCCAAATCTAATCATTGAATCCAATTTTACATGGATTTTTTCAAACGACGACGAATCGCTCGAAAACACAATCTTCGCCTTGCTGTAATCTACAAAATTGTAAAACGGAAGGTCGTAAGGATAGTCTTGCGCAGCCACCGCCATCGCATAAAACACCAAGGCAAAAACATAAATGATTTTCATTTCTCTATATTTTTATTTCAACTTTTACTTTACTCTTTATACTTTAATCATTAATCTATCAACTTTCCTCTCTCCTCTCTCCTCTTTCCTCTTTCCTCATTCCTCTCTCACTTCCTCGCCGCGATATACTCGTTGTATCTCGTTATCAGCGCGTTATAAAACATCTTTGCAATAGCGTTTGCGCCGGCTGGATTAAAATGCACAAAATCCTTCTCGGCAAGCGGCGGGTCGTGGAAAACCCAATCGGGCATGGTGTTGAGGCCGCCCATAGCCTCGTACATGTCCCAATATGCGCAGTCGTTTTGGAGGGCGGCAGATTTGAGCAACTCCACCACTGTCGGCAAAATCGGGTAAGTTTCGTACCTGTCCTCCACCTTGATGCTCATGTCGGCGGGACCAATCACGATAATCGACACGCCCGGACAAATCCGCCGCAAAAACCTAATCTGCGCCGCAAAATAATTATTGAACGCGCCTACATTATCCTCGTTTAGCCCAGGTATCGCGTTGCCGCCAAACTGCAATATGATGCACTTGACGTTGAGATCCCTGTACATCGAGCCGAGATGCACACCGTTCATTTTTACGAAAATTGTACCCGAACATCCGCGCAAAGCCACATTGTCAACCGCCACGCCGCTCAGTCCGTCCATCGCAAATGCGTAAAACTCAGGACTATCCGCGCCCGCAAACTCCATGCGGAAATTTTCGGGAGTCTGCGCAAAATTCCACGTCTTGACGGCGTAGAAATCGTTTGGCATCAGCGAATCGGCGTACAAAATATGCTCGCCGTCCATCACGCGCACGCTGCAAGGCTTGGTGTGGTTGCCATAAAACATACGTACCCTCTTGATTGTCTTGGAGTTGCCATATCCGTACTTAAACGGCACAAAATCCAACGAGGCGTGATAAATCTTTTCGGGTACGGCAGGTTTTGGCGGCACATAGTCGGGGATTTTTGGGATTGCAACAGAATCCGCAGATGCCACCGCCGCAGAATCCGAGTCGGAAGGCTGCGATATTTGCGGCGAAAGTTTTGGCTCTTCCTTGGGCGGCAGGTTTACAATCGGCGAAAACTTGCCAAACGCCGCCAACGCACCATATTTAGAATGGTGGACGGCGGTGTCGATAAACGGGAAAATCGTGTAACGCTGCCAGTTGCCGGTACAAATCACCTCGCACGGGGCTTTGTAGTCGTAGGCGGTTTTGGCGGGGATAAGGCCAGGCCCTGAACCGCCAAATTGCTGTTGGAATTTGTAACGGAGATAGCCGCTAATCCTGTCAGCCTCTATCTGCGAATCGCCATAATGCAAAATCCGGACTACCTTGGCAAGTTCGTTGGGATTAGTCAAAGCGTCAAAAAGATTTCTAAGGCATCCGATGCCAGACGCGGGGAGTTCCAACGGTTGGCGGATTTCTTCTACATTGATTGGGCGCGGCTTAAAATTATACACCGACGAATCAAAAGTGGGTACGCCGCTCATATCCGAAACTTGCAATGTTTCAGTGGGTTGTATGTTAACAACGGTGTCAATTACCACAACCATCCCGTCCTGTCTGTCCTCCTCCACGAGGTCGGGAATAAAGGCGTTGCCAGAGGACGTATTTTGTAGCAGTCCGTCGTCCCGCCACCATTCTGAGAACCGAGGAAATTGCAACGTCAAATCCTTAGACACACTGATTCCCTCTTTTGGAAATATCGTCATCAATATCGCCAAAAGCCCCATGACCGCAATCATGAATAGAAGTGTGGCTAACGGTTTCATCTATTATTTTCGATTTGTTGATTTGTTGATTTGTTGATTTGTTGATTTGTTGATTTGTTGATTTATTGATTTATTGATTTTCGTTTTCCTCGTTCCTCTTTCCTCATTCCTCTCTCCTCAACAAATCACTTTTTCCTAATCTTAATCACCTGTCCGATTTGCAATCTGCGCACGTCGTTGGCTGTGAAACCGTTGATAGTCATAATGTCCTTGTCTGAAATGCCAGGATAATGCGCCGCGATGCTACTCAAATTGTCGCCCTTGCGGATGGTGTAATACTCAAATTTTGGGTCGAGGTCTTTGCCCGCCGCCTTGCTTGTCTGCACAATTTGGTTGCTCTTCATCGACTGTTTTTGCTCAAAAGTCATGTTGTCGACGTTCTTGTAAGAATTGAGGCGTTTGGTGGGGACATATACTGTTATCTTCTGACCTACGTTGATGCGGTTGCCAGACACGTTGTTCCAACACTTGACCTTGCTGACCGAAACGTCGTACCAGTTGGCAATGAAACCAAACGTATCTCCCTGTTTTACAGTATATACCAACTTCGACGTACCTGCGGGGACGGAGTTGTCGCACGGTTCGGGTTCATAATAACGGCTCGATGTGGAAGTGCGCGTAGTGGCTTGTTTGACGTATGCCTGGGCGTTGACCGGCGCAAAGAAAATAGAATCTTGGTAAGCATAAATTTCCTTTTCCTGAGCCGCAAACCTCACCGAAAAATCAGCGGGCAGCCTCAACGCCGACGGTTTGATGTCGCCAGGGATGATGTCTTTCTTGTACTGAGGGTTGAGTTCGCGCAATTCGTCAATAGAAATGCCAAGTACGCCCGACACTTGTCCGAAATGCAACTTATTGGTAATCATCACAGTATCAGAATATACAGGCATACTTACGTCGATGGGCTGGTAGCCGTGCGCGGCATAATTGTTCATTATGTAATTGACGCTGATAAACGCCGGCACGTATCCGCGAGTTTCCTTGGGCAACCACGGGTAAATCTCCCAAAAATCGGTCTTGCCGCCGGAGCGACGTATCGCCTTGTTGACGTTGCCAGGGCCGCAGTTGTAGGCGGCAATCACGAGTGCCCAGTCGCCGTACATCGCGTACATGTCTTTGAGCAACCTTGCGGCGGCGATGGTCTCCTTGTCGGGGTCGCGACGCTCGTCAACGAGAGTGGTAACTTGGAGGTCGTACATCTTGCCCGTGCCGTACATAAACTGCCACAATCCAGTTGCGCCCGCCCTCGACACGGCGCGGGGATTGAGAGCCGATTCCACAACGGTCAGATATTTCAATTCCAACGGGATGCCGTATTGGTCGAGAACTTCCTCAATCCTCGGAAAATAATATTTTGACAATCCTAAAATAGTGGGAATCAACATCTTGCCGCGACGGATATACATCTCTATCCAGTCCTTGACCTTCTGATTATAGACGAGCGGGAAAGTTGTGGGGATTTTTTTGAGAGCCGCCTCGTAGATAGAATCCGAGAAAAATACCGGCGTTCCTTCGCTCTCTATGGTTCGCGAATTTTCGGCGGTGTTAAGGGAGTTTTTCACATACCAAAGCGACATCAGGCTGTCGATGCCGTCGTTCACCTGACTTTCCTCCGTAGCCAGTTCGGAGGGCGTATTGCTCACGAGCGGTGCAAAAGTGGTGTCTGCCGCCTCGTCGTCGTTGTATTCGGGGGCGGGAGCCATCGGGTCGGGTTCCTGCGCCGATGCCACGCCTATTCCAATGCTCAGTAATGTCAGAAATATCTTTTTCATAATTTGTTAATCAAAATGTTATCACAATCCTCGCCCCGAAAGCCGGCTTGACGCAGCCAATAAAATTTTCGGAGGCGAATGGCTCCACCCGCAGCGCGATGTCCTCGCTCACATTATAATCGTATAGGTGCGCGTCCACCACGGCGTCGAATATATTCATCATATATACCAAAAACATGCCAAGATAGCATAAGTCCCTATAACGGCGGTACTTACGCATGTATCGTACAATATCGTTTTCGGTGGTAAGCCCATAGAAAGATTTGCCGGTGTAGGTGGAGTCGCCGTTCATCTGCGCGAGGAGGTAACGCTCGTCGTTTTTCAGTTGTTTGTAACGGACATTATAAAACTGCGACACATATATCAACGTGCCAAAACCGCCGTAGATAATCGGCACTTTCCAATATTGACCGTTATAGACCTGTCCCGCGCCCGGCACTGCAAACGACAGCCAGCCAGCGAGTTTTGGATTTTTGGTGATTTCTTTTACAGAATCCTCCTCGGCAACAAGTGTGCTGTCGTTGAGCAACTGATAGTTTGCGCCTTCGTCCACACTAAAACGCCCCGGCATAGTGTCCACCCTGCCCTCGCGGTATCCTTGCTGCACGGCAGGGTCGTCGAGGTCTGGCTGTTCGGCATCCGGCTCTTGCGCCGTGGCAACGTTGATAATCCCCGTCAAAACCAATAAAAAGGCTGTTAAAATTATCTTTTGGACGGTCATACGGCACACTATTATAATTGGATGTTGTTGAGCATGCCCACAATCTTCTCGTAATCTTCGGGCGATTTGAGGTTGAAGGTGAGTTTGTAAGTGCCTTTGCTGTCGAGTTTTAGGTCAACCGGCACGCTGAATTTCTTGGTGAAGTCCTTTTTGAGTTGCTTTTGGTCGTCGGAGAGTTTGGGACGCGCCGCCTTCACCATCAGTTTCTTGTCGTCGGGGTTTTCGCCAGGGTTTTCGTCGGTAGGTTCGTCGGATGTCTCCTTCTGTTCGAGTTCAAAGATGTAGCCGTCGGGGTCTTTTACAAGCATCTCCACCTGACGAGCCGAAAGACCGTAGTTCAATACTTTTTGGAAGAGGTCGAGTTGCAGGTCAGGGTCGTCAAGGCTGATGAGCGGACGTATCTGCCCCTCGGTAATCACCTTGTTGCGCAATGCCGCCTGCATCTGGTCGGGCAGACGGAGCAATCGGAGCGAATTTGCAATGGTGCTGCGACCCTTGCCAAGCCTCGTGCTGAGTTCCTCCTGCGTCAGATGGCACTCCTCGATAAGGCGGTTGTATGTGATTGCAACTTCTATCGAATTGAGGTCTTCGCGCTGGATGTTCTCCACGAGAGCCATCTGCAACGCCACACTGTCGTCCGCCTCGGTGATGTACGCCGGCACCTCGGTAAGACCCGCAATCTTCGACGCACGGTAACGCCGCTCGCCCGAAATGATTTCGTACTTGTCGTCCTTCATGCGGAGCGTGAGCGGCTGTATGATACCCAAAGTCTTGATAGACTCGGCAAGTTCGTTGATGGCGTTTTCGTCGAAATCCGTGCGGGGCTGCGTGGGATTTGGCACAATGGAATCGATGGCAATCAGGGCGATGCTGCCCGTATTGACCACCTCCTCCGGCTGATTGTTCTCAAAAGTCTTGTTGTCCTGAATAAGGAAGTCCAAACCTCTGTTGAGACCGCCTATCTTTCCTTTTGCCATGGGTCTTTGAGTTTAAAGTTGATAGATTAAAGTTTCTAAGTTGATAGATTAAAGATTAAAGTTGAATGATTAAAGTTGAATGATTAACGATTCAAGATTCAATCCTATTTTGCCAATGCAGCATCCTTTTCGAGGATTTCTTTGGCAAGGTTGAGGTAGTTGACAGCACCGTTGGACGCGGCGTCGTACTCTATTACCGGCTTGCCGTATGACGGTGCCTCCGAGAGACGGATATTCCTCAGAATCAACGTCTTGAACACCATATCCTGGAAGTGTTGGCGCACCTGATCCACCACCTGGTTGGAGAGGCGGAGGCGGCTGTCGTACATGGTGAGGAGGAAGCCTTCAATCTGCAATTCGGGATTGAGCCTTGCCTGAATCATCTTGACGGTGTTGAGGAGTTTGCCGAGGCCTTCGAGCGCAAAGTATTCGCACTGCACGGGGATAATCACTGCGTCGGCGGCTGTGAGGGCGTTGACGGTGAGGAGTCCCAACGACGGCGAACAGTCGATGATGATGTAGTCGTACATGTCGCGCACCTTCGAGATAAAGTTTTTGAGCCTGTACTCGCGGCTTTCGACGTTGAGCAACTCAATCTCCGCGCCCACGAGGTCGATGTGCGAAGGCACGATGTCGAGGCCGTCCGTGCCGGTCTTCAAGATGATGTCCTTAGGCTCCACATCGTCCGTGAGGGCATCGTAGATGCTTTTTTCGATGGATCTCAACTCAAAGCCGAGACCCGACGTGCAGTTGGCCTGCGGGTCGGCGTCGATGAGCAAAATCTTCTTCTCCGAAATCGCAAGCGACGCTCCGAGGTTGATTGACGTTGTAGTCTTGCCAACTCCACCTTTTTGGTTGGCTATTGCAAATACTCTTGACATATTATTAAGTATAATGTATTTCTAATCACAATGCGATAGAATCACTGACTGATTCTTTCAGCGTACAAAGGTAATAATTTTTTTCGCAAAAGTCATAGTGTTTCACGGAAAATTTACATTGCCTTAACGTGAAAAATGTTAGTTATGAGGGTTATCAACATATTAAGGTGTTGATTGACAGCGGATTGAGCAAAATGCAAAAAATTTTTTGGTTCGTCTTAAAACTTGAAACCTACGCTGACCACCGTCATCGAATTGTAATCCAACTTCACCGTGCGGTTTTTGCTGATGTTGTAGTCGAAACGGCAGACACCTACCGACAACGTCCACGAATGACCCGTTTCGCGCAGCCGGTAACTTATCCCGACGTTTGCGCTCTTGAAACTTGTGGATCTTTCGTTTAACGCCTTAGATATCTTAAATAGGAACACTGGTGAAAGCATCCGTTTGGGCAATACGCTGTATCTCAGCAACATAGAGATGTTAAAATACATTTTGTCCACACCATGTTGGTCATAGACTATTTGTGTGGACACTTTGCCCGTTTCCTTGCCCGTCTCCACTTCTTCCTCGTGCGTAATTTCCTCCCTGAACGCATACATCCCACCAATACCGACGCCATAAAAAAGGTGTTCGCTGGCAAAATTGATGCCGCCGTTAATGCCGAATCCATAGACTCCGACATCGCCAATGGTGGTCTCGGCATCCAAAATTGCGCTCCACGTACAGAAATTTGGCGTGAAGGTGGTGTCGAGGTCGTCGTCATAGTCATCTTCCTGCGCGACGGCGGGAAGGGCAACAAATACAATTAATATAAAAAAAAATATTTTTTTCATGACACACCGTATTTAATTATCTGCAAAAGTACAAAATTAAAATGATTTTGAGAAAAATTTTTCTGCCGATAAAATAATTTCATTTAAACTTTTTCTTATTTTTTTCGTCAATTATTTGTAAATTTGCATCGAAAACTACATCATCAAATATGAGAATTATTGAAAATCAAGAGTTTGGCGGCGAGCGTCCGTTGTATCGTGCGGCGGATACAACGCTGAGAAACGTTACAATACACGTGGGCGAATCGGCGTTGAAGGAGACGCGAAACATCACCGCCATCGACTGCACTTTTGAAGGCAAATATCCGTTTTGGATAACGGACGGATTCAACGTGCAGCACTGCCGTTTTACACCCGGAGCGCGGGCGGCGTTGTGGTATTCCAACGACCTTGTGATGACCGATTCCATCATCGACGCGCCCAAGATGTTTCGCGACAGCCGACGCCTCCACCTCCAAAACGTGCAACTCACCGACGCGCAGGAGACTTTTTGGCACTGCGACGACATCACGATAGACAATGTGCAGACCAACAATGCGCCGTACATCTTTATGCACTGCAACAACGTGAAAATCAGCAATTACACCCAAAACGGCAACTATGGGTTCCAATACTGCAAAAACATCGAAATCCGCAATTCAAAGATTTACTCGAAGGACGCATTTTGGAACAGCGAAAACATCACCGTCTATGATTCGGAAATCATTGGCGAATACCTCGCTTGGCACAGCAAAAATGTCCGCCTTGTCAATTGCTTAATCGGTGAGACACAGCCACTTTGCTACTGCGACAACCTTGTGTTGGAAAATTGCCGTCTGCGCGAGGATGCCGACTTGGCTTTTGAATATTCGGAGGTCAATGCCACCATCAACGGCCATATCACAAGCATCAAAAACCCCCGCACAGGCATCATAAAAGCGGATTCCGTCGGCGCAATCATCATCGACGAAAACATCAAACCGCCCGCCGATTGTGTGATAACGACAACGACAAACGCCTGACGGCGTTTGCTATTTTTTTTTAAACGAAAATTACCGTCAATTTTATAAAAATTACCGTCAATTTTTTTGTTAATTGTAATAAAAATTATCGTCAATTTTTTTTTGTTATTAGCGAAAAATTGACGATAATTGACGAATAAATTCACGGTAATTTTCGTTTCTAAAAAACAACTGCCGCAAGGCAGTTACAAACAACAAATTAACGTTTAGAAAAAAATGAATTTTGACGAGAAAGTAATACGCAGAAATACCAACTGTTACAAGTGGGACGTGCAGGACGACCCCGATTTGATTCCAATGTGGATAGCCGATATGGATTTCAGGACGGCTGAACCGATTGTCGAGGCGTTGCAGCGGAGAGTGTCGCACGGAGTGTTTGGCTATACCAAAGTGCCAAAAGAATACTTCGAGGCGGTGTGCCAATGGTTTGAAAATCAGCACGGTTGGCACATCGAACCCAAGGAAATCATTTACACCATCGGCGTTGTGCCGGCAATTTCGGCAATCATCAAAGCCGTTACGATGCCGGGCGAAAAAGTCCTGATGACCACGCCGGTCTATAACTGTTTTTTCTCCTCAATCCGCAACAACGGTTGCCAAGTGGCGGCATCAACTCTCAAAGCCGACAAAAATGGTCGCTACTCGATTGATTTTGAGGATTTTGAGGCGCAATGTCAAGACCCGAAGACCCGTGTATTTTTGCTCTGCAATCCGCACAACCCCACGTCGAGGGTTTGGACCAAGGACGAACTCACACGGATGGCGCAGATTTGCAAGGAAAACGACGTTTTCATCATCTCCGACGAAATCCATTGCGAAATAATGATGCCCGGATTCCAATACACGCCGTTTGGCACGTTAGACGAGTCTGTTACAGGCAATTACGCCGTCTGCACCTCGCCGTCCAAGGCGTTCAACATCGCCGGTCTGCAAAACGCAAACATCATTTGCCACTGCCCAAAGACCCGCCGCAAAATCGACCGCGCAATCAATATCAACGAAGTTTGCGACGTGAATCCTTTTGGCGTAATAGCCCTGATGACCGCCTACACCGACCCGCGCTGCAAAGAGTGGCTCGACAATCTCAATAATTATATCTACCATAATTATTTGGCAGCCAAGGAAATAATCTCACAAAAGATACCTTCCGCCACCATCACTCCGCAGGAAGGTACGTACCTGATGTGGGTCAATTTCCACAACCTCATCAACAACGCACACAACGCCGAACACGCTATGATACAAGATGCCAAAGTGTGGATTAACGCCGGCACACTCTACGGCGACGACGGCGAACATTGTATGAGAATCAATTTGGCGACGCAACGGGAGAGAGTTGTAGAAGGCGTGGAGAGAGTGTGTGAGTATTTGGCGAAGTAATCAATTTACCACCCAAACTCTTCCTTCGCATATTCCACAAACGCCTCCGAAACCCTTTTGACGCCCGCAGGTGTGGGATAATCGCCCGAAAAATACCAATCGCCGGTGTGGTTGGGGATTGCACGGTGAAGGTCGTCGATGGTTTGGAAGACAATCTCGATGTCGGTGTTCACGTCTGAGGGGCGGAGAAGTTCCACGATTTTGCGGCTGATGTCCTCGTCCGAAAAACCATCGTAAATCTCCTTCACATAGTTTTGCATCGAGGTTTTGGGCAGGTTACGCTGCGCGATGCACTTGTCGTAAACATCCCTGACGATGTGCATTTCGTCACGGTCGCGACGGAGCGCAATCGCCGCCTTGAAGGCAATAAACTCGCTCAGATGGCTCATATCGATGCCATAATAATCAGGATAACGGATTTGCGGCGCACTACTTACGATGACAATTTTCTTGGGGTGCAGACGGTCGAGGATGCGGATGACGCTCTCGCGCAACGTGGTGCCGCGCACAATGGAATCGTCAATGACAACGAGATTGTCCTCATACGGGCGCAGACTGCCGTAGGTGATGTCATAGACGTGCGCCGCGAGGTCGTTGCGCGAATTGTTTTCGGTGATGAAAGTGCGGAGTTTGATGTCCTTGATGGCAACTTTTTCGCTGCGGATATAACTGTGGCAAATCTCCGCCAACTCCTCCCGCGACGGTTTGCGGTCAAGGGCGAGAATTTGGTCAATCTTCATCTCGTGGTGGTACTTCTTCAAGCCCTCCAACATTCCATAATACGCCACCTCGGCGGTATTGGGAATGAATGAAAATACAGTATTCTTGATGTCGTGGTCGATGGCTTTGAGTATGGTCGGCACCAACAATTCGCCCAACGCCTTGCGCTCGCGGTAAATCTCCGCATCAGACCCACGGCTAAAATAAATCCTCTCAAACGAACACGATTTTCTCTCCATCGGCGGACGAATATTGGCAACAGTTACCTGTCCGTCGCGACTTACGGTAATGGCGTCGCCGGGCATAAGTTCTTGTATGTCATCCACTTCGAGATTGAAAGTGGTCTGCAAAACGGGACGCTCGGAGGCAAGCACCACAATTTCATCATCTTTATAATAATACGCCGGACGGATGCCCCACGGGTCGCGCACCGCAAAACATTCGCCGCTGCCCGTGAAACCACACATCACATACCCGCCGTCCCAACTTTTGGACGAATCTTTGAGCATTTTGCGGATTTGGCGGTGCATATTGTCGTCGATATATTTGGTAACGTCAATGCCCGAAAGGTTGCAGCAACGCGCCTCGTCAAAGAGCCTTTCGCTCTCACAGTCAAGGCGATGGCCAAGTTGTTCGAGGATGATGTAAGTGTCGGATTTGAACCTCGGATACTGACCCTCGGCGGCTATTTCGTCAAAAATATCCTCAAAATTTGCCATATTGAAATTGCCGCAGATGCAGAGGTTTCGCGCCCGCCAATTGTTGCGCCGTGCGAATGGATGCACATAGTCGAGGCCGCTCTTGCCGGTGGTGGAATAGCGCAAGTGTCCGAGGTAAATCTCGCCCACGAACTTCTTGTTTTTTTGCACATAATCCACGTCGAGTTCCTGCTCCGGCGTGAGGTCGTGGAAGTTGGAATTGACGGTTTCAAAAATCTCCGTTATCGCGCCCGAGCCCAACGCCCTTTCGCGAAACATATATTCCTCGCCCGGTTCGCAGTCGAGTTTCAGACAGCCGATTCCCGCCGCCTCCTGACCACGGTTGTGCTGTTTCTCCATCATCAGATAGAGTTTGTTGAGGGGATAACGCCAAGTGCCGTACTTCTCCTGATAATATTTCAGCGGCTTCAATAGGCGAATCATCGCCACGCCACATTCGTGCTTCAATGGTTCCATTTGTGATATATTTTCCGCCGCAAAAATACCAAAATATTGCGTCAGAAAAGGTACGTGAAATGCGTAAAACCACTACTCGTCTATAAGTTTCTTAATCGTTGCAATAAAATCATCAACTTTTGGACGGTAATCATTGATTTCTTCTTCGGTGGCAAGGAAGGAAACGTCAAAATCAACTTTCAACCGCATTGCCTCTAATTGAAAGAAAAAACGACCATACTTTGCATCTATTTTACCCATAAGGACATATTTCTTGCCAAGAACTCGTTTTGCAGAGCGAAATGACTTAATTGAATTGCCATCTTTTTCAAACAACGCGTTCAAGGCATATAAAATAGCATAATAAAACCTATTGGCAGCCGAATTCCAACGCCCTGACTCAATGGACAAGTCTGCATCAGTTAACGTACTTATACTACGTTCCCAATACATTGTCGTAAGTGTTGTCTTATCAATATCTTTAACATTCATAATGCTTGCCATAAGTTTTTAATACGCCAACTCCTTCATTTTGTCTGCCACAAGCCTTCCAAAATTTTGATTCTGACGACAACTCAAATACCTTGTCATTGATACGACAGGGATTAATTTGTGCAGGACTGTCATCGTCAAAGCCACATTGAACTAAAGGCGTAACCTTTTTGTCATTGTAAGTCGATACCAATGCCTCAATGTCATTATTGCCGAGAAAGGTCTGAAATTCTCTTTCTTGGCTCCTGAAAATTACAACATCGTGAGCCAATTTCATAGGATATGCACCTTGCCGAGCCATGATCGTCAAAGTGTTTTCTCCTCCAACACCGGCATTAATTATTTAACAGAATCTGCCACCTCGCATCAAGTATATAAATCCCAAAGGGTGTACATATAGACAATATGTCTATGTACACCCAACGGGATAGCATATACCACCCGGAGCATCATCTTCTGCAATGTCTTTGATTCGATAATTATTGAGTTTCTCAGGTTCAATAGCACCAAAAACAATGCGTCAGAAAACGCAATCAATATGTATGCACCAAACCAAATGATTCGGCGACGCAAAGTTAGGAAAAATTTTGAGAATCTGAGAAAAATTGCGAAAAAAAAATTATCTTTGCAAATCCAAAAACACAGTAAAAATGACAATGAATACATCTCTTCATTTGTTTGAAGACAAGAAAGTTCGTGCTATATGGGACGACAAAGCGGAAAAATGGTATTTCGCTGTGGTTGATGTAATTGCGATATTGACCGACAGCAAAAATCCGCAAACATATTGGCGCGTTTTAAAAAAACGTCTTGCCGACGAGGGAAATCAAACCGTTACAAATTGTAACGGTTTGAAAATGCGTGCGGCTGATGGGAAAATGCGCTTAACAGATGTGGCTGATACTGAGGGTGTTTTCAGAATCATTCAATCTATCCCTTCGCCCAAAGCCGAGCCTTTTAAACAATGGATGGCGCAAGTTGCAAGTCAAAGAATAGACCAAATATTTCTCCCGCAAAGGCAAGCGACTATATTCTACCACCACAGAAAGATGACGATATTTTGAAACAATAATACTATAAATAAAACATCATCAATAATGAGCGAATACAAAATCAACACAAAATGCGTTCAGGCGGGCTACACGCCTGGCAACGGCGAACCGCGCCAAATTCCTATCATCCAATCGACTACGTTCAAATACAACACGTCGGAGGATATGGGCAAACTCTTTGACCTCGAAGCGTCGGGCTACTTCTACACCCGCCTCCAAAACCCCACCAACGACTACGTTGCGGCAAAAATCGCTGCCCTCGAAGGCGGCACGGCAGCAATGCTGACATCTTCGGGTCAGGCAGCCAACTTCTTCGCATTGTTCAACATCTGCGAATGTGGTAGCCACATCGTTGCGTCGTCGTCAATATACGGCGGCACATTCAACCTCATTGCAGTTACAATGGCAAAGATGGGCATCAAGACCACATTTGTAAGCCCCGACTGCACCGAGGAGGAACTCGACGCGGCATTCCAGGACAACACCCGCGCAGTGTTCGGCGAGACCATCGCAAACCCCGCGCTCACCGTCCTCGACATCGAAAAATTTGCAAAGGCGGCGCACAAGCACGGCGTACCGTTGATTGTTGACAACACCTTCCCAACCCCCGTAAACTGCCGCCCGATAGAATGGGGCGCGGACATCGTTACACACTCCACAACCAAATATATGGACGGACACGGCGCGGCTGTTGGCGGCTGCATCGTAGATTCTGGCAAATTTGATTGGATGGCGCACGCCGACAAGTTTCCCGGACTTTGCACCCCCGACGAATCCTACCACGGCATCACATACGCCGAGAAGTTTGGCAACGCGGGCGCGTTCATCACCAAGGCAACAGCCCAACTGATGCGTGACTTTGGCAGCATCCAAAGCCCCCAAAACGCCTTCCTCCTCAACCTCGGACTCGAATCCCTGCACGTCCGTATGCCCCGCCACGTGGAAAACGGACAGGCTGTCGCAGAATTTTTGGAGAGCCATCCCAAGGTGGAGAAGGTAAGTTATTCAGGCTTGAAAAACGACAAATACTACGCCCTCGCGCAGAAATACCTGCCCAACGGAGGCTGCGGCGTGGTTTCATTCGTAATCAAGGGCGGCCGTCCCGCAGCCGAGGCGTTTATGAAAAAACTCCGCCTTGCTGCCATCGAGACACACGTTGCCGATGCGCGTACTTGTTGCCTCAATCCCGCAACCTCCACGCACCGTCAAATGACTGACGCTCAATTGGAAGCCGCCGGAATCCCCGCCGGTCTCGTCCGTATGTCGTGCGGTCTCGAAGACAAGGAAGACCTCATCGCCGACATCAAACAGGCTTTGGAATAATCTGACAATCAACGCAATAGCAACAAAACGGGCGGAATCGATTAAAAAATCGTCGATTCCGCCCGTTTTCTTATATGCCCATTTTCATAACCTCGCCGACGGAATGTACTCAAAGTCAATAAGTTTTGACGTAACGTTGGAGGATTTGTTTGAGATAGTTATCCCCTAAAAATCCGTCATGAACCTCACCTTCAACAAATAAACGATTCCATTCAAATCGCTGCCGTTGGCGATGTGGAAACCGCTGCAATGCAGGTTGCCAAACAGCAAATTTCTGTATTCTATGCCTGCCGCAAGTGTTACAAAGTCGTTGATTTCAAAATTGGCAGCCGCATACGGTTCCAAAGACATCACAAAACTCTTGTCGGCCTTCTGATAGGAAACTGTTCGCGTACCGTCCTCGGGGTTGTAATACTCCTTTTCAACAGTGTGGTTGCTGTAATTGACGCAGCCAAAACCCAATTTTGCGCCCGCCGTAAGATAAAAGAAGGATTTCCTGAGAAACATCTTGTCGGCATACACTCCGCCATAATAGCCGCGAAAACAAAACTCGCAGTCGTCAAAATCGTATTCGAGACGGCTGTCGCACTTGGAAGTGGTCTGAAAACCAGTAAAAAAGACACCCAAACCCAATCCGCTCTCAATAGTGAGACCGATATTCGCATTGAAATCGCCCGTCAGCCTCCTGTCAACCCCGTCGGTAAAATTGAATCCACCGGCTGCACCAATTTCCAAAAATCGCTGTGCAAACGCATGGACAGACAGCGCAATAACACCAAAAATAATTAATAAAATTTTCTTCATGTCGATAGAATTTACGGTTAATAATCGTTCCCAAAAATACGAAAAAAAATTATTAAAAAAAAATTTTCATATTCATTTGTTTTTTTGCACGTAATTTGATAATTTTGGATTTTGAAAGTACATCTTATTTATGAGAAGACTATGGCTACAAAACACAAAATAAACAAACTCGGACTTTTGCAGAGAATCAACATCACGCTGATAACAATAGGCGTTGTTTCGCTGTTGATTGTCAACGTGTTTGTTACATATATGCTCAACGAGTTCAAGGGCGAATCATCGGAGCAAAACGTAGTTACCGATTTAAAGGCGATTGTTGCTCTTGTGGACGCTCAATACAAAAACAACGGCGAGAGCAACCTGTTGTATCTCAACACAATAGACCGCTATCTTGAACTTCGTGGCGGCATCGTCCAAATAGATTCGACGTGCAATTTTGTGGGACACCGGGTTCCCGCGTGGAAACTTGGCACACACATCATGCAAGGAGACACCAATTTTCCCATGACACTTTCCAAAGCGTCAGAAGGACGCGAACTTACGATATTCCAAAAAGCCCCCGAAGGCTACATAAGAATCTGTACATCAATTAGAAACTCCGACGGCTCATTCGCTATTGGCACAATGATAGACAACAATTCGGCGGTGGCAAAGACCGTGGATCGAGGCGAAATTTTCTACGACAAGACCAACATCCTCGGCAAACCGTACATTGCAACCTACAAACCGCTGTATATCAACGGCAAAGTGGCTGGTATGCTATTCACTGGCTGCGAGGAAAACAAGGTACTGATGCAAAACCGCGAATTTGGCGCGGCAAAGATACTCGGCAACGGTTTCGCGCTATGGATCGACACCAACAACGAGTGCATCATGCGTCCAAACGACCAATGGAAAAACCTTCCCAACGACGTTTGGCAGCAAATATCAGACAACCGTTCCGGCAAGGCGAGCAAAGTAAAATTCAAAAAAGACCGCAAAAGGTACGAAATGATTTACATTTTTGACAACAACCTTCACAACTTCATCTCCTTCGTATATCCTGAAAGCGACAAATTGCAAGGTGTTGGCAAAATCCTGTGGCCCATGTCGATAGCCATCAGCATCATCATTTTGATAATATTGTTTGTAATCAACATCATCACCAAGGGCGTAATCCGCAAGATTGGCGGCGAACCCGACAAGGTGCGCGAAATCGTGGGCAACATTGCCAAGGGCGACTTCCGTCAAGAGAAAAATGCCCGCAACGCCACCGGCATCCTCCGCTCCTGCACCGACCTCGCCACCGACCTCGGCAACACCCTCAAAGGCGTTATTGCCGGTGCAGACCACCTCTCCGGTCTTAGCGGCGAAATCACCAACGCCACCCAACTTCTCTCGCAGAATGCCAACGAACAGGCGGCTACATCAGACCAAATAGTGCAGTCGATGTCGTACATCCAACAGGAAATCGCCAACAACACCAACAACACCCGCGAAGCAAAGAACATCGTACACAAAATTGCAGACGACATCATAAACATCCAGACGGCGCAGAACGACAGCCTTGTGTCGGTACGCGACATTTCGGAGAAGATACAGATAATCAACGACATAGCCTTCCAGACCAACATCCTCGCGCTCAATGCCGCAGTGGAGGCGGCACGTGCGGGCGAACACGGCAAGGGTTTTGCCGTCGTTGCGTCGGAAATCCGCAAACTCGCCGAAAAGAGCAAAAAATCCGCCAACGACATCATCGATGGCGCGGCAAATTCGTTGAAGGCAACTGAAACCTCCACCGAAATGCTCAACAACATCGTGCCGTCCATCCAAAAGAGCACCGACCTCATCACCAACATCGAGGAGTCGGGCAGCAGTCAGATGAACACAATCGAACAGATAGAGGACGTAATCAGGCAACTCAACGGCGCCATCCAAGGCAACGCCGCCGCGAGCGAGGAACTTGCCGTAAACGCCGAACAACTTAACAGTCAGGCAGATACATTCAGGGAATCGACCACAGTATTCAAGTTCTAAAAAAAATTTTTTAGCATACCAAATGGCAAAGACACAGGAAATGACCTACGGGCGGCCGTTTCCGTTGATAATAAAATTCGCCCTGCCCCTCATCGCGGGCAA
>CAMJWL010000004.1 GCA_946409405.1 uncultured Bacteroidales bacterium
AGTAGCCGATGGAAAATAGCATCCATTTGCGGCTTGACTCTTTGCGGATGGCGACTGCCGTGGCGATGCAGGGAAAATATAGCAACACAAATGCCATAAAGGCATACGCCGTGCCACGGTCTATCGGCGGCTGCGACTGTTGGATTTTTGTGGCGAGGTTGCCTGTGTTTTCCTCGTCTTCGGCGTCGCTGTGGTAAAGTACGCCCATTGTGCTTACAACAATTTCTTTGGCGGCAACGCCCGTAAAAATCGACACGCCCATCTTCCAATCAAATCCCAACGGACGGATTACCGGTTCGATAAAATGTCCGAGGCGCCCGATGTAACTGTTTTCCTGTTGCAGGCTCGACAATTCTTGTTCACTGTATTCGGTGCCGGGTGCGGGTTCGTATTGCGGGAAATATCCCAACGCCCATACGATGATGGATGCTATCAGGATAACGCCGCCCATCTTTTTGAGGTATTGCGCCGCCTTCTCCCACATGTGTTTGAGGACGCTGCGTAGGGTGGGGATGCGGTAGGGCGGGAGTTCCATTACAAAAGGCGCGTCGGAGCGTTTGAAACTTGTCTTGCGTAGCAAAATTGCCGTCAATGCCGCCATAACGATGCCAAGGAGATAGATGCTAAGTGTTACAAGTGCCTGATTACTTGCGAAAAACACCGCAGTCATCAGCGTGTAGAGCGGCAGTCGCGCCGAGCAACTCATATATGGATTAATCAGCATCGTGAGAATCCTGTCTGAACGGTTTTCGAGGGTGCGGGTAGCCATTACAGCCGGCACGTTGCAGCCAAAACCCATTATCAACGGTATGAACGACTTGCCGTGCAATCCTATCTTGTGCATCACCCTGTCCATCAGGAAGGCGACACGCGCCATATAGCCGCTGTCTTCCATCAGCGATATGAACATAAACAGCAACACGATGTTTGGCAGGAACACAATCACGCCGCCAACGCCACCGATGATGCCGTCCACAATCAAATCCTTCAACATTCCTTTGGGCATATTGTCGCGAACAAGTCCGCCTATCCAATCCACAAGCGAATCAATCCAATCCATCGGATATTGCCCAACGGTAAATGTTACCTGAAACATCAACCATATAGCAATGATAAAGATGGGAAGCCCTAAATATTTGTGTGTTAAGATATTGTCTATGCGGTCAGAAAGTTTGCGCGTGTTGACATTGCCCTGTTGGTAAGTCTCCTTCAATGCTCCGGCGATAAAACCGTAGCGTATGTCGGCGATTACGGATTCAGAATCGTTTTTGTATTCGTCTTCGAGGATTTTTACCTGACGCTCAGCCTCTTGCACGGCGGCGGGCTTGTTGATGTGGTCGATGATGTCCTTGTCTTTTTCGAGCATCTTGACGGCAAGGAAACGTGTGGAGGTGGGGGAGGGCAGAGGGTTGTGTACGTCGCCCTTTATCGCCAATTGCACCGCCTTGATGCACGGCTCGATGTTTGCGCCATAGTTGATGTGGATATGACGGATTTGCGGACTCTTGTCTTCGTAAGCCTTTATGATAGTGTCGAATAGCACGCCGAACCCTTTGCCCTTGCTGCTGACAACCGGCACGAATGGTATGCCGAGCAAATGTCCGAGGGTGATGTGGTCGAGTTTGTCGCCGCGAGCCTCCAATTCGTCGTACATATTGAGGGCGCAGACGGTCTTGACGTCCATATCTATCAACTGTGTGGTCAGGTAGAGATTGCGTTCGAGGTTGGAGGAGTCGAGCATATTGATGACTACGTCGGGGTGCTGCTCCGTGATGAACTTGCGGACGTAAATCTCCTCCGTGGTGTATGCCGTGAGCGAATATGTGCCGGGCAGGTCGGTAATCTCAAATTTGTAGCCGCCGTGCTCAAAATGCGCCGTCCTCGCGTCCACTGTTACTCCGGCGTAGTTGCCGACGTGTTCCTTGCTGCCGGATGCGTAATTGTAGAATGTGGTCTTGCCGCAGTTTGGATTGCCAACGAGGGCTACGTTGATGGTCTTGCCGTGGTCGTGGATTTGGTTTTCAACGAGTTGCTCGAAGGTAAGGTCTTTGTTTTCGGGAAGTTCTGAATCTTTGGCGATATGTTTCATATCCACCACTTCCACCATCGCAGCCTCCTGAGCGCGTAGCGAGACGTGGTAGCCCATAATCTCAAATTCTATCGGGTCGTTGAGCGGGGCTTTCTTTACGGCGCAAACTTTTTTGCCTTTCACAAAGCCCATTTCCATAATGCGTTTGCGGAACGTGCCGCGTCCCGTTATCTTGGTGATTACTGCGTGTTCGCCTATTGCAAGTTCGTTGAGTTTCATTTTTTGCCTTTTATTTCAAAGTGCAAAATTACATTAATCTTGCAAATTGACAATAACAATTATTGGGTATTTTTATTACGTTGATTACCTAAAAATGATTAGGGGCTTACTCCAACCTTCCCATAAACGGCGAATCTTCCACGTCCCTCAATCTCCGCTCTATGGCTCGCGAACGCACGCCGGCGGAGTCGATGACGTTGGCGGCTTCGGTGAGTTTTTTGCGGGTCTTGTCGAGGATGTCGCCAAAGGTGGTGAACTCCGTCTTGACCTGCGATAGCAATTTCCAAACCTCGCTGCTGCGTTTTTCTATCGCCAACGTCCTGAATCCCATCTGCAAACTGCTCAGGAAGGCGGCAAGGTTGGCGGGTCCGGTTACTGTTATCTTATAATCCCTTCTCAACGATTCAAACAAGCCCGTCCTCCGCAAAATCTCCGCGTAAAGTCCTTCCGTCGGCACAAACATTATTGCAAAATCCGTAGTGGCGGGCGGAATGATGTATTTGCTGTTAATCTCTGTGGCACAACGTCTTACTGATGCCTCAAACTTTGCGCCCTCCTTCTCGATGTCGCCGCCATTGTCGTAAGCGTCCAAAAGTCGTTGGTAATCCTCTATGGGAAATTTGCTGTCTATCGGCAACAAGACGGGGCGACCGTCGGGGTCTGCGCCGGGAAGTTTGACGGCAAATTCCACGCGGCGTTGGCTGTCCTGCTCCACACAGGCGTTTTCCACGTATTGTTCGGGACTGAGGATTTGTTGGAGGATGTTGCCGAGTTCCACCTCACCCATATTGCCGCGAGTTTTTACGTTGGAGAGTACGCGTTTGAGGTCGCCGACACCTTCTGCAAGACCGTGCATTTCGCCAAGCCCTTTATAGACTTGCTCCAATCGCTCGCTGATTAGTTTGAAGGATTCGTTGAAGCGGGTTTCGAGGGTTTGTTTAAGTTTGTCGTCAACTAAAACCTTGATTTCCTCCAATTTAGATTTGCTCAATTCTTGCAATTCTTTAAGGCGCGAAGAGAATAATTGAAGTTGTATTTTCTGTGACTGCGCAAGCGCATCGACGTTCCTGCCGAGTTGCTCGCCGAGCATACGGAAAAGTTCGTTGTTTTCGAGGCGGTGCTGCGATTCGGCGGTGGAGCGGTCGCGCCGCGAGGTGTCAAACTCCTCCCGCGTAACATTCTCCAAGCGGTCGATGTCGCTGCGGAGTTCGGTGATGGTGTGGCGAGTGGTTATAGTGTTGGCAATCAATACTATGACCGTAATTATAAGTAGTATGAGTATTGTGAGTTCCATTGCTGTACGTTTGTTTTTCAGAGTACAAAAATATAATTTTCAGTCGAAAAAGGCAAATTGTGGTTTTTTTTTTGCAACTTTGCCGCGTAAAACGTTTTATCAATCAGACTTATGAAAAAATTTTTTATGTTTTTAATCATCGCAACCGTTGTGAGCATTGCGCTTTCGGGTTGCAGCAAGCGTTACAAGACCATTCCGTGTCCGCATTTTGGGTGTGTTGTTTCCACAAACAATTGATATGGAGATTGTTGAAGGTATCGAAAACTATCACCCAGACTCGCCGACGTGCGTTACGGTAGGCACATTTGACGGGCTGCACATCGGGCACCGCAAGATAATGGACGCGCTCGTGGGGATTGCCCGGCGGGAGCGTCTGAGGAGTGTTGTGGTTACTTTTGACCCGCATCCGAGGCAGGTGCTTGCGCCCGGCGCGGAGGTCAAGTTTGTGCTTACGCGGGACGAAAAGGCGGAAATGTTTGCAACTCTTGGTGTGGACGTGCTTGTAGTTCATCCGTTTAGCAGGGATTTCGCGGCAATCAAAGCCAAAGATTTCCTTGTTGATTTGCTGTGCAAGCAAGTGCAGATGAGGCACTTGGTGAAAGGGTTCAACAATCATTTTGGCTGCGACCGTCTGTCGGATGTGGACGCGATACGTGTGCTCGGCGAGCAAAATGGTTTTGCAGTAACGCAGGTGGATGCCGAGTGTTGTGGCAGCGTGTCGGCGTCGTCAACTCTTGTGCGCCGTCTTATTATGGAAGGCAACATGGATGATGTTGCCAAAGTGCTTGGCTATCAGTTTTTTGTGGAAGGAACTGTGGTGCATGGGCGCATGATTGGAAGGACGATAGGTTTTCCTACCGCCAACATTAATATTGGCGACCCTTCCAAGATACTTCCCAGGCCGGGCGCATACGTTGCCACGGTGTGCGTTGATGCTGCCTATCATCCGGCGATACTCAATATCGGCAGCAATCCCACCGTAAACAACGACAGCAAGAAAGTGTTTCTCGAAGCGCACATAATCGACTTTGATGCAGATATTTACGGACAGTTAATTAAAGTAAACATTTTGCACCGTATCAGGGACGAGGTGGCGTTTGGCTCGATAGACGAACTCCGCGCTCAACTCGCCCGCGACAGGGAAGTGGCTCTGTCCGTTATCGCGCAATATGCCTCATAAACTCCGATGCGTAGAGGTGGTTGTTGACTTCTGTGCCGTTGCAGAAACATTTGAATAATTCGCCGTCCTTGAAGTAAGCAGTCTCCAAGTATGCTGAGTCCACGTCGAGGATGACGTTGCGGCTTGCGAATATCGGTTCCGACTCGTGGAAATAGATGTCGGTGCTGGTGTTTGCCATGTCTGTCATCACCGAAATCTTTACCGTGTCGTTGTCCTTTATAAAGACCACCTTCTGTTCGTTGCCAACAGTCTCCTTGGAGATGGCGGTTTCCTCGATGTTTTCGCGGATGTCGTTGACATACTCGTCGATGTCGCTGATAAGCGATGCTTCTGATATTATGGGTGTATTGTCTTCGGCGGTTTGGTCGCCGTTGTAGCCGTAGTCCTGCGGTGATTGCAGACATGAGGCTATCAAAATCATCTGTAACAGAATGATTGGGTAAAAAATATTTTTCATCATGTCTTCGTTTTTTTGGTAACTAAGGTAATATCATTTTGCTTTAACGATGAAAACATGAAAAATGTTTCAAGGAATTGACTTTTTTTACACCGAATTAAACTATTTTTTAAATTCGGTGTAAAAAATGTCGTGTCAGAGAGAGAATCCTGTGTTGTGGCAGGTGAGCCGCATGCGCTCCAATATTAGCCTTTGAGGCCGCCGGTGATGGAGATTGTTTCGCCGGTGATGTATGCCGCGCCGTCTGATGCGAGGAAGGCAACGAGTTCTGCAACCTCCTCCGGTTCGCCAAAACGTCCGAGTGAGATGCTTTTTTTGAGTTCCTCCTCGTTGAGTTCGCTCGTCATGTCGGTCTTGATGAATCCGGGCGCAACGGCGTTTACGGTGATGTTTTTGACGCCCACTTCCTTCGACAAGGCCTTTGTGGCGGCGATAATTGCGCCTTTGGCAGCCGAATAGTTGCACTGACCGGGCAGACCGATGAGGCCTGATACAGATGCCATGTTGATGATGCGGCCGTGTTTTTTGCGAATCATCTTCTTTACCACAATCCTCGTTACGTTGAAGAAACCGTTGAGCGAAGTGTTGATAACCTTTGCCCAAGCGTCCGGCTCCATCATCGGGAGCAACGAATCCGCTGTAACGCCCGCATTGTTTACCAAAACGTCGATGTAGGCATCCTTATTGGCGTTTTGCCAATTCTCGATGGCGGTCTGCACTTCCTCGGTGTTTGCAACGTCAAATTTGATGATTTCGCCTTCCGTGCCAGCCTCCTTGGTGAGTGCGAGGGTCTCCTCCGCCTTGGCTTGGTTGGAGACATAATTAATAAGTACGTGATAACCTTGGCTTGCAAGTTTCACGCAGATGGCGCGTCCGATGCCACGGCTGCCGCCTGTTACTAATGCGTATTTCATTTGTCTTGTATCCGTTTTAAATTATTTAGTTAGTATCTTAATTTTCTCTCTTTTTGATCTTTCTCTTTAATCTCTCCTCTTTTTACTTTAATCTCTAATCTTTCCTCTTTAAATCTTTCCTCCTTAAATATCTTCTCTAAAAATAAAGTTCTTCCTCCTTGGCGTTCAAGTATTTGTGTATGCTTATCAAAGCCGCCACAAATGTTACCGCGATGCCCGTCAGGAACATCACTCCGAGGGTGGACCAGAATGCCGAGATTTGGAACACGCCGTTTACAATCTTTTCGATGAACCTAATTGTTGCCGTAAGTCCTATAACAGCAAACACTCCCGCTGCAATGCTCTGTATCAGAGAACGTTTGAGGTAAGGCCAAGCGATATGCCAGTTGGACGCGCCGATGAGTTTGGCGGTGTGGATGTCAAACCTGTCGCCCGACATTTGGAGGCGTATCGAATTGGCTATCAGTATGATGGTTATAATCGCCAAAATGCTCGTCAAGATAAGCACTATGGATGCTATTTTGGTGATAACTGTGGTGGCGTTGTTCCAGACGTCCTTGGGATAATACACCTCGTCCACCGACTTATGCCCTTTGAGCAACCTCTCAATCGACTGGATGCTGTCGATGTTGGAGTAATTGTCGGCGAGTTTAATCTCTATCTGCGAGTAGAGCGGGTTTTTGCCGATAATTTCGATGAAGTCTTCGCCGAGTTCCTTGGTGAGTTCCTTGGCGGCGTCGTCCTTCGATATGTATTTGGTTTCGCGCACGAAGTCCGCTTGGTCGAGCAACTTGCGGAATTGGTCGATTTCGGCGAGCGAGCGCGAATCGTTGAGCGTAACGGTCATCTTGATATTAGACCTGAACATATCGCTCACATGCTGCGTGTTGAACAGCAACATGAAGAAAAGCCCCGCCAAATATAGTACAAGCGCGACGCACACTGTTGACGTGAAGTACGACATCAACAGTTTTCGCTTATAATATTTGTTCTTCTGCGGCTTTTGTTTTTCTGTTTGTTCCATCAATGTACGTTTGTTTTTGTAGTAAGATTTAGTTTGCAAAAGTAATAAAAAAATTTGAATTATTCAGTTGGCAATGTAAAATCCTACAAAAAAAATTCGATGCACGTCCAAATCTCTAAAAAAAAGTGAGATTTGGACGTGTATCGAAAAAATTAAAACTTAAAGCGCGACAATTCCTCAAACTGCTTAACCCTCTGCGCCACAGCCTGTTCGCTTAGGTTAAGAAGATTTTCAGTGCCGAATTTCTCGCAGCAGAACGAGCCCATCACGCTGCCAGCGATGACGGCGGCTTTGGCGGTCTCGAAGTCGGTGCTGCCCTTTGCTGCGATGTAGCCGCAGAAACCTCCGGCAAAACTGTCGCCGGCACCCGTGGGGTCGCTGACGGTCTCCAACGGCAATGCGGGCGCGAAAAATATCTGTCCGTCCCTTGCAAAGAGCAACGCGCCGTTGTCGCCCTTCTTTATAATAAGGTATAGGAGACCCATGCCGAGGATTTTGCGGGCGGCCTTCACGAGCGAGTATTCGCCGGAGAGTTGACGCGCCTCTTCGTCGTTGATGGTGAGTACGTCCACCATGCGGATTGTGGCGTCGAGGTCGTCGGGCGTGGTGTTCATCCAATAGTTCATCGTGTCCATTACGATGAGGCGTGGACGAGAGCCAATTTTTTGGATTACAGCCTGTTGGATAGACGGAGTGATGTTGCCGAGCATCAACACGTCGGGGTCTTTGTAGGCGGCTGGCACTTCGGGGTTGAAGTCGGCGAAGACGTTGAGTTCCGTAACGAGCGTGGTGCGCTGGTTGAGGTCTTTGTTATAGACACCCGACCAAAACATCGTCTTGCCGTCTGCCTTGACTTCCACGCCGGTGGTGTCGATGTCCCTGTTGCTCAGGATGTTGAAGTACTCCTTCGGGAAGTCGCCGCCAACAACTGAGATTATCTGCGGCTTTACGCCGAAATACGACGAAGCGAGGGCGATGTAGGGCGATGCGCCGCCGATTATCTTGTCCGTCTTGCCCGCAGGCGTTTCAATTGCATCGAAAGCCAGACTTCCTACTATTGCTAACTTGTTCATTTTTAATATGTTTAAAAAAAAGTTACATTATGTTGAAAAATTTTTCAAAAATAATTTTTTTATTTGAAAAAAACAACTTAACTTTGCAGCGCAAAACAAAAAAAGATATTTGACGATCTCCAATAGCTCAGTTGGTTAGAGCATCTGACTGTTAATCAGAGGGTCCCTGGTTCAAGTCCAGGTTGGAGAGCAACATGTTAAGAAGGATTATTGGTTAGTTAATTCTCCAATAGCTCAGTTGGTTAGAGCATCTGACTGTTAATCAGAGGGTCCCTGGTTCAAGTCCAGGTTGGAGAGCTGAGGGTTACAAAAAAAAGCCGCTTGAATTCGTGATGAGTCAAGCGGCTTTTAATTTTATTCCTTCCCTACGAATAATTATTCCTTCCCTACAAATATCGCTGCGCCATTCATTGGCACGTTGATTTCGTAAGTGGACTTCTTGGAGACCTTCAATTCTTTCTTGGAGCCTTTGAGGTTGGCATCGTCGCTGTAAAGAGTGATGCCGCATTTGAGCATCGGGAGCGAGAGGGTGCGGCGGAGAGGCTCTTTTTGGGCGTTGATGGCAACAATGTACCAAGTATGTCCGTGACGGCGGGCGAAGATGAGGTATTTGCCAGGATATGCGTCAATGAGTTTCACGTCGTCCCAAAGCGTCGGCACGGATTTGATGAAATCCATTTTCCATGGCTCGTTGTCCTTGGTGATGCGCGGATAGAGCGCGAGGTGGTTGAGCGGACATTGGAAGAGTACGGCGACAGCCATCTGGAACACATCGGAGGTTACGCGGCGACCGCCCCACGTTGTAGAGTCGTTGGTAACGTTAAAGTAATCGTTTAAGGTAACACCACCATAATCCATGGAAGCCACTGAATTGCGTATCAAGGGATGAAGTGTTGCGTTGTAACTTTCCTGACGGCAGAAGTCGTCGCTAAAATGCAAGTTTTCGCTCGCAAGTACAGCCTCGTTGCCTATGAAATTGGGGTACATACGTTCCCAACCGCGAGGCAGGGTTGCGCCGTGGAAGATGACTTCGAGACCAAAATCGTTGGCGTCGGCGAGGATGTCTTCGTAGAGTTGCATGGTCTGCTGCTTGTCTGAACCCATAAAATCGACCTTGATGCCGCGTATGCCGATAGACTTCATCCACGCCATTTCGCGGCGGCGGGCGATGAGGTTGTTCATGATGTTGCGCGGGGTCTGCGGCGCGTCGTTCCAATAGCCGTTGCTGTTGTACCAAAGCATCAGGCTAACTCCCTTGCTGAGAGCGTATTTGGAGAGCATTTCGATGGAGTCGCGACCAATCTGTTGATCCCACCAGTTGTCCACGAGTACCGACGCAAAACCCATCTTGGCGGTGAAGTCGATGTATTCGCGCTGCACCTTATAATTTACCGATTCGTCCATGCCGATAATCCAACTCCATGTACCTGCGCCGTAGTCATAGACCTTGGACGGCTCGTAGAGCGGCGTAACGAAGTCCCACGGGATGGTGGTTTCGGCTATCGGGGCGAGGTCGATGCCAACGGTGATTGTGCGCCACGGTGTGCAGCCCGGCAACGGAATGCCCGGCGCGGATGAGCCGTTGTAATTGAAATCGGCTTCCAACGGGTTGGCTATCTTGTAATTGTTGCCGCCTGTACAGTCCAAATGCGAACCGCAATATGCCGACGAAACGCCGGTTTCAGAAATCATCACCCAGCCGTTTGGCGTTTTAAAAAGGCAGGGGAACACGAATCCTGCGCCTCCCGCATTGTCGCCCGTCGGACGGTCGGTGAAGTAGGGGTGTTCGTAACTCGGCGCAGTCCTCGACCATCCCGTGCCGCCTTTCATCTGCGCCGAGAGGAAAGTAGTGGTGCCGGAGGGCATGTTGAAATGGGTTTGGTCGTTCTTGACGATGGCGCAGAATGTGGAGTCGCCCTTCACCTTGGCGGGCTGACGGCGCATTTCGTAGCGGAAGGCGATGTCGTTGTTTTTCACCATCATCACGAGGTCGTAGGCAGGGATGCCGTTCCTACTGATGTTCCATACGGCGTGGGTCGCCTTGACGTCCACTTGGCTTTTTTTGAGAG
Source organism: uncultured Bacteroidales bacterium (assembly GCA_946409405.1). Lineage (GTDB taxonomy): Bacteria > Bacteroidota > Bacteroidia > Bacteroidales > UBA3824 > UBA3824. Next base: position 10,320 of record CAMJWL010000004.1, read on the forward strand.
TTTTGACGCTGTACGAAAATTTCACTGTGTCGGTCTTCAAGCCGGTTGCGCTAAGCCCTTGCGAGAAGTCTGCCACGTCGGTAACGAGTCCGATGGGCGACTTTTCGAGAATCGTCTTGCCGTCGTAACTCACAGAGTAAGAGGCGCGTGAGTTTTCGCAAAGGAGATTGACGGCGAGCCTTCCGTCGGGGCTTTTGACGGTGGCTGAGTTCTGTGCGCTTGCGCTGATGGCTGTTGTCAGGGCAAGCAACGTGAGCAAATTGTTCTTCATATCAAATTATGTTTGGTTCGTGCAAAATTATTATAAAATTTCCTATTCGCAATTACAATTTCGATTTTTTTATATAAATTTGCAACCTGAAAAAAGTCTAATCAGAATGATAATGAAACGTATAATAATATGTTTATGCACGGTGTTGCTGTTGGCGGGAATCGAAGGATGCTCCGATGGCAAGAAAAACCGTGTGAAAACTAAGGTGGACAGCGAGGGTGGGTCTTCCGCCGAAGTTACAAACGTTGTATATACCAAATATGGCATCCCGTTGCCGATAGATTTGTTCAAGTACCTTGTAACGGAGGAAATCCCCTACAACAACGACCTCCTTTTGCCGCTCGAAAACATGGACAAATACACCAAGGAGCCTAAGCAGGCGATGGCTTTGGGCGTGTATTCCGCCGACATCGCGTACTGTTCGCTTTACAAGAGGCAACAGGAAGTGATGGGCTACTTCAACTGTTCTTTCAAACTCGCCGACAAACTTGACATCTCGGAGGGTTTCAACTTCCGTTATGTGGAGCGCATGGAAAACAATGTCAACTCCGCCGACTCGCTCAGCAACATTGCCGCCGAGTCGTATTGGAAGGCCTGCAACTATCTGGCAGACAACGAGAAAAACAATATCCTCCCATTCGTTATCTATGGCGGATGGGTGGAGAGCCAATACCTCACCATTGCTTCCAACGACCTCAAAGACACCCGCGAGCAGATTTTGAATCAGCGAGAGGGGCTCCTGAGCCTTATCAACTACTTGTATGAGGTGATGATAGAGAGTTCGGCGTTCTATTATAATTACGACATCAAGACTATCATCGTGAAACTCAACAACATAAAGAAAGTGTATGACAAGGTGTCGGGCAACAGCATCGACGCGCAACTTTACAAGGAAATCTGCGACCGTATCAAGACGATGCGCTCCGAACTCATAGACCCTAACAAGAATTAACAACCATTACATTATTAAAAAGTATGCTTAAAATAGCAGTAGATTTCGACGGAACAATTGTAGAAGATGCTTACCCTGCAATTGGCAAGCAAAAACCGTTTGCGTTGGAGACCCTCAAAAAACTCTCCAAGATGCACAAGATTATTCTGTGGACCTGCCGCACGGGTCAACTCCTCGATGACGCCGTAAAATATCTCGAAGACGCGGGCGTAAATATTCATGCCGTCAACGCTGACAGCCCCGACGAGGCTAAGCAGCCTTTGCCCGAAGACCGCAGTTTCTTCATGCGCAAGGTTGACGCGGATCTGTTTATCGACGACAGGAATTTTGGCGGCTTCCCCGGATGGGGCAAGATTTGGCAGAAACTGAGCGGCGAGGCTGAACCCGACCCCGAGCCTCAGCCCAAGAAGAAAAAATGGTTTTGGCAGTAGTAGGTTATTAGTGCGATAAGAAATGCTACATGAGTTTTTGACGGACGTGGTGTGTCAGATAGTGGTCATCACGTTCTTTGTGTTGTCTATGATAATGGTGCTTGAATACCTCAACGTGTTCTCCAAGGGACACGTGCATGGGTTCATGCAGAGGAACAAGAGCCTCCAAATACTCATATCGGCATTTCTTGGCATCATCCCCGGCTGCATTGGCACTTATACCGCAGTGTCGCTTTATACCCACAATGTGATAGGTTTTGGCGCGCTGATAGCCAACCTGATAGCCACTACCGGCGACGAGGCGTTTTGGATGATGTCCAAGATGCCAGACAAGGCTTTGCTTATTTTTGTAGGGCTTTTCGCGCTTGCGGTGGTGTCGGGATATGTCGCAAATATCTTTGTATCAAGACATTCCAATCAATGCGGGCAAGAATCGCATTTTGTGTTGCACACCACGCACGACCATCATTGGCATCAGAGTCTCCACGGCAACATCATCGAAAATTTGCGTCATATCTCCACGCACAGACTTATACTGTTGGTTTCGATAATTGTGTTTATCGTGCTGACTCTCAGTGGATTTCTTGGCGAACATCATCATCACGGTGAAGAAGAAATGGAGGTAGATACCGGCGAGGAAAAATTCAATTTCATTGTGTCGATAATATCGATGGTGTTGGCGGCGGTAACGTTGTTTGTCATAGTGCGTGTGCCGGAGCATTTTCTCGAAGACCATATTTGGCATCATGTTATAGGTCAGCACTTTTGGAAGATTTTGACCTGGACATCCATTGCGCTGGTTTTGGTGTTTGTTATCAAGGAGGTCTGCGACATCCAGACGTGGGTTACTCAGTTTAGCGAGGGCAGCGTTTATGTTTTCTGTATGGTGGCCGCCATTTTAATCGGTTTGATTCCCGAATCAGGGCCGCATTTTGTTTTTATCACGCTCTATTGCAGTGGCGTGATGCCTCTCGGCGCGTTGATAGCCAACTGCATCGTGCAGGACGGACACGGCGCAATCCCGTTGTTTGCCGAGAGCAAGAAGGATTTTTTCGTTGTCAAAGGGATAAAGGTGGTGTTGGCAGTGGCGATTGGCGCGGCGTTTTGGTTGTTGTGAAACTTAAAAAAATGCTTGAAAATGTACTAAAACTCACTTTTTTTTCGAGTTTTAGTACATTTTCAAGCATTTTTTGGGGGGCGGACGAGCCGTCCGCACTCCATTATTTCCCGTAATTCCTTACGAAATATCCATACGAATCACATTCTGTAACAAATTGCGACGGTGTGCGACCTTTCTCAAATTCGTATAACCGCTGAAAATCCTTGAAATTCTGATGGTTGCGGTTAATCGTGGTTTCGTACTTGTCGGTTTCGTAGTTGTAGGTTCTCTTTTCGTAAGAATCGGGGTCGGAGGTGAGGGCGAGCGCAAACAATGCCTTCTCCTTCAATGCCGGGTCTGTCGATGAGGCGGCGGTTTCGAGGTGTCGTCGGGTTTCCTTTACAAAGTCGATTTCCGATGGGGTGGAGGAGGCCTTGTAATAGCGCGAGTGGTAATAATGCGCCAAATGCCAACAATCGCCCTTCTCGGACGCTTGATATAGGCGTGTGGCGATTTCGTAGGCCTTCTGCGGCTGCGACGCCTGCCCCAAGAGCGCAATCATTTCCTTGCAGTATTCCAATTTGGGATTTTTTGTGAGCGCGGGGAGTGCCACCTCGCCGTCGTCGGAAAACCACGAATTGATTAGGCAACCTTTGAGTTGGAGTCCGTCCCACTTCGGCTTGCTGTAATCCCTGTAAATCATGTATTTGGCTATTGCTTGCTGATCCAGGAACGAGAGCGGCACTTTTTGCAGGAATTGCACGGCCTTTTGATAATTGCCCTCGGCGAGATACTTGGTGCCGATGAGGTCGTTGAAATAGTTGGCATCGTGTCCAATCTGACTCCAAAGCCATTTGGAGAGTTCGTCGCGGGTGGCAAATTTGTTGAAGAAATCCTCGGTTTCGGCGGCGGTGAGGCGGCACAGCGACACAAAATAGTGCGACGAGTAATCAAGTGAGCCTTCGTAGTCGATGCTTAAAAACCATCCCAAACCGTTTTTGTTGGCGTATTGAGTTTGGTCGGTGTCGCATATAGAGGAGTGCAGACCGCCTACTGCGGCAGCAAGTTTCTTGTCGGCGATGGCGGATTGAATGGTCTCGAAGTTTTCGATGTAATTTTCCACATCTGCCTTCACCCTCGACTTCAACCATTTGAGTTCCGTAAGCATGAAGTTGGCGTATGTGGGCGTGTAGTTGGGTTCGGCGGCGTAGATAAGGAGGCGCGTGATGCGGGCGTTCTCCTTGATGCTCGCGCTGCCCGCCATAGACATTGCCGCATCTATCTGATTTTTAGCGTCTTTCTGATTGCCAAGATAATAATTGCAGTATGCGGCGGCACTCTTCCAAAGTGCGGGGCAGTCGGTGGCCTTGCTGTCGGCTATCTTGTTGGCCTGCAATACGAAATCCTTGACACTACGTTTGGCGGCGATGTTTTGGAGCGAATCTTCCTTGCCGTAAAATTCTGTGCGGCGGAGTTCAAACTCGATGTTGTTGATAAATTGAATCATCACCCACGGAATCGCCTTTGAATTGTGGTTTTTGTTATAGATGTTCATCAACGCTTCGTATTCGTATTTGCCTGCAACACACCACGATAGGCTCACATTGTCGTTGATTTTGGCGTAAATCTCTATCGCCTCGTCCTTCTTGCCTGTGCGGAGGAGTGAGCCGGCGTAGAGGGCGTCGATGAGGGGGAGACAATCGCTGCCGACGGGTATGCGCGAGAGGTTTTGGGAGTAATAGTTGATTACTTCCTCAAACTGTCCCGACTGAAACAACGCCCTCATTGTCAGCAAGATATAACGGTCGGCGTATTTCGTTCCCTTGTAGGCGCGGGCGGCGGTGATTACCTCGTCGAGGTTGGCTTTTGCCTTGTCGAGGTCGTCTTTGGTGGGGTAGTACCATGCGCTCCATTCTTCGTCGTAGTCTTCGCCTTTGGCTTCGTAAGCCTCCTTATAGAGATTGGAACAGAGGTCGTAGTCGTTGTTGCGACGCTGCCGGTAAAGGTTGTTAAGTCGCAAATATTCAAGCATTTCGCTATCGTTCTTCTTTTTTGCGGCGGCGTAGATTTTGTAGTCGTCGAGGTTGATTGCGGAGTTTTCGGTGAGCAAACTAAGGTCGTCGTCGCTGAGGTTTGCGCCTGTGTAAGCGTTCCAAAATTTGAAGAAGTCAGGCTCAAATTCTTCGCCAAATTCCTTCATCATGAAGAAACTCCAATACTTGTTGCCGTATCCGATGTCGAAACACGGCTTTGCCATCGCTGGTAGCAACAGCAATAGGCTAATGATGCATAATCGTTTCATATTGTTGAGTTGTCAAATTGTTAATATTCCGTGAGTTGATGTCGTATATAATTGTCTGCGCCGACATTGTGGGGCGCAGGTTGTCGATGGTTCGTTTGATGCTTGAAATCTCATCATATTCTGCCTTGTAAATCAGCAACTTGTCGCCGTGCGATATTTGTGTCAAACTACTGCCGGGTTCGGGGCTGTTTACTATTAGGCGCGTGGCAATCGACTCGTATTCGTTGTCGGCAATTCGCCTGAATTTTGTGCTGTCGGCAACGTCCTCGGCGTAGAGGATTGCGCGGAGTTTGTTGTCATTATATAATAGTTGGTAACTGAAATTTGGGTACGCGGCGCACAGCGGTAAGTCGTAGTCTTTCAGTGATTTAAGATACGGCTCGGCGTGTTTGGACGACAATACGGGGTTTCGGTTTGGCGGTTGGCTGATGTTGCCGGTGTTATAAACCATCAAAACTCCATAATCCACCGGCGGTGGTGTCATCCGCAGTTGGTGCAGACGGATTGTCGCCGAAAGCCGTATGTTTTTGTCTTTCAGGATTTTGCGGAGATTATCGAGAAATTTGAAATATTTATCTTGCGACGATTCTTTCCAGTCGCAGTCTATTTGGATTTCCTCGACGGCGGGGATGTCGTTGGTTTCGCACATTTGCAACACTCTGTACGCCAATATTTTGGGCATCTTATCGATGTCGAGAGCCATACAACTTTCTGTAATAAAGACTGTTGGGATTATCTTGACTCCTTGGATAATTGGCTTTTGGAATTGGATGGTTGCCAGTGGTTTGGGCGTTTTTGAATTGCCATCGGGCGCAACGTCAAAAAATTTCATATATATCTTCTTGATTCCAAGCCTATTGACCGCCTCCAGCTCCGTGCTGTCGGGATTCCACGTAGTCTTCCACCAATACGCCGACGGCTGCGGGTCGGGTACAGGCTCGATGTCGTGGTTGCAGGCAACTATTGATGCAATTAATATTATGAATATCAAACAGTTATACTTCTTCATTTTTGTTGGTGTTATACATTATAATATAAACGAATTGTTGATGGAAAAATTGCGGGGTGAAATTATTTTTGCAGTCCCCGACAAAAACCTTATCTTTACGCCAAAATAAATCGCGCAAATATGGACTTCGGCACACTTGTAACCTCGGTTGAAAAATTAGACCAAGTTTTCACCGAAAACACTGTAAAAGCCATCAACAGGAATCTCACTGCAAGGAATTGGCTTACAGGTTTTTATATAGTTAATTACGAACAGAACGGCAGCGACCGCGCCAAATATGGGGACAAAACCATCCAAAGAATGGCAGAGCGGTTGCAGTCTAAATCTATGTCGTATAGAAATTTGAAACTCTACCGGCAGTTTTATCAAGAATTTCCAAGGCTTGCTCAACCGATTTACAATTTTGTTTTGACAGAATTTAGGTCGGAAGATTCTTTGATAATGGATATAAATCGTTGTATTTCAGCGAATACCAATTGGGCAACCACTGGTTGCCCAATTGGTCAGCCATTGGCTGACCAATTGGATAATCACCGATTGGCTAATTTGGCAATCACTGATTGCCAAATTGTGCAGCCAGCGGTTGCACAATTTGACGATGACCTTCAAATGCCGCCCGAAGTGTTGTTTAAGAATTTGTCTTTCTCGCATTTCGCATTGATTTTGCCAATTAAAGACCCTCTGGCACGTGTGTTTTATGAACTTGAAACCATCAAAGGTACTTGGACGAAGCGTGAACTTAAACGTCAGATTGACACCAATTATTATCAGCGTAGCGGTATCAGTCGCAATCCAGAAAAAATGAGTCAATTGGTGCAGTCGAAAGCCGAAAAAGCCGACTTGCACGACATCATCAAATCGCCGTTTGTATATGAGTTTTTGGGGCTGAGCGACAAGGAGGTTGTTGATGAGGCAGAATTGGAAGAGGCTATCATTCAGCATCTTGAAGAGTTTATGATGGAACTCGGCACCGGCTTTTGTTTTGAAGCACGTCAAAAACGCATCCTCATTGACGACGAATACGACTATTGCGATTTGGTGTTTTACCACCGCATTTTGAAGTGCCACGTGCTAATCGACCTCAAAGCCGAAAAACTCAAATACAGCGATGTAGCCCAAATGAATATGTATTTGTCTTATTATAAGCACAATATGATGCAGCCCGACGACAATCCGCCTGTCGGCATCCTGATGTGCACCGAGGCAGGCAAGGAACTCGTCAAATACGCCACCGACGGCATCGACGAAAAACTCCTCATCCAAAAATACCGTATCTCCCTGCCGTCAGAATCCGTCCTGACCGATTGGCTTAAAAAAGAAGTGGCAAAATTTGCGGGAAAGTGAAAATTTTTATATCTGCGAACATAGGGTTCGTGATGGTGCCATATCTTTGCAGCGTGAAACTTAAAAAAAGGAGGCAATTATGACAACAACAGACAACGTAAAAGTAGAGTCCAAAAACGGGCAGTATGGTGTATATGATTTGGGCGGCAATGCAATTGTAGCACTTGGAAAATATGAATGGATTTCAAAATTTTGGAAAGGGTTGGCACGTGTTTACATTTGGGAGGAAGTAAAAAAAGATAATACAATTACCCTTGATGACTGCAATTACAATAATGGAATACGTATTGATGGTAAAAAGGGAGTAGTTTATCACTATCAGAAACGATGGGGCATTATTAATGATAAAGGAGAAGAAGTTGTCCCCCCAACATACGATTCTGTGTGGAACTTTTACAACAAGGATTTTGATTCGATTATTCTCGAAAAAAATGGAGTGAAATACGAAGTATACTTTGACTACCCGACCGTGGTTTTGCCTTATCGTCATAGACAAAAAAAAGATTATTACGACGACTACGAAGATGGAAACACAAACTATGCGGAAGATACTTGGTATGCGTTGACAGACGGAATGTACGGCGACTATCCTGACGGAGATGTTGATTACGACGGACTTGGATTTTAAAACAAAAACGTTCCGACGAACATAGAGTTCGTAGCGGTGTCATATCTTTGCAGCGGAAAAAAGAAAAAAGTTTTGTAGAATAGCGAAGGATCCGCAAAACTTTTGTAAATTTGCAAACGAAAACAACGGTCTTTGAACATAGTAAGCAACAAAATTTGACTCTTGTCCGATGCTCTTCGTCGGATGTCATTCTCCTAAAAAAAGAATTGACAAACTCAATGTTTTGTTTTAATACTGACAAGTCAGTTATATTCCGTATATACTTATATTATGGACCAACACAATACAAAGAAATGAGATGCTTTCTTTTGTTCAAAGACCTTTTTAAAAACAACTACAATGAAGAAAGGCAACAACATACTAATCCCTCCGGCATACTTCCTTAACGATTACAAGGAAGGTTTCTACATAGAACGTCCTGAAAGGGATTGGTCTCAGTGTGAACTGTGGAAAAATTTGCCTTTTGTCTTGGAAGTTGGAGATAATACAATAGCCACGATTGTTAAGGGCGCGGACAAACGTCGGTTGAAATATGTCTATGTTCATATCTACCAATCAACCAATGACGGCAGATGGTTTCTGTCTCCAACTTGGTCTGACAAAATCTTGACGGAATATCCATTTCAAGAAGTCAAAACGCAAGAAGAAATAGAGTCTCGTATAGCGACTCTCAAAGAAAAGGTCAAAAAACTCAACGAGGAGCAAGAGCAAGAAATCAAACTCCCAATCGACGAATTTGTTAAAAAACATATTTCTGAAATTGACACAACAAGGAAACTCGCGCTTTTCATTACCAAACTGATGAAAGCAATTTTTTCAGAAAAACATTTCGTTACAGAAAAACAACTCCTGTATTTTAGCACTCCAAAAGCCGGGAAACGCTATAAAACTTTCAAAATAAGGAAGAAGAATGGCGGATTGCGCGAAATTAACGCGCCTGTGCACCATTTGGACAAAATACTGTACATTCTGAACATTATTTTCAAATCATTATACACCCCAAACAATGCCGTAATGGGCTTTACGGAAGGCAAATCCATTGCCGACAATGCCGCACGGCATACGGGACAACACTATGTTTTTAACATAGATTTGAAAGATTTTTTCACCTCAATACCGCAGGCGAGAGTTTGGGGCAGGATTCAATGTGCGCCATTCAATTTGCCGCGAGAGGTAGCAAACGTTGTTGCCGGTCTTTGCTGCGCTACAAACTCCGAGTCCTGGAAAAATGTCTTGCCACAGGGTGCGCCGACTTCACCATTGCTCACTAACGCTATTTGCGACAGGTTGGATAGGCAATTGACCGCATTGTCCAAAAAATACGGCTTGCATTACAGCCGCTATGCCGACGACATCACTTTTTCAAGTATGCACAATGTCTATCAAGAAGACAGCGACTTTCGCAAAGAACTAAAAACAATTATCGAAGGTCAGAATTTTTGCATTAACGATAAGAAAACAAGGCTTTTGCGCACAGGACAACGGCAAGAAGTGACAGGCCTTACTGTCAATTCCAAAGTAAACGTTACACGCAAATATGTCAGAGACATACGTTACATTCTGCACCTTTGGGAGTCCAAAGGCTATGCTTTTGCATATAGCAAATTTTATAAATTTTATAAAACAGAAAAAGGCTATATCAAAAAGGGCGAACCGGTGATGGAAAATGTCATCGGTGGCAAACTCAACTACCTGCGTATGATAAAAGGTGCGGGCAATGAATGTTACCAAAAACTTTTGCAGCGTTACGACAAACTCCAACAGATTATTTATGTTGACAATAATACTGACAAAGGGCAAAACTATGTCTATGTCCAACAATACACATTGACCGATTGTGAGAATGATTTTAAAACCAAAATCACTCTGCAAATATCTGACGATGAAAAACTTGTCGGCAAATGCAACCTCTTTGGTATGGACAAGACAATATCCATAAGCCACAAAACACAGGAAGAACTGTGCCCGATTATTTCGCACCTCAAAGTAGGTGATACGTTTACTTCGGAACAGTTAAAAGATTGTTTTGTAACTCTTTGCCGTCAAAAAGGCAAAAACTTTTGGCTCATCACGCACAAGGAGTTGGACAGATCAAGATGTCTAAGCATACAAAACGCGCAAATTGACCCTGAGAAACTTTTGAAAGAATGGGAACAGAAAGGTTTTGAATTTGTTGTAAAGCAATTTCAAACAGATATTTTAAAGAAATCCGATGTGCCTGACTATGTTTCGGAAAGGGACATTAAGGAATTCATATATTTTGCAACGCACAGCAAAAATTTTGACCGCAAACAAAAATTGCAGAGAGATAGTTTGTTGGCAAGAGATATGGCAAAAAGAAAGGCACAGCCACAAGAGTTTAAACCGATGTCTGTATCATATACAGCGAATTTTCTTGCTAATTTCAACCGTCCCAACGGTTTCAAATATTTGACGCACGATTTTGATACAGAATCAAATATGACATTGCCTGATTTAAGGGAACAGTCATACAAATTGTTAGAAAGCGAGAAAGGCAAAATTCCTGATTCGCTTTATGTGCTGATTTATGCTTATCTTTCGGGCAAAACGTGGAGGGATGCATTTGGAGATAATAACAATATTTCTATAAACGACAAAAAATGGATACAATGGAGCAAAGAAAATAATAATGCACATCCCATTACAAATCCTGACTTTGAAAGAGAAATATTAAAGTTCAAAAGAGCAATCAGAATAGTACCGCCATTGTTGCAGACTATTGTGGACAAAATTTGCGATAAATATGAACTTCACGTAACAACCAAGAAGTTGGATAGGGCTGATTTCTATACCAACACATACATTTTGAGCAATGTTTTGGACCGCATCTTGCAAATGATTAAACGTCGCAACGAAAATGATGATTATCAACGTGATGTAGAAGTGTCGTATCAAAGGGAAATCATCAATGATGTGGTTTACAAGAAAATCATCATTCTACAAAAAGATTCGTTCCCCGAAAATACATTCGAGGACGTATCAACGCGAATGAACAACAATACCGAGGCGGGCGATTTTGGTGCAATTCGTAAAATTCTCAACGGATATTGCTATTGGTCAATTGAAACCAAATGGGACGACAAGTCATTGCGTTGGAATATACTAAGTGATGACGACACGCCTGAAACTGAACCGATAGAGGATACATCGGCAATTGGTTTTAAACACATATTAACTTTTATGTAAAGAATACTATGATTTATTTGATTGACGATACATTGAAGGAAACAATTGATTCGGATTTTGTATTTGACAACAAGTACAAACAGGTACTTACTGTAATACAAAAAAAGGCTGTGTTTAATTCTCGTATGAATGAGTTATACTCCGCTGATTGCATTATGGTTCACCTGACATTTGAAGATTCAAATGACGTCAAAGACAAAGCCTCGATTATAGCCGATGACGGTGATGAGATTCCTTTTGTGGTTTTCAGTGGTAGTTTTTCTGAGAATCCCGATTTCGACTACGAAAGCAATAATTACATCTCAGGTATCAAGAAATCAACATTCTATCAACGTCTGTACGATTTCTTAGAAGAGTACATTAATAATGGCAATGTTGATTTGCGAATCATTGCATACGGCAAAGATTTTCAGAAAGTTATCGTCAGAAACTATGCAAAAAACGTTTTATCAATCGTAGAGGGCAAACAAGGTCTATTGCAATTGGAAGACATTGCAAAGTTTTCCAAAGATGGCAATTTGAAAAGCCTTGTTGAACTATCTAACCCAAAACTTGGTATTGATTACGAGCATCTTTTGGAAACACTTGGAAACCAACCGATTTGCATAGCGGATTTCAAATCGAGAATTGAAAAAATTGTGATAAACTTTGAACAATATGGCAAAAACATTTATACTTGGAAATAACACAGCAACGTCTTGGGCAAAAGGCTTGGGGTGTATTGTAACTGTACCTACAATTGCGCTTAACAACTATGAAGAAATTCATAACTTCGTTTGTCGTGAGTTTGCGGGGAAACAACAAGACGACAAGGTTGTCATAGATTTGGATGCCATAAATCCGGCATTAGCGTTGCTTGTTGCACTACATATCCGGCTTTCGGTTTCTGACATAAAAGCGGTGGCATTTGTGCCGTTGTTGTTTGTGTCGAAACTTCCGTTGCAATCGTTCCTGAAATATGGCGAATGTAGCCAATTGTTTTTGATGTCACGCGGAACGTATTTCTGTACGCCCGAAGAAACTACCGATGCATTGGAAATCATTGAAGGTTTGTCTGTTAACAACTTCAAATCAGATTTTCTCAACCAAATCCACATAAATCCTGATGCAGAAATAGGTCGTCATTCAATGGCAAACCAATGGGGCGCTGACGTATTCAACCGAATTATCAGCAAGGATGACCGTAATGAAACAGACGAAATTAAAACTGCGAAAAAGAAACTATACTACAAATACGTTTTCCTCAATACCATTGATATCAAAGCGGCAATCAATGACATTGAAAATGACGAGGAGCGTGAAAATGTCAGATTAAACGCCACAGGCAAAAACATTCTTTTGATTGACGACGAGGCAGACAAGGGATGGTCATTCGTTTTGAAAGACAAATTTTTTGTCAATTCTAACTTTGATGTAATTAACAATGCTATTGCTGATTATGATGACATTTCGGAAACAATTCGCCAAAAAATAGAATCAGATTATTATGATTTGTATCTTTTGGACTTGCGATTGTTAGGTACGAAAGAAGATGAAATCTATTCAGCCAATGAGTTTTCAGGAATGAAAATTCTGAAAGAAATCAAAAACAAAAATCAAGGCAATCAGGTTGTCATCTTGACTGCATCAAACAAGGCGTGGAATATGAAAGCACTTTTAGATGCAGGTGCAGATGGTTACTACATCAAGGAATCTCCCGAACTAAAACTTCCTATGTCTTTTTCTAAGGCGAATTTTCAGGCGTTCAAAGATGCGGTAGAAATCTCGTTGAATAGTGGCTATAAAAGAGAAATCTATCGCGGTACAACCATATTGTTATTCTATATCCAACAATCAACACTTATTCAAAATGACATTGAATTTGCAGACGATTTACAAAGCACACTAAAATCTGCACAAAGGCAAATTTCCACCATTGTCAGCAAAGAAGACTTCGCATTTGCATACATAACATTATTTCAATTATTGGAAATAATTAGTCGTCATTTTATCGTTGAAACTAATAATGGGTGGAATCTTCCAATGTACAATTACGATTATTTCGGTAATGCGGGGAATGCGATAACTAAGGCAGATACAAAGAACCCTCCCATCTTATCAAAATTGGTGGCTATATATGAAATGAATAATTCTCAGGCACACAACAACCATTTTTTAGTAAAAAAAATTGATGATTGTATAAAAAGACGTCATTCTTTTGTTCATCATTTAAAAGAACTCCACTTAACAAAAAATCAAACGATATTTGCAAAAGAAGGGATTATATCTCTTTGGGAGATTGTAAACAAAATCATCAATTCAATAGTCTAAACACAATGTTAACCCTCACCTCCATATTATCCACCCCTGAATCCTCGTACTTGGAAGGCAAAAGTGCGAAGGGGGGCTTTCCTGATTCGTTTTGGGAGAGTTATTCCGCGTTTGCAAATAGCGACGGCGGCACGATTGTCTTGGGCGTTGAAGAAGACGTCAATGGCAATCTTTGTATCAAAGACGGTTTGAAGGATGCTCAAAAAATGAAGGAAACTTTTTGGAAACTTGTCAACAACCGTCAGAAAATCAGTCATAACATCGTCTTGGAGAAGGGCGTTTATATCCTCGAAGCCGACGGCAAAGAAATACTTGTAGTTGAAATTCCTCGGGCTGAGCGCACCGTCAGACCTGTTTATAAAGGCACAGACCCTCGCAATGGCACTTACAAGCGTTTTGGCACGGGCGACCATCTTTGCACCATCGAAGAAGTGGGCGCAATGTTGAGAGATTCAAGCATTTCGCCGCTCGACGCCGTTGCTGTGGAGGATATTGACCTGACGGCTTTGAATATGGAAACCGTCAGGGGCTATCGTCAGATGTTTAAACTGACCAACCCAAGCCATCTTTGGAACACCCTTGACGATGAGATTTTCTTGCGGCGCATTCGTGCCATCGGTGCAGGTAAAGACGGTCAATATCATCCCACCGAGGCGGGACTCTTGATGTTTGGCTACGAGTACGAAATTACACGGCGATTCCCGCAGTATTTCCTTGATTATCAAGAAGACAGGAATATTGTTGGCGTTGCTAAATGGAAAGACCGCATTGTGTCATCGTCGGGCGATTGGAGCGGCAATGTGTTTGATTTTGCAATGAAAATCCTTACCAAATTGCAGTCCGATTTGAAAATTCCATTCGTGGTAAAAGGCTTTCAACGTATCGACGACACTCCGCTGCATCGACTTCTGCGAGAGGCTGTTACCAATTGCCTTGTTCACGCCGATTATTACGGACGGCAGGGAATTGTTGTCAGCAAAAACAAAGACGGATTTGTGTTTGCCAATCCCGGTGGAATGAGGATTTCAAAAAGCGAGGCATTGTCGGGCGGCGTTTCCGACCCAAGAAACGCTACATTGCTGAAAATGTTTTCCTTCATTCGTTTTGGCGAGCGTGCGGGCAGCGGTCTCAATGGGATTGTGTACGTTTGGAAAAAGGTTTATCACACCGAACCCGAAATCTTTGTAAAGGAAGAATATGACCGCACATTCCTGAAACTTCCCACCTTGGGTAACGAACCCGACGTAGAAGCAATGGCTGAGTTTTACCCTGACGAAGAAGAAACGAATGAAAATGTCACGGTAAATGACCCTGTAAATGTCAGGGTAAATGACCCGATAAACGAAAATGACCCGACAAATGTCACGGTAAATGACCCGAAAAACGAAAATGTCACGGTAAATGTCACGGTAAATGACCCGAAAAACGAAAATGGCACGTTAAATGTCACGGCAAATGACCTGATAAACGAGAATGGCACGTTAAATGACCCGATAAACGAAAATGGCACGTTAAATGGCACGTTAAATGGCACGTTAAATGACCAAATAACTGAGAATGGCACGTTAAAATCACAAATTGTGGAGTTGATTCGTATAAATCCTAATGTAAATGCAGTTCAATTGACAAAACAATTAAACAAGTCGTTGCGTCAAATTAGAAGATTTTTGGCAGTACTTCAAGCCTCAGGTGTAATCCGCCGTGTTGGTGCTAAGAAAAACGGTCATTGGGAAGTAATTAATAATCAGCAAAATAACTAACCTATGCCCACCAACAAGAACGCCCTCGCCCGTATCGCCATCCTCGACGCGCTTCTCGCTGACCGTCATCATTATTACAATCTTGATGACTTGACCGAGAAGTGCAACCAAGCATTGGAATACAACGAGCAAAAGCCCGTGACGTCGCGGTGCATACAGATGGACATCAACTTTATCGAGTATGATGGTTTTCACGCTGAGATAGAACGTTTTACAAAGGATGGCAAGTATATTATCCGCTACAAAGACCCGTCGTTTTCGATTTTTACAAAAAAACTCTCCGACGATGAGAAAAATCTTTTGCAGGAGGTTTTGAGTACGATTGGGCAGTTTGACGGGCTGAGCAATTTTGAATGGATTGACAATCTCAAACAACGCCTTGACATCGAGGAGCGTCCAAAGGTGATATCTTTCAGCAACAATCCGTACTTGAAAAACAGCAACCTTTTGGCGCAGATTTTTGATTACGTTTCGCACAAAAACGTTGTAAAAGTCTGTTATTCAGCGTTTACGTCGGCAAAATCGGGGATGTGTTTCCATCCGTATTTGCTCAAACAGTACAACGACCGTTGGTATCTGATTGGTGCAGCGGATTCTGACGGCAAAATCCTCAATCTCGCCTTGGATCGCATCACAAGCATCGAACCCGTTGCAGACAAGGAGTTTGTAGAACCCGCCGAAGATTTCGCGGATAGGTTTGAAGATATTGTTGGTGTTACCGTTATCGACGGCAAAACATTGCAACACATTGTATTTTGGGTGAGCGACGTTTCCAAAGATTATGTGGAGAGCAAGCCGCTGCACGGTTCACAAAAAATCATAAACGCCGACGACGATTTGCGGCAACAGTTCCCAACCCTCAAAAACGGCAGATTCTTTTCCATAGATTGCATTGCCAACTACGAGTTAATCAGGGAGTTGTCGTCGTTTGGCAGGGAACTTGTCGTACTCACGCCAGACGATGTGAGAGAGAAAGTTTTTGGATGGTTCACCGGGGCGGCGGAGAGGTATCGCGCCCTTTATAACGCCGCCTCAGCCATAATTGCCGCCCTACATTAATTAATCTTCTCCACCAAGAAACGCAGATTCGTCATGTTGTCGTGCAGGTAGCGACAGGTTTTGAGAACGTTGAAATGGTTGGTGCTGAGTTTGTCGTCGGTTTCATACATGCGCTCCTGGCACATACTTGATGAAATGATATTTCGGTTTTCGGTCGCCTTGAAGATAATTTTTGGACACTTGGGCACGGGCAGTCCGTGGGTGTCGGTGATTATCAGGCGGAATACGTCGGTGTCGGCGGCTCCGGAAATATTGACTTCTTTCAATAACAATTGGTCGTTTAGGATGGCAAACTGCGCTGTTTTAGTTGTTACCTTGCAGCCGTCGTAAATGTCTGTCTTCAAGGAAGATAACACCATCAGAGGCTCTGAATTTTTGATGCCGATGATGTCTGTGTAGCCGCCCAAAGTGAAGTTGCCGGTGAAAGCGGTGTTGCTGGTGGAGGTGGTGTTGCCTCTCGAAACGATATTTGCACGCCTTTGCGCCTTGCTGAAACTCCAATAGGCTATTACCATCAGGCATAACGCCCCTATTATAATGTAAAACTTGTTTTTCGCCTTTTGTTTCGCTTTGTCGGTTTCGGCGATTTGGGCGTTGTAGCCGTCGAGATATTTCTTAACGTCGGGGTACACCATGAATGGCTCCATCTGTTTCTTTATCGCCCTCATTTTGAGCGGCAGGTTGGGGTCGGTGATGAGTTCGCGTTTGTTTCGGCGTATCAGTATTATGCTGAAAACCACTACAATAGGTACTGTGTGCGCCAAGCCCATACTCATGCCAATGTCGCCTGTCGCTATCAAATGCGTAAACTCCATCATCGGCAATACGATGACGCCCACCGCTAATAGTATGTACGGAAAAGCGTTCCTTACCAACGCGCCAAGGTTTTTGGGGTATTGGTTCTTGTAATCTTTGAGCAAGTCCTCCATTTGGAGGCTGATTTGTTGGAAGTATGTCTTGTTTTTTTCCATTTTTTAGTGGCATGTTATTGTGAAATACTCAGTCCTGTTGATTACGTCTGTGAAAATTCTCGCACTACGGGTAAAAGACTTTGAAACAAAGTCGGCGTAGCAACTGCCTGTGCCTTTGCCCAATACGGCGGTCGTCAGGTTGTCGGGGCTGTCGCTTTTGTCGTCGGCAGGATCCATGATTAATGGTTGCTGATCAAACTTGATGGGTGTGCCGTCCTTGTCCAGAAGGGTGATGGTAATTTGGCAGGTGTCGGTGCGAGGCAATTTCTTGCCTGTTGACTCAAGCCTTATGCCGCTGATTCTCAGTATATACATCTGTTCGTCGCCGAGCAAGTGCATGTTTATGAAGTCGGGGGAAATGTTGATGACGTCTATACTCGCCACGCCCGCGCCTTCGCATCGGAGGTATGGCGAATATGCGTCGTTGACAGCCTTGCCGGGGTACGGCTGTATGGTTTTGTAAGATTCGGCAATAGAATACGCGGCGGAATATTTTTGACGGTTGGCTTGGTATTTGTCGGCAGGGGTCATATTGCTGCCCGCCGGTATTGCGAGGCATCCCATTATCACCGCTATCATTCCAAGGGCGATTATGTTGCGGTTTTTGTTGCGGTTGCGCTTGATAGTGTCTATGTCGGCGGCGTAGGTTTTCAGGAGGTCGCTGGCCTCTTGATTGTCGCCGTAGAGGCTGTCAACAGTCCGCGTGTACATCTCGTGGCTGTGTATCGCGTCGTAATATGCGTTGTCGGCCTTGGCAACGGGCGAATCCTCTTTTTTGAAAGCATATATCGTAACAATCGCCGCAAGAAACATTACCGATGATATTTTGGTAAGAATGTCGTGCCCTATTGAGTAAGACATCACTGCGGTTATGGCGGCTAATAGACACATAATTAAAGGGCTGCGAAATATCAGAACTTCTTTTAATGTGGGCGACGGTGCCGATTGCAGGGTCTCGATGTTTTGCTTGATATTGTTGATGAGGTTTTGGACGTTGAGTTCCGAATCCTGTTGTTCGTGCAGGATGTGTCCGCAGTATGTGCAGATGTTGCTGATGAGCGGGAATGGTGCGCCGCAGTCGGGGCAGGTCTTGATGTTGCGTTTTTGGGCGGCGGTCTGTTGGTTTTCGCGTTTGATGATGTCTGCCTCTGCGCTTGGGATATATGGCGGAGGGACATTGGGCGTGGTTGCCTGATGAGTGGTCTGCCTTTCGAGGGCGTGTCCGCAAAACGGGCAGGTGTCGGCAATGAGTGGTACGCCGTGTCCGCAGCCCGGGCATCTGCCGAGTTCCTCCTTGCTGTAACTCTGGAGCCGCACCTCCAAGGCTCTGTCGATGTAGGCGTTGATTTCCTGCGCCGACACTCCCTCCTGCATCGCCGCGTTCATAATGGTCTGACGCTCGGTGTAGGTAAGCACCCTGTCTTTGAGGGCGAGGGCGGTGAGGTTGATGATATGAGAGGATATTGCCATGTTTTTTTTCGTTGGGTGTTGATGTGTGGCAAAAGTACATAAAAATTCCATTGGTCGCAAAATTTATGCGTCCGTTTCCGAAAAAAAGTTTAATTTTGCAAATTATTATCATACAAAGTAAAGCAAAATGCAACAAAACACAAAAATCACTTACCCTTCGAGTGAAAAAATATATATGCAGGGCGAGATGTTCCCTGATATAAAGGTTGGGATGAGGAAGATAACTTTAACTCCCACTGTAACAGTTGATAAGGACGGCAACAGAAACTTCGAGGAGAATGCTCCTGTGGTGGTTTACGATACGTCGGGCGCGTTTGGCGATGCGGCGCAGACCGTTGACCTCAAAAAAGGACTTCCGCGTATGCGTGAGCCGTGGATAGAGAGGCGCGGCGGCGTGGAGCGTCTGCCCGAAATTTCGTCGGAATACGGCAAGGCACGTCTCGCCGACAAAAGCCTTGATTCACTGCGTTTTGAGCATATCCAACTCCCGCTCCGTGCCAAAAAGGGCGAGCAAATTTCGCAGATGTATTACGCGAAGAAGGGCATCATAACGCCCGAAATGGAGTACGTCGCAATCCGCGAAAACATGAATTGCGCAGAACTCGGCATCCAGACCAGCATCACGCCCGAATTTGTGCGCTCCGAGGTTGCCGCCGGACGTGCTGTTATTCCCGCCAACATCAATCACCCCGAAGCCGAGCCGATGATTATCGGTACCAATTTCTTGGTGAAAATCAATACAAACATTGGCAACTCCGCCACCACTTCGTCCATCGAGGAGGAGGTGGAGAAGGCTATTTGGAGTTGCAAGTGGGGTGGCGACACTCTGATGGATCTCTCCACGGGCGCCAACATCCACGAAACCCGCGAATGGATTATCCGCAACTGCCCCGTTCCCGTAGGCACAGTGCCTATCTATCAGGCACTTGAAAAGACCAACGGCAGTGCGGAGTCTCTCACTTGGGAGATTTACCGCGACACGCTCATCGAGCAATGCGAACAGGGCGTTGACTACTTTACCATACATGCTGGCATCCGTCATAAAAACGTGCACCTCGCCGACAATAGGCTGTGCGGCATTGTGTCGCGTGGCGGCAGCATTATGAGCAAGTGGTGTTTGGTACACAATCAGGAAAGTTTTCTTTACGAACATTTTGACGAAATCTGCGACATTCTCGCGCAGTACGACGTGGCTGTTTCGCTTGGCGACGGCTTGCGTCCGGGTTGCACCGCTGATGCATGTGATGCGGCACAATACGCTGAACTTGACACACTTGGCGAACTCGTAGAAAGGGCGTGGGCTAAGAACGTGCAAGCCTTTATCGAAGGCCCTGGCCACGTGCCGATGCACCGCATCAAGGAAAACATGGTGCGCGAATACGAGAAATGCCATGGTGCGCCGTTCTATACTCTCGGCCCGCTTGTAACGGACATTGCTCCTGGCTACGACCACATCACTTCCGCCATTGGCGCGGCGCAGATTGGTTGGTTTGGTACTGCGATGCTGTGCTATGTAACGCCCAAAGAACACCTCGCCCTGCCCAACAAGGAGGACGTGCGTGCTGGCGTAATTGCCTACAAGATAGCCGCTCACGCCGCCGACCTCGCCAAAGGTCATCCCGGCGCAACTATCCGCGACAATGCCCTGAGCAAGGCGCGTTACGATTTCAGATGGAAAGACCAATTTAATCTCAGCCTCGACCCGGAGCGGGCGTTGGAGTATTTTAAGTCGGGCGGACACACCGACGGCGAATACTGCACGATGTGCGGTCCCAACTTCTGCGCGGCTAAACTATCACATGATGTAAGAAACTGTAAGTAGGTGAAAACGTGTGCATTGTTTATAGCGATATTATTGTTTTCCGTGGCATCTGTGAGTTGCGGAAACGATTATTATGTCTATAACCTTGCTACCGACATGATTCGCGAAACCGACGTGGTTTTTGCGGATGGTTTTAGAACCAAGATGACTTTGGAGGAGTATCTCTCCTTAAACGATTCGCTGAGCCTCCAAGTGGCGGAAATCCATCGGCGAAGACCTCTTTTTTCGTGGATGATAAGTAGCAATCGCAACAACACCTACCAACGCAAATACCGCATCCTCGTATCCTCGTCCAAGGAGTTGATAGACCGCGAGAAGGGCGACGTTTGGGATTCGGGTTTTGTAACAGATTCGTCGTCGGTGGCGGTGTGCTATGCCGGGAAACCGTTGCAGCCCGCCACTCTCTATTATTGGAAAGTTGCCATCGTGGATTCCAACGGCAGGAAGTCCGACTTCTCGGCGGCAAAGGGTTTTGTAACCGCCTACGACCTGGACGATTTTACGTCTGTGATGCCGTTGGAAAAACATACTCAACAGCCTGAAAGCATGGTTGTGAAGGGTTCGGCGGTGTTGGCAGATTTTGGCAAGGATGCCTTCGGACAGTTGATGGTATCGCTCAATTCTTTGACGGGGCGCGACACAGTAACTATCTGTCTCGGCGAGGATTTGGATACCAACGGATTGGTCAATCGCAAACCATACGGAGAGGTTAGGTATCGCCGTTATTTGCTTGACCTTGACAAAGGTTACTTTAAGTATTTCTTGAAGTATGATGTCAACCGCCAAAATACCGATCCAAACGTCAACAACGGCGCAGTTCCCGTCTTGATGCCCAACTACATCGGCGAGGTGTTGCCGTTCCGTTATGTGGAGATTGATAATTATAATAACCGATTGATTTACAGCAATATCACCCGTGATGTTGTTACCTATCCTTTTGACGACGGCGCGGCAGATTTTAGGTCGAGCGACACGGTATTAAACCATGTGTGGAATCTCTGCAAATACACCATGAAGGCTACTTCGTTTGCGGGGACTTTTGTGGATGGCGACCGCGAGCGCATCACATACGAGGGTGATGCTTACGTCAACCAACTTTCGTATTATGCCGTCAGCGACCAGTATTCTATCGCCCGCAACACCCTTGAACGCCTGATGTACCACGCCACGTGGCCTACGGAGTGGATTCTCCTCTCGCTGAGCATCGCTTACAACGATTATCTGTATTCGGGCGACGACTCTTTCCTCAAAAAATACTATGAAAACCTGAAAATGAGGACGTTGCATAGTTTTAGCGACGACTACGACATGCTCCTTCATTCGGGCATGAAAATCGCCGAGCCTTATCTCCTTACGCACCTCAACACGCCCGCGCTATGCCTCGACGACATCATCGATTGGCCTCCTGCGGAGCAAGACAAATACGAAATCGGTTTTTGCAATACTTCCGTTAACGCCTTTTATTACAATGCGTTGAAGACTTTTGCCAAGATTGCCGCTGCCCTCGGCAATAGGTACGACGAGGAGCAATTTCTCGAAAAGGCAGAGCAAACCCGCCGCGCCGCCAACCGCAAACTCTTAAACTCTGACAATCTGTACATTGACTGCATCGGGTCGCAACATGTATCGCTCCACGCCAACATGATGCCGCTTGCAACGGGCATGGTGGACGATAGTTGCCGCGCCAAAGTGTTGGGTTTCGTCAAAAAAAGAGGCATGGTGTGTTCGCCGTTTGGTGCGCAGTTTTTGTTGGACGGGGTTTTTGACGCCGACGACCCCGACTACGCGCTCCAATTGCTCACCGACACCACGCAACGTTCTTGGTATTTTATGATTAAGCGCGGCAGCACGATGACCACCGAATCTTGGAACGATTCGCTCAAAAACAATCTCGATTGGAACCACGCATGGTCTGCCGCGCCCGCCAACGTCATCAGTCGCAAGTTGATGGGCATCGAGCCGATTGCGGCGGGTTTTGCGCGTGTGCGCATCGCCCCAAAAACCGGTCGACTTCAATTTGCAAGCATCAAACTGCCCACGCCGAGGGGCGAGATTGTAGAGGAAGTGCGTTTTGACGGTTCGCGGATGCAACTCACCGTGGAAATTCCGCCAAACATGACCGCCGAAATCCATCTCCCACGGTCGCGCAAGGTGGAAACCGTAGGGTCGGGCAGATGGGTTTACGATTACAAAATTAAGTGATTCTATTATGACAACTGCCTTTGTGATACTGCATTACAGGACTTTGGAAGTTACAATCCAATGCCTCGAAAACCTCCTCAAAATAGCCCCCGACAGCCCGATTGTGGTGGTTGACAACGGGTCGCAAGACGGCAGCGGCGAGGAGGTAAGGCGGCTTTTTGGCAGCAAGGTGGTTGTAGTAATCAACGACCAAAATCTTGGTTTCGCCCGTGGCAACAATGCCGGTTTCCAGTATGTGAAGGAGCATTACACTGTTGATTGTGTGGTGGTTATGAACAACGACGTTATCATCACGCAGCCTGGATTTGCGGATATTCTGGCATCGTATATGCGGGAAAAACGTCTTGATGTTTGCGGTCCCGACATCATCACGCCCGAAGGTCGGCATCAGAATCCGTTGCTCAGAAAGCCGTTTTCTACATTCCGCATCATCAAACAGATGGCGATAGACGCGGCAAGACTGTTGATGCTCAAACTTCACCTGTTTGAAAAGCGTTTGCTCTCCGAATACGCATCCAATAGCAATTCGTTTCACAAACAGGAAGTGAATCTTGCGAATATTACCGGCTGTGTGCTTCATGGCTCGTGCGTCGCATATTCAAGTAATTATTTAAGTAACGAGTTGTATGCCTTTGTGCCAGTAACGTTTCTCTATGGCGAGGAAATGATTTTGGCGGAGCATTGTCGCCGCCGCAATTATCTCACGGGTGTATGTCCCACAGCCACAGTTACCCACCTTGGCGGCAGAACCACGTTGCAAGGCAAAGCCCCAAACAGGAGTCAGATTATACGTATCAAGCGGCTAATGTTGAAGGCGCAGTGGGAGTTGGTGAAGATGAGGATATTGGGGGAGAAAACTGTAAAAAAGTAGCAGATTCCCGTTTTGAAAAATTAATTTTCTTATTCCCAAAAATAATTGTACCTTTGCGCTGTTGTTAATTAGCATAATGGAAGAACGTAAGGCGACACTCATTAATATAGAGGAGATTATCAAAAAGAAGAATCCGGGGCTTTATAAGAAATTGCCGGGGTTCGCTATCAGACGGTTGGAACGGATTATTCGGCAGGACCAAATCAACCGCCTCCTGTCGCTGTATGGGCATCACGACGGCGTGGATTTTATAGATGCTATATTCGAGGACATGAAGGTGGAGTCGCCTTGCTATGGTCTTGAAAACGTTGACTATCAGGGCAAAAAAGTTTTTGTAGCCAACCATCCGCTTGGTGCTTTGGATGGATTGGCGGTAATCTCGATGGTCAATAAACATTTTGGCAAGTCGCGTGGCATCGTCAACGAACTTTTGCTCAACCTCGACCCTCTGAGAAGCCTCTTTTGTGGTGTTAACGTCTATGGGCATAATACGCCGGAGATTGTAAGAAACATCGACGCTCTGTATGAAAACGACGAAAACATTTGCATTTTCCCGGCTGGATTGGTAAGCCGACGCATCGACGGCGTTGTGCAGGATTTGCCGTGGAAAAAGAATTTTATCGAAAAGGCATTCGCCCACAAAATCCCGATTGTGCCGGTGTTTGTGGACGCGCTCAATACAAAATTTTTCTATTCCGTGGCAAATTGGCGCAAAAGAATTGGCATCAAGTTTAATTACGAACTCGTATTGCTGCCTTCGGAATTGTTTAAGTACAGCGGCAAGCCGATAGGTCTCTATTTTGGCAAGCCGATAATGCCCGACGAACTCGCCGCGTACAAGACTCCGGCGGAAAGGACGCTTAGAGTGAGGGAGTTAACATATAATTTGAAACAAGGTTAAATCTATTTGACAGATGGAAAATATAATTGCACCTGTTGAAAGGTCCAAAATAATAGCGGAGTTGACAGACGACAAGTTTGTGAGGTACTCCAATTTCGGTGGCAACCGCATTTACGTTTGCGACGCCCACAATGCGCCCAACACCATGCAGGAGATTGGACGGCTGAGGGAGTTGTCGTTTCGCGACGCTGGCGGTGGCACGGGCAAGGCTGTGGATATAGACGAGGCCGACCTTTGGGACAATCCTTACAAGCAACTGATTGTGTGGAACGACGAGTTGCAGGAGATAATAGGCGGCTACCGCTACATCGATTGCAGCCGTGGCATCATGTTCAAGGACGGGCAGCCGGAGTTGTCAACGTCGGAGATTTTCAGCTTTTCGCAAAAATTTATCGACGAATACATGCCGTGTACCATAGAACTCGGACGTAGTTTCGTGCAGCCAAAATTCCAGAGCCGCGCCAATTTTAGGTTCTCTATCTATGCCTTAGACAACCTTTGGGACGGTATCGGCGCGATTTTCCGCCAAAACGAAGACCATGCCAAGTATTTCTTTGGCAAGGTAACTATGTACACCACTTTCAACACCGAGGCAAGGGACATGATATTGACTTTCTTGGATATTTATTTCCGTGATAAAGAGGGTCTTGTAATGCCCAAAGAACCTATCACGTTCACTTACCGAGGCGAGATGTTTTCGGGCGACGACTTCAAGGCGGATTACCGCGTGCTCAATCAGACGGTGCGCTCGTTGGGCGAGAATATTCCGCCGCTCGTAAACGCCTACATGAACCTTTCGCCCACGATGAAGGTGTTTGGCACGGCAATAAACCCCTTCTTTGGCGGCGTGGAGGAGACGGGCATCCTCGTCAATGTCAACGATATTTTTCCCGAAAAACGCGAACGACACATCGACTCTTACCAGACATGTTGAAAAAACTTGACATATTCCTCCTGAAATCCTACATGGGGCCTTTTATCGCCACGTTCTTCATCTCGGTATTCGTGCTGTTGATGCAGTTTCTGTGGAAATGGATAGACGACCTCGTAGGCAAAGGCCTTGATTTTATGGTGATTATGGAGTTGATGTATTATGCGTCAGTCAGCCTGGTGCCAATGGCGTTGCCCTTGGCGATATTGCTTGCGTCCATTATGACGTATGGCAATTTGGGCGAAAAATTCGAGTTGACCGCAATCAAGGCGGCGGGCATCTCGTTGCAACGTGTTATGGCTCCGCTGTTTATCTTCACGTTTATTCTTAGCATAGGTGCGTTTGTTATCGCCAACAACGTTATCCCATACGCCAACCTCAAAATGTCGGCTCTGATATACTCCATCCGCACTCAACGCCCAGAATTGAATGTGAAGCCGCTTATCTTCAACAACGACATCGAAAACTTCTCCATCCGCATCTCGCGCAAGAACGAAAAGACGGGCATGATGTACGATTTTGTGGTTTACGACCATTCGGGCGGCAAGGCAAACAACGTGTGCATCGTGGCGGATTCGGGCAGCATGAATGTTACCGACGACGGGCGTTATATGATTGTAAACCTTTACAACGGTGTACAATATGAGGAGGTGGAGGAACGGAAGAGGTCGAGTTACCCGTTCCGCAAGGACGAGTTTGGGGAGCAAACGCTTGTGTTCAACCTCTCTGGCTTCGACTTCAACAAGGCGGACGAGAGCGGCTTCAAAAACCGTTACCAGGTGATGAATGTGAGCGAGTTGGAGGTAAGCACCGATTCGTTGCAGCGTGATTATCATAAGTATGCCACCGACCTGCACGAGAGCCTTACCACCACCAATTATTTGAGAAACTCCACCCACAAGGAGAAGATTTACGCCGATTCTGTGCGTGCCGCCCGCACTCACAGGTCGCAGTACAACTCGCGGCGTGTGAGCGGTTCGGTGATGCTTACAATGACGCTTGACACCGCCTACGCCCGCGAAGATTCGGCAATTAGGCTCAAGATAGCGCATTTTAGCGATTCTATCTACAACTCCGCCTACAACATCCCGCTCTCGTCGATGAAGCCGGTGGCAAGTTTGGACAGCATATTCGATTCTATGACCAAGGAGGAACGCCAGAAGGTGGTTTCTCGCTCCAAAGAGTATGTTACTTATGTAAATACGGTGATTGCAAGGGAGTCTGACGAACTCTCGTCGCGCCAAAAAACTATTGCAAGATACCGCAACGCCTGGCATCAAAAATTTACGCTGTCGGTGGCTTGCTTGATATTCTTTTTTATCGGCGCACCGCTCGGCGCAATTATCAGGAAGGGCGGTTTTGGACTGCCTATTGTGATAAGCGTCATAGTATTCCTGATATACTACCTCATCTCCACCGCCGGCATGAAAATGGCTCGCGAGGGTCTTTGGGAACCGTGGCAGGGCATGTGGATAAGCACATTTGTAATCCTGCCCCTCGGCATATTCTTCACGTACAAGGCTACGGTGGACGCGCAGTTGTTCAACAAAGAGGCATGGGCGAAGGTTTTCGGCAAAATTGTGGGCTTCTTCGTCCGCAAGAAACCAAAATCAACGCCAGACGGCGTTGAGGGAAACACGAATTAAAAGAATTACCATAAATTAAAAGAAATGTTTTAATTTATGGGAAAAAACGACGTAAAGGCATATTTTATTAAATTATTGTTTTATTGACGATGAATACGATACAGGAGGCAATAGACGAATTTGCCAAAGGCAACATAATAATCGTGGTGGACGACGAAGACCGCGAAAACGAGGGCGACTTTATCACCGCCGCCGAGACCATTACCGAGGAGAAAATCAACTTTATGCTCCAGAACGGTCGCGGCGTTTTGTGTGCGCCCATCACCATCTCCCGCGCCAACGAACTCAAACTCGCGCACCAAGTGGCAGACAATACGTCGATACTTGGCACGCCTTTTACTGTTACCGTGGATAAGATAGAAGGCTGTACCACA
Source organism: uncultured Bacteroidales bacterium (assembly GCA_946409405.1). Classification (GTDB taxonomy): domain Bacteria; phylum Bacteroidota; class Bacteroidia; order Bacteroidales; family UBA3824; genus UBA3824. The sequence continues at coordinate 37,880 of CAMJWL010000004.1, forward strand.
GGTGTTTCCGTACACGACAGGACGGCTACCATCAGGGCGTTGGCGGATACCAAGTCGATACCCGAAACCTTTGCGCGTCCGGGACACATCAACCCGCTCTATGCGCAGGACAGGGGCGTATTGCGTCGCGCCGGACACACCGAGGCGGCTGTGGATTTTGCGCGATTGGCTGGTCTGTACCCCGCTGCCGCGTTGATAGAAATACTCAACGAGGACGGCTCTATGGCGAGGTTGCCGCAGTTGGAGGAAGTTGCCCAAAAATATAACCTCAAACTCGTATCTATCAAGGATTTGATAGCCTATCGCCTTAAAACCGAAACCACCGTGGAGCGCGGACCCGAAGTGATGATGCCCACCAAGTACGGACAGTTTAAGATGACGGTTTTCCGTCAGTTGAGCAACGGTCTCGAACATTCGGCTCTCGTAAAAGGCACTTGGGAACCCGACGAACCAATCCTCGTGCGCGTACATTCGTCGTGCGCTACGGGCGACATTTTTGGCAGTTATCGTTGCGACTGCGGCGACCAACTCCATACCGCCATGCAGCAGATTGACAAGGCTGGCAAGGGAATCCTCCTATACATGAACCAAGAGGGTAGGGGAATAGGTCTCTTTAACAAAATCAAGGCGTACAAACTCCAAGAGGAAGGCATGGACACCGTGGATGCCAACGTGCATCTTGGTTTTGACCCGGACGAGCGCGATTATGGCGTTGGCGCGGAAATCCTCCGTCAACTTGGCGTCCGCAAGATGCGCCTCCTTACCAACAACCCCGTCAAGCGCGTGGGCTTGGAGAGTTTTGGACTCGAAATCACCGAAAACGTCCCCATTGAAATCCCCACCAACTCTTTCAACCAACGCTACATGATGACCAAGCGCGACAGGATGGGTCATATCTTGAAAAACCTTAAATAATTGTTGTTCGCACAATAATTTGGACGAAATAAATGTTTTATTATTGAATTTGACCGCCAGACGGCGGTCTTTTTTAGACCATAAATTAAAAGAATTGCCAAAAATTAAAAGAAGAATGTTTATAATTTGGTTTAAGAAAAAAATCTTTTAATTCTTTACATTCTTGTGATTGATGGTAATGCAAAACGTCGTAAGGCGTTGATAATAAACTTAATTACGGACAAGAAAAAATGAAACACTTTGCAGCAATTATATTAATGATGTTGGTAGCGGCAACAGCGTTTGCGCAAGACTATGTGAGGGTTAAGGGCGTGAAAAACCTGCCAAACTATGACAATAAGGCGTGCCATTTTGGCTTTTCGCTTGGCACGAGCCACATGGGATTTCGCGTTGACCGTGCCGACCAGTTTATGGAGCAGCACGGTATTTATGGCATCGATGCCAATAGGTACACGGGGTTTCACATCGGCCCAATCTCCAATTTCAGGCTCAATAGATATATGGATTTCAGGATATTGATTGACCTTTCGTTTAATCAGCGCGACTTGGTGTATTATATGTACAAAGACGATAAAAAAACGGATCAGAAAAACATCGACAAGCGCACCATGCAAATCCGCAGCACGATGCTCGAATTTCCGGTGCTGATTAAGTACAAGGCGGAGAGAATAAACAATTTCTCGCCGTATGTTGTGGCGGGCGGCAACATTCGCTACGACCTTACCGGCGGCAAAAATGTGGACGATGAAGAAGCCGTTGTGCTCAAAAGAATGGATCCGTGTGTAACATTTGGTGGCGGTGCGGATTTCTATTTGACGTACTTCAAGTTTTCAATAGAGGTGAGGTACAGCCTCGGCTTGCTCGACATGGTAAAAAGGGACGGCAGGGACTATGCCAAATGCTTGGAGAGTCTGAAGTCGAATACGATTACGGTGTCGTTCCATTTTGAATAGTAAAATTCTGCCTCTCCAAAAACATTTCTTGCCAATTTCCTATATTTTCGCTAATTTTGCGCCGTCAATATCAAGAGATTATGAGAAAATTTTTATTGCTGCTAATAGCCGTTATGACAACGATTGCTGCTGCGGCGCAAAAAAATCAGCAAGTTCACAAGATAGAAATCGTAAATTCCAACACCTTGGAGGTCAACGAGTACTACGGGCCAAACGTCAAGGTGTTGCGGGGCGACGTGCAGTTTTACCACGACAGCGCGTCGATGTATTGCGATTCGGCTCTATACAATTCTACCGAAAACAACTTTCGTGCTTTCGGTCATGTACATGCTTATAGACTTATGGATCAGGCGGATACTGTGCATCTGTGGGGCGATTCGTTGGATTACGACGGCAAGACGCGCCTCGCCCGTATGCGCGACAATGTGGTGATGACCAAGGATTCTATGCGCATGGTTACGGAAAACGTCGATTACGACATGGACAAGAATGTAGCCAACTATTTTGACGGCGGCACCACCTACAATGGCAAGGACACGTTGGTCTCAAAACTTGGCTATTTCTATCCAAAGCGCAACGAACTTGTTTATAATAAGGATGTTGTATTGAAAAATCTCGACTATAAGATGTACTCCGACACGCTCAAATACAACATCAAGACCCATATATCCACCTTCCAAGGGCCTACGGAAGTAATCAGCGACGAAAATTACCTCTACTCGGAACGTGGCTGGTACAACCACGACAAGGAGGAGTGCCAACTTACCAAAAACAGTTACCTCGTGAGCAAGGAGCATCGGCTGTCTGGCGACACGATATACTATTACCGCGAGGCAAAATACGGCATGGGACGCTCCAATGTGGAGATTATAGATACGGCTCAAAATATCACCCTCTCTGCCAACGAGGCGCGTTATTATGAGATTCCGGAGCATAGTTTCTTGACGGACAAGGCGTTGATGACATACCGCACCAAAACCGACACGCTCTACCTACACGCCGATACAATTTCGTCATGTACCGACACGCTTTTCACCAAGACCGACACCACCGAATTTCGCCTTATCAGGGCGTATCCGCACGTCAAGAGTTACCGCTACGACATACAGACGATGTGTGACAGCCTTGTCTTCAACTTCAACGACAGCATTATCACTATGTATTATACGCCGGTGATTTGGCACAAGGAAAATCAAATCACCGCCAAACTTATCCGCCTCTACACCATCGACGGCGGTGTTGACATGGCGGAGTTGGTGGGCGACGCTTTTGTATCGCAGGAGGTGGATTCGATACCGCGTTACAACCAAATAGCGGGCAAAGACATGGTGGCTTACCTCGACAGCAACAAGATTAAGCAGGTGGAGGTGGTGGGCAATGCGCAGTCAATCTATTACACCACGGAAGACTCCATAGTTACTGGCATGAATACGGTGTCGGCGCAGAACATGGATATATTTTTCGACAACGGCAAGGTCAAGAAGATTTGGTTTTACAAGAATCCCAAAGGTTCGCTGTACCCGCTGGAGGGCTTAACAAAACGCCAGTCGTTCCTCAATGGTTTTGTATGGTACGGCAAGCACCGACCAAACCGACCAGACGAGATTTTCCAATGGGGCGAAGTTACCGAAACCGTCATCTCCAACGAATCCATCCAAGCAGAGGAGGAGGCAAAACGCAAACAAGAGGAGGAAGAGGCGGAGTATGAATAATTACTCATACTTCTCCACCATGCCTTTGGTATAATCAAACTCCGTGAAATCGTCGCCTGGGATGGACGATTGGTCGAGCAAGTTGCAACCGAAGAAGGAATCCATGCCCACTTGGTGCAACGATGGCGGGCAGACTGCCTTGCGGAGATTTTCGCAATTGACGAAAGCCATATTGTCGATTTTATTGCATGATGAGGAAACCTTCACCACCATCATTTTTTTGACGTTTTCAAAGGCGTATTCTTCCACGGTCTGTATGGACGAGGGCATATCAAACATTGCCTCGTCTATGTTGGCTGGGTACTTGATGAGGGTCGAGAGGTTTTTGTCGTACAGAATGTCGTTTTGCGAGGCAAAAAACTGGTTTTCGGGTTCTACGTTGATGCGGCGCAGTTCGACACAGCCCTGCAACGCACGGATGCCGATTTTTTCCACGGCGGCGGAGATTACGAGGGCTTGGAGTTTCTGACAATTATAAAAAGCCTTGTCGCCAATCTCCTTGCAGGCGTCTGGCACGTTGAATCGGGTGATGTTTTTGCAGTGGGCAAGGGCGTACTTCCCTATTTTGGTAACGCCGTCCGGCACGGTGAGACCTGCGAGAGCCTCACAATGGCAGAACGTGCCGTCATAAATCTCCTTGACGCCGTATGGAATGTTTATAGAATTGAGATTAAGGCAGTTGAAAAATGCCTCCTTGCCGATTCTTGTGATTTTTGCCGGAAGTATGATGCTGCGGATACCCGTGCAGCCGCTAAAACCGTTTTTTGCAACGGCTGTGACGGTATATACCGTGTCGCCAAGCCTTACACTCTGAGGTATGGCAACATTGCCCGACATGCTCGAATCTGCCGACGCCACTTCCACCTTATTTTTGCCGATAACGTGGTAGCGGAACGTTCCTGCCTTAAAAACCTGCGCGTCTGCCGCTGTGGAGATGGCGAGCATTGTGATTATCAACGCCCAAAAAATTCTGATTCTGTTCATTGTTCTGCTTTTGAAATGATGGTTATCCAATATTAATAGTTGTCGGCTGCATAATAAAACGAACAAAAATCGTAAAAAAACACAGGCAACAAATTTTTCTTGCGAAAAACTTGCCGCCTGTGAAAAAAAATAAAAAATATGGAGATAAACATTACGCCTTATTTAGCGTACAACTCCGCACGACGCTGTTGGATGCGCTCGTCGGTGATGTAGTCGTCGTATTCGATGCGCTTGTCGATGATGCCGTTTGGCGTGAGTTCGATGACGCGGTTGGCAACGGTCTGTATGAACTCGTGGTCGTGCGACGACATCAGGATGATGCCCTTGAAGTTAATCAAAGTGTTGTTGAACGCCTGAATGGATTCGAGGTCGAGGTGGTTGGTCGGCGTGTCGAGAATCATACAGTTGGCGTTTTGGAGCATCATACGTGCAATCATACAACGCATTTTTTCGCCGCCGGAGAGGACGTTTGCCTTCTTGAAAATCTCCTCGCCGGAGAACAGCATCTTGCCCAAAAATCCGCGCAGGAAGGTCTCTGTGGTGTCGTCGGAGAATTGACCGAGCCAGTCCTTCAAGGTGATGTCTTTTTGGAAAAATTCGCTGTTGTCGAGCGGCAGGTATGCTGTGGTGATGGTTACGCCCCATTCGTATGTGCCGGTTTCGGGTTTCTGATGACCGTTGATGATTTCAAACAGAGTAGTCATCGCCCTCGGGTCGTGCGAGAGGAATACCACTTTGTCGTTTTTCTCGATGGTGAAATCGGCGTCGCGGAAGAGGATGTCGTCGCCAGACTTGCCGGTGAGGCCTTTAACGGTGAGTATTGTATTGCCGGGTTCGCGCTCAGGTGTGAAGATTATGCCCGGATAACGCCTTGTGGAAGGCTTGATTTCCTCGATGTTGAGTTTTTCGAGCATCTTCTTGCGCGAAGTGGTCTGCTTGGATTTTGCAACGTTGGCGGAGAAACGGCGGATAAATTCCAAGAGTTCCTGTTTCTTCTCCTCGGCGCGTTTGTTTTGCTGAGCCTGCTGACGGAGTGCCAATTGGCTCGACTGATACCAAAAACTGTAATTGCCCGCAAACAATGTAATCTTGCCGTAGTCGATGTCAACGGTGTGCGTGCATACGGAGTCGAGGAAGTGGCGGTCGTGCGAAACGATGAGCACAGTCTTGTCGAAGTTGGAGAGGTACGATTCGAGCCAGTTGACGGTGTCGAGGTCGAGGTCGTTGGTAGGCTCGTCGAGGAGGAGGTTGTCGGGGTGTCCAAACAACGCCTGTGCCAAGAGGACACGCACTTTCTCCTTACCCGAAAGTTCGCTCATAAGTTTGTAATGGAGGTCTTCCTTGATGCCGAGGCCGGAGAGCAGGGCGGCTGCGTCAGATTCGGCGTTCCAACCGTCGAGTTCCGCAAATTTTGCTTCGAGTTCGCCCACGCGCTCGCCGTCAGCGTCCGAGAAGTCAGGCTTGGCGTATAGGGCGTCCTTCTCCTGCATAATGTCCCAGAGTTCCTTGTGTCCGAGGATAACGGCATTGATTACGGTGTATTCCTCAAATGCAAAGTGGTCCTGACGGAGCACGGAGAGACGTTCGCCGTGGCCGAGCTGCACGGAGCCGCGAGTGGATTCGAGGTCGCCGCTGATGAGTTTGAGGAACGTGGATTTTCCCGCGCCGTTTGCGCCGATAACGCCGTAGCAGTTGCCGTCGTTGAAGGTCAGGTTCACGTCCTGAAACAAAATTCGCTTGCCAAACTGAATGGCTAAATTGGATACTGTTATCATTTAGTTTTTTGGTATTTTTTACGGGGACAAAGGTAGTGATAATTTTTTGGAAAAGCAAAAGTATTTTTTAATGCGGGCGAAAAACACATTTTTCCTACGAAAAATGTGGAGTTCTGCCAATTTTTCGTAGGAAAAATGTGGAGATTTTGCATTTTTTCCTACGAAAAATGTGTATATTTGTGGCGGATTTAATGCAAAAGACTATGTACAGGAAGATTTTGGAAGATTTAATCGCTTGGAAATCAAGCAAAAGGCGTAAGCCGCTGATACTTTCGGGCGCAAGGCAAACCGGCAAGACGTATATTCTCAAAAAGTTTGGCAAGGAACACTATAAAAACCTTGTCTATGTCAACTGTGAGAATACGCCAATGATGCGCAATATTTTTGTTCAGGATTATGACGTCAGGCGCATCATCAATTCACTGTCTGCCATCGCAAACGAGGAAATCATTAAAGGCGAAACATTAATTTTTCTTGATGAAATCCAAGAAGTGCAAGGCGGGCTTACGTCGCTGAAATATTTTTGTGAGGACGCGCCTGAATATCACATTGTTGTTGCGGGATCGTTGCTTGGCATTGCGCTCAACGGCGGCACGTCGTTCCCTGTTGGCAAGGTGGATATGATGACGCTTTATCCTATGACGTTCAACGAATTTGTTATGGCGTTGGGAGAACAAAGATATTTGGATTTTTTGAAGGCAAAGGATTGGGCTACGGTGGAGCCGATGAGGACGCATTACATCCAACTTCTGCGGCAATATTACTTTACCGGCGGAATGCCCGAGGCAGTGGCGGCATATATTGACAAAGCAAGTCAAAAGGAAATCCGCACCATACAATCCAACATACTTGCGGCTTATTTCAAGGATATATCCAAACACGCCCCGAAAAACGAAATTCAGCGTATTGAGTTGGTCATCAACAATATACCATCACAACTATCTAAGGAAAACAAGAAGTTTATCTTTGGTGCGTTGAAACCCGGCGGACGTGCGCGAGAGTTTGAGGTTGCTATACGTTGGCTTCAAGATTGCGGCATTGTCCACAAGGTGTGCCGTGTCAATAAGCCTGAAATGCCGTTAAGTTTTTATGAGGACACCAACGCCTTCAAACTCTATTTCTGCGACTGTGGGCTTCTCGGTGCATTGATGAAAACTCCTGTAAGTCAAATCATTGCCGACGACAGCATTTTTGCCGAATATAAGGGAGCATTTACGGAAAATTTTGTATTGCAACAACTGAAAGCAAACAGCGACCTCGACATTTATTATTATTCCAACGAGAAAAGCACTCTCGAAATCGATTTTTTGCTCCAACAAGATGGCAAAATCATTCCTGTGGAAGTAAAAGCCGAGGAAAATTTAAAATCCAAGTCGCTGAAAAGTTTTGTCGCCAAACATCCCGGCACCCATGGCATCCGTTTTTCGATGAGCGGATATATGGAACACGATTGGCTCACAAATGTGCCACTGTATGGGGTCGGGGAATGGTTTTAATTTTCAAAAAGTTTTTTTGGCGATTCCAATCCAAAACATTATCTTTGTAGCATCATAACTCCAAAAACATTACTATTATGAGCAGAGATTCGTTAATAAAACTTCGCGACAGACTTTTAGGGACGCTTTCGTATGAGGATAGGAAGTGGCTCGCGGGCGAATTGGTGGATGCCGATGAGGAGGAATTCACTACGGTATTGTCGTGTCCTTATACAAAAGAGGAACTTAATGCGAGGTTCGACGAACTTGAAAAAGATTTTGAGAACGGTGATTATCTTCCAGCAGACGAAACGTTCCGTATGATTGCACAGGAGTTAGGTTTTGAAAACAGAGAGGAAAGGATTGCTGTATGAAGGTAGTATGGATGAGTAAGGCGCGACGTTCTTTTGTCAAAACTTTAAAATACGTTCAAGAACATTTCGGCGTAGGGGTTGCGTTAGCGTTATATGACGAGGTGGATGCCAATAATGATTATTTGGCGAAAAATCCATATATGGGTAAAATCGAACCATTGTTGGAGGAACGTGCCATAGAATATCATTGTATGATTGTGAAAAAACTCAACAAAATTATCTATCGTATTGATAATAATTGTGTTTATATTGTTGATTTTTGGAATCTTCGTATGAACCCTGAAAAACTGCGAAACCGTATAAAAGATTAAAACAACAACGGCTGTCGAAAAGTATTCGGCAGCCGTTGGTCGTTATTAGTGTGTCGTTGTCGTGGCGGACGAGCCGTCCGCATCCCAGAGAGCCGTCCGCACTCCGGCGAATGTTATTTGGGTGCGCCCATGCCCCACATGCTGGGACGGGTTGACTTTATCGGGTCGCCCATTTCGGAGGCTTCCTTGTCTTGGTCGTTGAGTTTAAAGAGTTGGAACTTGGCGTTGTCCTTGGTGTAGGGCTTCCATGCGCCGTCTTGTGCGCCGTTGGGGTTGTTGTACTTGGCGAAGTTGGTCCAGGCGGTGAGCATCTTCTCAGAGAGATCCCAGTCGCCCTGCGCCCACGGACGCCAGCAGTGTTGCAACGATTTGAATACATACCACAAGTCAGACGAGTGGAATGCGCCTTGGAGGTAGTCTTCGGGATGAGAGCCGTCGTCGGGGAGAGGACGTGCAAATTCGTATGCCCAAGCCTTGTTGCCCTTTTCTTCGCGGTTGAGACAGAAAGCGGCAATGCCGTCAGCCATGTCGCCGAGGTCGTCGAGGGTGTAGCCAATCATGTAGGGAACGTCGGCAAGAGAACCGTCTTGTGCTGCATCGTCAAAACTCTTGGTATTGCAGTAGCCGTCAACGATGGGCATGCCGGTCATGTAGGCGTTCTTCTTGGTGACGCGGTTGTAGATGGTGCCGATGGTGTAGATGACCTCGGTGGAAGCCTTGCGCATCTCTTCGAGGGTGTTGTAACCAGCCCAATCAAGCACGGTCTTGTTTTGCTTCTGTGCTTCTTCAAATGTCAGCACGGGGAAAATCCTGCGCATATTGGCATCGGCAGCCGCGCCCTTGGGAGGAGCAACTGTCATACCGCCGCCAGACATAATTACAGCCTTGTGGAAGAGGCCTTTTGACAAGGGGGACGCGCAGATGGTCTTTACGCTGCCTGCGCCCGCGCTCTGTCCAAAAATCATCACGTTGTTGGGGTCGCCGCCAAACTGTGCGATGTTTTTCTTGATCCATTTGAGGGATTCTATCTGGTCGAGAATGCCGTAGTTGCCCGAAACCTTGTGCGGACTTTCGGCGGAGAGGTCGGGGTGTGTGAGGAATCCGAATACGCCAAGGCGGTAGTTGATGGAAACGAGGATTACGCCCTTCTCTGCCCAAGCCTGAGCGTCAAACTCCGGCTCAGAGCCCCAGCCTTCGCGGTAGCCGCCGCCGTGAATCCACAGCGCGACAGGAAGTTTTGCATCAACTTTGCCTGCTGCGGGTGTCCAGACATTGAGGTAGAGGCAGTCTTCGCTGTAAGGCGACTCTGCGCCGTAGCCCCATTCGGTGGTGTAGCCACCGGGATAGTGGACTGCCTGATAGCCAGGATGTCCAAATCTGTCGCAGACCTTCACGCCCTTCCACGGCACTACGGGTTGCGGTTCCTTCCAACGGAGGTCGCCGATTGGCGGTGCGGCGTAGGGGATGCCACGGAATACGAATACGTCCTTGGTCTCGGTGGGAACGCCTTTCACTTGTCCGCCCTCGATGGTGAGGACGGGGCTTTCTGCCTGTTTGCAACAGGTCTGTTCGTCCTGCTGCTGTGTTTGCTGTCCTTGACAGCCCGCGAGCAATATCGCTGATACTGCCGCTGTCAGAATTTGTCTTTTCATTTGTAGTAAATCAAAAAAAATTAGTTATTTGGTGTGTAGTTTCATTTATTCTTATTCTTGCGTCAAATCCTTGATGTTGGTCTGGATGTATGCTTCTATCTTTCTGATGTTTTTGGTGATGTTTGGAATGTCGTAGTTGCGGATGTTGATGGCGAGTTCGTCGGCGAGTTCTATGCCCTTCTCTATCTTGTAATGCTCCGACTGCTCGCGCAGTTGCGCCACAAACGCCTCCAACGCCTCAAATGAAATCATTTTTTCCATGTCGTGGTACTGCGGCATCATCTTGTCTTTAAGCACCGAAATATACTCGCGCATTGCGTCCATATTTTTGCGGCGTTGACTTATGATTTTCTCTGCGGGGTGCGGAGTATCGGCGGCGGGCTTTGCTTCGGTTTGCTTATCGAGGTCGGCTACGTTGGGCATTGTAATTGCAAAAGTGCTGCCCTTGCCCTGCTCCGACTTGATGTCTATGTTTGCGCCCATGGCATCTATCATCTTTTTGGTAAGCACCATGCCCTTCTTGATGTTGGTGTCGGCAAACATGTTGGCTATCTGCTCGTCGCTCATGCCCTTGCCGGAGTCTTCCACGGTAAAGATGAGGTCGGTGCCTTTGGTTTCGGTGTTTTCTTGTACGCCAATGCGGAGTTTCACATAGCCATTGTCGGTGTATTTGATGCTGTTTGAGAGTATGTTGAAGAGGATTTGGCGGAGGCGTATCTCGTCCAACAGCAGCGACGGCGGCACACCCGAGTTGGTCTCAAACTTGTATTGGAGGTTCTTCTCCTCGGCGCGGCTCGAGAAAATGTCGAACACGCTCTTTGCCACCAACAGCGGATTAACGCTCTTGGTGTTCAACTGCTTGCCCACCTCAACTTCGGTGAGTTTCAATAGGTCGGTGAAGGTCTCGTTGACAAACAATGCCGAGTTAATGGCCTCTTTGAGTGTAGCCGAAGCGTCTGACCCTTTGACAGATGGCGTGAGTTGTTCGCATTTGTATAGTATGGTTTCGATGGGGTCTTTGAGTTCGGATGAGATGCCGAGGATAAACTCGTTTTTGGCCTTGCTGCCCGATTCGGCGGTGCGCTTGGCGAGGCGGAGTTTGGTTTCCGCCTGTTTTTGGCGCGTGATGTCGCGCACGATTACAAGCACCCTGTCTTCCTCGCAGCGTGTAAACCTTGCCTCGTTGTACTGAGGGTGAGCGGCATCCGCGCCTTCGGTTTCGTACTCGGCAAACTGCGGCTCGCCGGTCTTGCGGACGGTGTTAAAAGCCACCAAAAACGGCAGCAAAACGTCGGGCGAGAGCATTTCCCTCATGTTTTTGCCGAGGTAGGAGTTTTGCTCCTTGATGTCGATGTTCGGGATACGGGCAAAGATGTAATTGGCCTTGCTGTCGAGCAAGAAAATGGATTCGGGCATCATATCGACGA
>CAMJWL010000005.1 GCA_946409405.1 uncultured Bacteroidales bacterium
TACTAAGTAGTATTTGATTTTTTTGCTTCATGATGTAAGGGGTTGTCTGGCGTTTTGTCGGGCAATCCCTTATTGTTTTTTTGATGTTTTTTGCTTCTATCAAAACTTTTCTTCAAAAACTTTTTTATATTTGCAGTTTACTTTTTTATTGTTTTAATGCCATGTGATTATGAAAAAACACTTGTCGTTTTTAATATTGCCCGTCGTTATGACGGTGATAATTTTTCTCGTCTTCATCGTGGAACGTCTGTTTATGACGAGTTTTGTTGACGCTGGCATATTACCGCGCACCGTGTCGGGGCTCAAAGGCATCTTGTTTGGACCTTTGGTTCACGGCGATTGGAGTCATCTGATTTCCAATTTGTCGGCGTTTCCGGTGTTGCTCGCTATGCTTACGCTCGTATATAGGCGCAATTATGTGATTATCTTTGCGACGTTGTATGTGATGACGGGATTTTTGGTGTGGATATTTGCGCGTCCGGCGTACCATATCGGCGTGAGCGGCGTGATATATGCGTTGGCGTCGTTCCTGTTTTTTGGAGGCATAATGAGTAAGAGGATTGGCGCAATAGCGATTTCGTTGATTATAATCTTTCTGTACGGCGGAATGGTGTGGGGCATTTTGCCAAGTCAACCTCACGTATCGTGGGAGTCGCACGCCCTTGGCGCAGTGGCAGGATTCGTCTGCGGATTGATTTTCGTCAAAGACCACCCGAAAAGGGAGCCAAAGGACGAGGATTACGATTACAAGATACCGGGATTTTATGACAGGACGAGCACAGGGGAGGTATAAAACACAATGAGTTTTCGTTACTCTTTTTCCAACACCTCTATCTTACATTCGTGCTCCTTGTCGTCGTCGTAATTGATGCCAACGAAAAGCAACTTGCCCTTGTAAAAATCAAATGCGCGAAAATATTCCTTGCTTTTGATTTGTTCAAGAGCCTTTGAGGGCGACTTTTGGTGTTTCAGTTCTACAATCATCGGCGGATATTTGCCGTCTGGGTGCAACGGCGTGTAAATCATATCCGCGAAACCCTTGCCGGCAGTAGCCTCCTTGGTTACACGGTAATAATTTAGCGCGTCGATAAACGCCAAATATATTGCCGCTGCAAGCGCGTCCTCGTTATTGTAATTGCGGTTGGACGTTACGTGTATATGACTGATATTGAGTATCTTGGCAACCTCGTCGCTGTTCTGTTGCAGAGTCTGTTGCAAAAGATTTTTCGATGCCTTGATAATTTGGTCGGTAACTTTGTAGTTTTTGTCGTCCTCCAAAGCGTTGAACCATTCCAAACGGACTTCCTTGTTGGGAATGCGGCAAGTCTGAGTATTGTAGTCGTAAGCCAAATATCCAAGGTGCGTCAAATATGTAAACGCATCGTCTTTGTTGTTAAAATCAGTCATCGTATTCATATAACGACTTACATTAATCTCTACATTTTCGCCCGCAATCATCTTGATAACATCATCCTTCATACCCTCAAAATTGGAACATAGGCGGTCGCTAATCACCTGATATGAAGACGTTTTGCTCCAATGCCCCTCAAAACGGCGATCTTCGATGCTCATTACCACCGATTCAGGATTATAAATCTCAAAACCGTTCTGACTGTAACCTTGATACCAGTTTTTACATTCGGAATGGTTGATATTGTATTTCTCGCAAAGCGATGCGACTTCCTCGTCTGTAAAGCCCACAAACTCAGTCAATTCCTTTGAATCAATTATTGTATATTCCCTAAAATTATTGAGTTTGCTCTGCACCTTGTCGCGCACAACGGGCAGGATACCCGTGATGTAGGCGAGCGAAATGGCATCTTTGAGTGTGTCGCTCTTGAAAAGTCCGTTGAGAAACATCAGATACTCGTCAAAAAGTTTCTTAGAAACATTCATCCTCACCAATGAGTCATATTCATCAAGGATAATGACAAAAGTCTCTTCGGTTTCGGCGTAAACATTTAGAATACAATTTGCTATGGTTGCATTATCGGCGAATTCTATCGACGGAAATTCTTTTTTGAACTCCTTGCGAACCATTTCGGTAAGCAATTTCAATGTTTCATCCTTTTCAGGGGCATTCTGATACTCACTCGCAACATCTATCTTAATGAAATTCAGTTTGTTAAGATATTCTTCATAATTATCAGCCTTGGCAATTTTCAAATCGGCAAACAACTCCCTCGAATCACAACCTTTTGAATAATAGGCGCACAGCATATTAGATGCGTATGTCTTGCCGAAACGCCTCGGACGCGATACGCATATAAACTTGTTATCTTCGTCGATAAAACGATTTAATGCACTGATTAACATTGTTTTATCGACGTAAATTTTTTTATTCAGGAAGCCTTTGAAGCCTTTGTTGTTTGGATTTAAGTAAATGCCCATAATGCTGATTATTAGTTTTCGCAAAGGTAAAAAAAGTTTCCACAAAACTCAAAAATTTTTTGTCATCTCAAAAATCCGTCTTAACTTTGCGTCGCGAAACCAAAGCGTTTTTGCGTGAAAATAACATATTGAAAAAGGCGTTTGCGGACGTTTGTTTTTGTTTATTGAAACTACCACTTTCAAAAAACTCATCAAAGACAAATCGAAAACAGATGCTGCGGGTTTGGGTTATGCCACCCGCGCCTTAGTATGAAGGGGGTATTATATATTCGTCAGACCCTAAGAAACAAAAGGCTGTATGCGCCGCTAATATAGTGATTAACTTATTGATTCTCGGCGTGTTTAAGTATTACAACTTTTTCTCCGAGAGTTTGCAGGATTTGCTTAAAGTCTTCGGCGTGGAGACCGATTGGGCAACTTTGAACATTATTCTGCCCGTCGGAATCACTTTTTATACATTTCAGGCTCTCAGTTACACGATTGACGTTTATCAAAAGAAAATCGCAGCAACTCACGATGTTATAGAATTTTTTGCATACATCAGTTTCTTCCCGCAATTGGTTGCAGGACCTATCGAAAGGGCAACAAATTTACTTCCTCAGTTTCAGAATGAGCGGCGTTTCGACTACGCAAAAGCCGTTGATGGTTGCCGTCAGATGTGTTGAAAAAAATTATAAATGTTTAAAAGAAATTGCTGAGTTTTGCAAAAGCCATAATATAAAATTGGTTTTAGTTACAACACCGTGTTGGCATACGTATTATGACAATTTGGGTCAGGAACAACTTTCAAAAGTGTATGAACTCACACAAAAAATCACTGATGAATACGGCTATCAATATTTTAATTATCTGAAAGACAACCGTTTTATTGCAGAAGATTTTTATGACAGCAACCATTTGTCTGATGTCGGCGCAGAAAAGTTTACAAAGATGCTAAGAGATACTTTGAGAACAAAATAAAAAACAATACCCGGCAGTTTGATTTCTCAGGGACTGTCGGGACTTAACGATCTTCTTTTTTTAATCTCCATTAATTTAATGACGGTTAAATTAACCGCCGTTAAATTAATTACCCTTTCCTTTCTATCACTGCCCCTAACTGCCTGAGCCTGTTGTCGAAATCCTCGTAGCCACGGTCTATCTGTTCGATGTTGTGGATTGTGGATTTGCCGGGGGCGGAGAGGGCGGCTATGAGGAGTGCAACGCCGGCACGAATGTCGGGCGAGGTCATTGTGGTGGGTTTCAGGGAGAATTTGTGGTCGAGACCGATGACAGTGGCGCGGTGAGGGTCGCAGAGGATAATCTGTGCGCCCATATCAATGAGTTTGTCCACGAAGAAGAGGCGGCTCTCAAACATCTTTTGATGAATCAGGACGCTGCCCTTGGCTTGCGTAGCCACAACGAGAAGAACGCTCAACAAGTCGGGCGTGATGCCGGGCCACGGAGCGTCGGCGATGGTGAGGATAGAGCCATCAATGTAAGACGCTATCTCATAACGATTTTGCGCAGGGATGATGATGTCGTCGTTTTCGATGTTGATTTTGATGCCGAGTTTGCGGAACGCCGTGGGGATAAGGCCGAGTTGGTCGATGCGAGCGTTTTGGATGCGGATTTCTGAACCCGTCATTGCCGCAAGTCCTATAAAACTGCCAATCTCAATCATATCAGGCAGACAACGATGCTCAGTGCCATTGAGTTTGGACACGCCGTTGATTTTCAAAAGGTTAGAACCAATACCCTGAATGTCTGCGCCCATTGCGACGAGCATCTTGCAGAGTTGACAGATATATGGTTCGCAGGCGGCGTTGAAGATGGTGGTTTCGCCTTTCGCCAAAACCGCCGCCATTACGATATTGGCAGTACCTGTTACCGAGGCTTCTTCGAGAAGGATGTACGTGCCGCGCAGATTGTTGCCGAGGATAGTGTAGGAGGATTCGTTGAGGTCGAAGTTGAACTCCGCGCCCAACATTTTCAAGCCGATGAAGTGAGTGTCGAGATGGCGACGGCCTATCTTGTCGCCGCCCGGCTTGGGCAGATATGCATAGCCAAAACGCGCAAGCAATGGGCCAACAATCATCACCGAGCCGCGAAGTTTGCTGCTTTTGGCGCGGAAGGCGTCGGATTTCAGGTAGTCGAAATTGACGGTCTTAGCCTGAAAAGTATAAGTGTTTTTCTCCGGGTGGGTAATCTCCACGCCCAACTCGCCGAGCAAAGCGATGAGATTGATGATGTCGCTGATTTCGGGAATGTTGGAAATCGTAACCTTTTGGTCGGTGAGCAATGTGGCGCAAATCACCTCCAACGCCTCGTTTTTCGCGCCCTGCGGTGTCACAGTGCCGTGCAGCCGCTGTCCTCCTATTATCTCGTATGAAGCCATAGTGTTATCGGTAATACCTGCGGTTTTGGTTGCCGTTAGTGTTGTTATTGTTGTTGCGGTTGTTTTGGTTATTGCGGTTGTTGTTGCGGTTGTTGTTTCGGTTGTTTTGGTTGTTGCGGACGTACTTCGCCTTCATGAAGTCTGCGCTGTCGATGAGTTTTAATCCCTCGTCAGTAACGCTCAACCTGCCTTCCGAAATCTCCTCCAACACATTGAAAATCACCTCGTCCTTCACGTCTTCCTTGTTCCAAATAAGGTAAGTTTTCTTCATGTGGTTGGTAATTGTCTTGATGAGATTGTCGCGGCGGTCTGGGTCGTCGATGCTAACAGCCTTTTCTATCAGGTATTCGATGATGCGTCCAAAAGTGGGGAATTTCATGTCGCCAAAATATGCCGGCACGGGCAACGGTTTGGCATTGAGGGTGTCGCGCAGGGGAACGGGGAAGGGCGAATATTTTGCCAACTTGTAATCCGACATTATCGCCAAATGATCCCAAAGGATGTGCTTGTAGTCGGGATTTTCCTTAATCTGCGGATTCAGGCAGCCCATCACGGTGATTATTGCGTTGGCAGACTTCCGTTGATCCACTGGGTCTTGGAGGGCAACGGTGTAATCAATCATCAACTTGACGTTGCGACCGTACTCCGGGAATTGAAGGGTTTCGTTAGACGTGTTGTATTCCATATCTATAATGTTGTTAATTAACAATTTGCATATCTGCAATAGCATATTTTTGCATCAGGACTTTGCGTCCGACGTTGATGAAATCGATGGTGAGTTTGGTGTCGTCTTTCATTTTTTCGAAGGCAACTATCCTTCCGCGCCCAAAACGGCTGTGCTTGATTTCGGTGCCTTCCTTCAAGTCTGACGGAGAGACCTGAGCCGCCCTGTTGGGACCTGAGCCGGGCACGTACTTCTTGAAATTACCGAATTTTGGCACCGGCCTTGCGGCGATATTGCGGTCGTTTTCGGCGAAAGTCTTACGGAAACGTCCGGCATACGGAATGTCACGCGCCGCCTCAAACTGCGATTCGCCGCCTGCTCCAAAGTCCAAATATTTTGTGTCGATTTCCTTGATGAAACGGCTCGGCTGCGCGGGGGCAAGTTGTCCGTACTTGAACCTCATCCGCGCAAAGGAAATCACAAGGCGTTTTTGGGCGCGTGTTACCGCCACATAAAACAGCCTACGCTCCTCCTCCAACTGCACGCTCGACTCGGCGGATTTTTGGGACGGGAACAGCCCCTCCTCCACTCCACAGAGAAATACGTTCTTGAACTCCAAGCCCTTGGAAGCGTGGATTGTCATAAGGGAAACCTTGTTGGAATCGTCTTCGTTTTTCTCGTCGCCGGTCATCAGGGAGACTTCCTCCAAATATTCGGCGAGAGTTGCAGTGTTGCCATCCTTCTGACGGGTCTCCACAAATTGCTTGACACCGTTCAAAAGTTCCTGCGCATTCTCCAACCGTCCCTGACCTTCAACGCTTTTGTCAGCCTCCAAATCCTTCAAGACACCGCTCGTATTGGCTATCTGCAAAGTCGCCTTGTATGCGTCGTTGGAATCGGCAAAAAGTTTCAGTTGATAGACCATCTTCATAAACTGCGCCAAAGCATTGATTGTGCGCGGGCTTATCGTCGGGTCAAACTCCTGCAACCTCACCACAGTATTCCAAATGCTGAGATTGTTGGCGGTGGCGAGGGCGGTGATTTTGTCCATCGTGGTATCACCGATGCCGCGTTTGGGATAGTTGACAACGCGCTTGAAAGCCTCGTCGTCGTTGCCGTTCTGTGTGAGTTTCATATAGGCAATCAAATCCTTGATTTCCTTGCGTTCGTAGAACGAAAGTCCGCCAAAAATTTTGTATGGAATCTGTCGTTTGTGAAGGCTCTCTTCGAGACTTCGCGACTGCGAATGGCTGCGGTAAAGCAATGCAAAATCAGAATATTTTTCGTCGCCGTCGGCTACGCGGTTGTAAATGTCGGCGGCTATCTTGTAGGATTCGTCGATGTCGGCGGCAGATTCGAGGACGCGGATTCGGTCGCCGGTTTCGTTTTCAGAAAAGACCTCCTTTTTGAGTTGTCGGGCGTTCTTGGCAATGACATTGTTGGCGGCGTTGACGATGACCTTGGTGCTGCGGTAATTCTGTTCCAACTTGAAAATCTTCGCCTCCTTGTAGTCGCGTTGGAAATTGAGGATGTTTTCGATCCTCGCGCCACGGAATGCGTAGATGCTCTGCGCGTCGTCGCCAACTACAAACAACTTGTGATGCAGCGAGGCGAGCGACTTCACTATATTATATTGTACCGAATTGGTGTCCTGATACTCGTCAACGAGGATATAGCGGAACTTGTCAGAATATTTTTTGATAAGTTCGGGGTGTTTTAGGAACAACAAGTGCGTCTGCAACAGTAAGTCGTCGAAGTCCATCGCATTGGAAGTCTGACACTTGCGCATATACGCACGATAAATGTCCACCATCTTGTAACGCTTGGCGTTGCTGTCGTCGGCGTATTGTTCGGTGGATTCGTATTGTTCGGGCGAAATGAGGTCGTTTTTCGCGCCGCTGATTCGGCTGCACACCGTGCGGAGGTCGTAAATTTTGTCGTCGAGGTTCATATCCTTGATGATTCCCTTGACAACGTTTTTGGAATCGGTGGCGTCGTATATGGTGAAGTTTTTTTGATAGTCGGTCTTGTCAATCTCCATACGGAGAATTTTCATAAAAATGGAGTGGAATGTTCCCATCCACAATTGCGCGGCATCTTGTTCTCCAATTTGCTTTGCGATGCGCTCCTTCATCTCCCTTGCAGCCTTGTTGGTGAAGGTGATTGCAAGGATGTTCCACGGCTTATAACCATTATTGAGGAGGTGCATTATCTTGTACGTGAGCACACGAGTCTTGCCGGAGCCCGCTCCCGCAATCACGAGGGCCGGTCCGTCGATGTATTCCACCGCTGCGCGCTGCGCGTCGTTAAGTTCGTCTAAATATGATGACATATAAGAAAAAAAAATATTTTCCATTCCGTAGAGACGCTACGAATTGCGCCTCTACCAATGGAAAACAAAAAAAATTTAGAACACGAGTTTTGTGCTGATCTTGTCCACGATGCCGTATTCGAGCGATTCGTTGGCGTCGAGCCAATGGTCGTTCTCAATGTCGGCGAGAACGGTCTCCACGTCCTTGCCACAGTTTGCGGCGAGGATTTCGGCGGTGATGCGCTTGGTTTTGAGGATGTTTTTGGCGTGGATTTCGAGGTTGGACGCCTTGTCTTGGAAGTAGCCGCCAATCAAGGGTTGGTGAATCATCACCTCGCCGTGCTCAAAAATTTCGCGGCTGCCCTTTTCGCCTGCGGAGAGCAAGAGCGACGCCATCGACGCACACAGACCGATGCAGACAGTCCTGACGGGGCTGCTGATGAGTTTCATAGTGTCGAGGATTGCCATACCCGAAGTTACAGAGCCACCCGGACTGCTGATGTACATCGTGATAGGCTCGCCCGGCTTTTCCATCTCCAAATAGAGGAGGCGGTTGATGACGTATTCTGCCGATTCGTCGCTCACCTCGCCCCAAAGGAAGATGCTGCGCTTTTCGAGAAATTTTTCCGAAAACTTGCCGTTGGCTATCTTGGAAAGAAGGCTGCCGAATTCCTGTTCGTCGTCCTCGTTGTATTTCTTCATTTCGATAAAGGATTAATTGTTAATACATTACTTCTTCTCGCGCGAAATCACTTGGTCGATAAGGCCGTATTCCTTCGCCTCCTCGCTGCTCATCCAAAAATCGCGCTGAGCGTCTTTTTCGAGTTGCTGGACGGTCTGACCGGTGTGGTACGAAAGGATTTCGTAGAGGTCCTGCTTTGCGCGGAGCACCTCCTTGACGGCAATCTGGATGTCGGACGCCTGACCGCCGGTGTATCCCGAAGGCTGGTGGAGCATAATGCGGGAGTGTTTCAAGGCGTAACGCTTGCCCGTGGCACCCGCCGCGAGAATCACCGCGCCCATCGACGCCGCCATACCGGTGCAGATAGTGGAGATTTTGCAGGAGATGTACTGCATAGTGTCATATACGCCGAGGCCGCCATATACCGAGCCGCCGGGCGTGTTGATGTAAATCTGGATGTCCTTGGTGGGGTCGGTGGATTCAAGGAACAGCAACTGCGCCTGGATGATGTTGGCGATTTCGTTGCTCAACTCGGTGCCTACGAAGATGATGCGGTCGGCGATGAGCCTCGAAAAAACATCCACCTCACGGAACGGCATATCGCGCTCCTCAATGACGGAACGGGTCATATTGGTGATGTCGCCCGCGTACTGGTCGAAAGTGTTGCTGCTGATGCCACGGTGGTTGACAGCGTATTTCCTAAATTCGTTGTGGTCTGTTATGACGTACATAGTATGGTGTATTTTTTATTGAAAACAACAAAAGAGTATTCCAACGGTGAAGGCCTTCGCAGCCCCTGCCGACGGAATACCCCATTGTTTTTGTATCACTATAAATGTTGGGCAGGCAAGACGCCTGCATTCCACAATATACTACTCAAACAATTTGCCGAAGTCCTCGTAGGAAATCTCCTGTTGTGTGAGGGTAGCCTTCTCCTTGATGAGGGCGGTGAGTTTTTCGCTCGTTACTTGGTTGCGAATCATGCCGCGATCCTGATTCTTGGCGAGACGCTCCTTGGCGATGTTGTCGAGGGCGTCGGCGGGAATCTGCGATGCGTGTACGCCGTAACGTGCAAATTCTGCAATCACCAACTTCTTGGCTTGGTCGAGTTCCTCGTCGGCGGAAACTTCGATTTTGTTGTCCCTGACGAGTTTGTTCTCGATGAGGTTCCACTTGATGTCGTTTTCGAGGTTGGGGAAGTTTTCGTTGAGTTTAGCCTCGTCCCAATCCTTGTATTGCTCGAGGTTGAGCATCCAACGCTTCATAAACTCCAACGGCACGTCGAAGTTGGCGGCTTTGGTGAGCGCGTCCTTGGCGTCCATGAAAATCTTGTAGTCGCTCTCGTGTCCGTAAGACTCCTCAAACTCGCGGTAGAGTTCGGCGCGGAGTTCGTCCTCGTTGTGAACCTTGTCCTTGCCGAAGAAACGGTCGTAATTTTCCTGCGAGAGTTCGCCCTTAACGAACTCGGTGATTTCGTCAATCTTGAAAGCGAAGTTGGGGTTCACGGTGTTGAAGTCGAGCATGTTGTTGCCGAGCATAGCCTTAGCCTCAGCCTCCTTGAACACTTCTTTGAGGTCAAATTGGATTTCGTCGCCTGCCTTCTTGCCAACGAACTTCGCCTTTTGGTCGGCGTTTTCGATGCGGCTGATGAGCATAGAGGTCTTGTTGGAGAGGCCTTCGTCGTTGCGGGTGCCGTCTTCCTTCACCTGATATACTTCGCCTTTGAGCATAGATGCCTCGCCCGAAACTTCCCTCGGCTCGTGCTTGCCGGCGGCGTTGCGGTATCCATCCATTGCCTTCTCAACGTCTTGGTCGGAAGGTTTGATGACGTACTGAGTGAGCGAAAGGTTGTTGTCGAGAGCCACGTCAAACTTGGGCGCGAGTGCGAGGTCAAAATAGAAGGTGAAGTCCTCGTCCTTCTCAAAATCGACCACTGTCTTCTCCCTTGTGGAGGGCAACGGCTCGCCGAGATAATCGACGTTGTTGTCTTTGAGGTAGTCGAAGAGTGCCTTTGAGAGCACCTTGTTGACCTCCTCCGCCATCACGGGGTGGAGGTACTGCCTCTTAATCATACCCATAGGAGCCTGTCCGGGACGGAAGCCACGGATGTTGGCGTTTCTTCTAATCTTCTTCAACGAATCATTCACCTGAGCCTCGTAGTCGGGCTTGGCGAGTGTAATCTTTATTGTGGCGTTAAGCGCATCAATGTTGTTCTGAGTGATTTCCATTGTGAATATTAATACTGTATATTAAAAAAATAAGACCACTACAACCTCAAAGTGTAAGCGGCCTTATACCTTGTACGGATGAAGGGACTCGAACCCCCACGCTCGAAAGCATAAGATCCTAAGTCTTACGCGGCTACCAATTACGCCACATCCGCATTGGAAGTACGCCGCAAATTTACTGTTTTTTTGCAAGATGTGCAAATTTTTGGGCAAAAAAAATACATCATAATAGTTAAAAATTGATAATCAGCAGTTTGCGATTTATTATAATCGGCTCAAATACCTCACATATTATATTACTCACTCCTTAATAATCACCGGAGCCGGCATATCGGGGCATGGCGTGCCGGAACACGGGTCGTCGGAATACCAATCGGGAAGATACGTGCCGAAACCGTGTAGAAAAGAACTACCCTCCAATGTCAAAAAGTTTTTTTTGAACTTGAATTGCCCATCATCGAAAAACTCTACGACATGTATTTCACCTTTGTCAAATATGTATAAACGTCCATCAAGTCCAAAGTAAAAATGTGCAATCAGATGAGAGGGTTTGTAATTGAATTGACAAATTGTTCTCATATTGTCAAAATCAGGTACATCATCACCAATAGGAACTTCAACAATTTTTTCTCCGTAATGCCGCAAAGAGTAATATACTTTTGAATTGTCAGGTGCAAAAATACCTGAATATACTGACCCTTCTCCAAAATTATACGTGGCAATCTGCTGAAACGTCGCTGTCCTTCTATCAAAACGATCAATATATACAATGGCGCGTATGCCATCACTACCACTCCATGTGCAATACTTGCAGTCCCACGAAAAATTGTATATTGTATTTTGATCGTAACCTATATTGCTCACCGGTACGCTCTGGGCGTCTATGATGCCTTCGGAGGTCAACAATTGTCTATTAATCGAATTACCATAAGGTTGAATTAACCATACGCCGCTGCAATCCGCATTGTGAATAGCGAAGAAACCTTCGGGGAAAGCAACGTCGTGCTCCACAGATATTATCACATTTTTTTCAATATCTATTTTGTACAGAGAACCGCCGCCTATTCCACAAATGATGTGGTCATTGTTTGGCATTGGAATCAGATATGAGAAATGGACTGTTAACGACTGACCATTGTGTTTTATTTCGTTGCCCTCTCCATCATAAAGCATAGTACCCACTTGCACAAGTCTTATCCTTCCATCCGCATCAACATAATGCTTCCTTCTATACTCATTTTTATTATAAAACGGAGATTCTAATTGACTGATAGTTATAGGATTTGTTGTGAAGTCAAGCAAATAGTTACCGACAAACCATTTGCTGACGTGTTTAGTTTGCGACACTGTTACAAATGGAAAGGCGACGACCATAATCAGTATGATCGCCGCCACTGAAACTTGTTTTATTGTTACCTTAGGAATATCACGAACAAGACGAACACGTGCGTACAAATCCTTGATGTTGGTAACTACTTCAACGAAAGAATCCTGTTTGTGTTTCATTTTGTATTGAATACTTTGCCTACTCTTCTTGGGATTTTCGGCTTACACCCTTGTTTCACGGAAGACCTCTGTGTTTTACGGCGCAAATTTAAGAATAGTATTTCTAACCTTAAAGTTAAATAATATCAAAATTAAGCACATCTTAAATTTATTTCTTTCTTAATTATTTCGATAGCAAGGCTAATACACTAATTATTAAGGCATTACACAGACTCCCATTGCAATCTTATATTAAAGGTGTGTTAAGTTCAAAAAAAATGACAAAAAAGTGTGCGGATAATGAAAAAAAATGCTTATCTTTGCGCCCAAATTTATTACCAAGTAAATAATAATTATCAACACTTAACAAATGCAATTAGAGAAACTTAGGAACTTCGGTATAGCCGCGCACATCGATGCCGGTAAGACTACCACCTCGGAGCGTATTCTTTTCTACACCGGAGTAAACCGCAAGATTGGCGAAGTTCACGATGGCGCAGCCACAATGGACTTTATGAAACAGGAACAAGAGCGCGGCATCACGATTCAGTCAGCCGCTATCTCCGCACATTGGAAAGGATACGACCTCAACCTTATCGACACCCCCGGCCACGTGGACTTCACGATGGAGGTGGAGCGTTCTATGCGCGTTGTCGATGGTTTGGTTTCCGTATTCTGTGCAGTGGGCGGTGTTGAGCCTCAGAGCGAAACCGTATGGAACCAGGCTGAGAAGTACCGCGTACCCCGCGTTGCTTACGTCAACAAGATGGACCGCTCGGGTGCAGACTTCGACTCAGTTGTAAAGCAGATGAACGACATCCTCGACGCTAAGCCCGTCAAGATGGAAGTTCCCTGTGGCTCTGAGGACGAGTTCTACGCCGTAATCGACGTTGTAACTGGCAAGTGCTACAAGTTCGTTGACAAGGAGTACGAGGAAATCCCCCGTCCCGCCGAGTACGAAGACGAGTACAAGCAGTGCCGCGACATTCTCTTGGAGAAGGTAGCCGAGGTTGACGAGTCGCTCATGGAGAAGTATTTCAGCGATCCTGAGACCATCACCGTAGAGGAAATCAAGAAGGCAGTCCGCAAGGCTACCATCAACTTGATGTTCACCCCCGTATTCTGCGGTTCGTCCTATAAGAACAAAGGTATCCACTTCGTGCTCGACGCCGTAGTTGACTACCTCCCCTCCCCGCTCGACCTTCCCGATGTTCACGGCAAGGATCCCGACGACGAGAGCAAGACCATCATCGTAAAACCGACCGCTGACGCACCCGTTGCGGCTTTGGCATTCAAACTCATCAACGACCCCTTCGTAGGTCAGCAGGTATTCACCCGCGTATTCCAGGGCGTCATCAAACCCGGTATGACTCTCGAAAACTCCAACAAGGGCAAGAAAGAGCGTATCGGCCGTATCTTCAAAATCAAGGCAAAAGACCGCGTTGAAATCGAGGAAGCCGTAGCAGGCGACATCGTTGCCCTCATCGGCTTGAAGGAAACCAAGACCGGCGACACCCTCTGCGACGAGGATCATCCCGTATTGCTCGAAAGCATCACCGTTCCGCCGCCAGTAATCCAGCTCAAGGTAAGCCCGAAAAACAAGAAGGATCAGCAGAAGATGGGCGAGGCACTCCACAAACTCGCAAACGAGGACCCCTCATTCGCAGCATCTTACGACGAGGAGACCAACGAGACCGTCATCGCAGGTATGGGCGAGTTGCACTTGGAAATTATGGTTGACCGTCTGAAGGAAGAGTTTAAACTCGACGTTGAGGTCGGCGAACCTTCAGTAGCATACCGCGAGACATTCCTCGAGGAGAGGGATTGCGAATACAAGTACGCTAAGCAGTCGGGCGGTAAGGGTCAGTACGCTTACATCAAGATGATTATGACCCCGAATCCTGGCAAGGGCTACGAGTTCGAGAACACCGTCAAGGGTGGTCACATCCCCGGCGAGTTCATTCCTTCGGTTGACAAGGGTATCCAGAAGACCTTGGAGAAGGGCGTTTTGGCAGGCTTCCCGGTTGTTGACGTCAAGATCAACCTCTACGACGGTGGCTTCCACCCGGTTGACTCCTCCGACTTCGCATTCCAGACCTGTGCGTCCATCTGTTTCAAGGAAAACTTTATGAAGGCTCATCCGGTATTGCTCGAGCCTGTGATGAAACTCGAAGTAATCACTCCCGACGAGTATATGGGCGACATCATCGGCAACCTCAACAAGCGTCGTGGCCGCATCGAGCAGCAGGGTCCTCACCCGCACCGCAAGGGCTTGACCGAAATCAAGGGCTTTGTTCCTTTGGCAGGCATGTTTGGCTACGCCAACGACCTCCGCAACATTTCTTCTGGCCGTGCCAACTTCTCGATGGAGTTTGCACAGTACGAGCAACTCAATGCCGCTACCCAGGAAGAGGTATTGAAGAAACTCGCTCAGAAGCGCGAGCAAGAGGCCGCCAACAAGTAGTAGTAACTATTGAGAATTGTAAATAAAAATTGGCTGTCCAAGGAATTGGGCAGCCAATTTTTTATAAATTATTTCGCCACGAAATGATTTTTTTGCGTTTCGTGGCGGAATAATTTTAAAATTATTTCGCCACGAAACATATTTTTTGTATCTTCGTGGCGGAATAATTTTTGGTACTATGAAGAGTCTTATTATAGGTAGAGAATTGGAACAGAATAAGTTACAAGAATTGTACGATTCTGAAACCGCCGAATTTTAACTCTTATTAACACACCAAAAACTTATTATATCTACAAAAAAAGGCAAAAAAAAATTAAAAATTTTTTTTTGCCTTTTTCTTGCATATTTCAAAAAAATGTTTTTTCTTTGCAATGGATATTTACGGCGACGAGACATAGCCTGTAAAGATTCCAAAGGACGTTTTATTTGACGATTATCTTCTGCACATCAAACTTCGCAACTTTGAAATTCGCTTGAAGATACGGCAACAAAAAACGTCCGCGCTATATATGCATATCATTGTGTACCATTTCCTCACTATTGTTATGGTACACGTTTGCAAGGCGTGGACTTTTGCGTTGCTTATCCAAGCGAATGGGCAATGCGAAGGCCTGATGTGTGGGATGAGCGACAATAAAGAAATCCCACGTCTTTTTTGTATTAATCCGAGTTTGGGAAGTTCTACGGGCAAATTTTCAAAATCAAAATGAAATTGAGAGTTCTGTTGGCAGTTGTCGCCACTGTCGGGGCTATTGGTGTAGCCTCGGCACAAAAGACAACGACAGTAGAAGTAACCGCCACGGAGGCGCGTTCTACTGATGCTGTGGCATCTGTTCATGCACGTCCGCTGATTTGTGATGTTTCGATGAAAGTCTATACAGCGGGTGCATCATGGTGCAAGGAGAGTGAGTTCAACACCATCGACAAAAAGACAAGCCGGTTTACCGACTACTGGTTTCTCACCGCTTCTGACGTTCAGGCAATCAGCAACAGTTCCAATACAATCAACGTCGATGAAGTAAAGCGATACGGACAATTCCGCTCGCAGCAGTATCATCAGTGTGATGTCATCATTGCGCCCATATTGAACTTCAGGTCGGCATCCAAAGATGAAAAGCAATTGCGCGGAGCGGATTTCGTGGTGATTGTCAGCGGCTATGCAGGCGACTTCATCAACTTCAAAAACGCAACGGAAGAAGATCTCAGACTCATAGAGAAAAACAAGACTCTGACCGATTATCGCGGTGGCGAAGCTATTCAAACAACAGTAAAAGGACGTAACTAATCTAAAAAAAAAATCAACAAATTATGAAAAAAATATTCTTCATGGTGCTGGCACTTACGATGATTGTAGGTGTCTCGAATGCGCAGATTGTGCGTTCCAACAGCGTAAAAGTAACGAAAGAAGAAGGCGAATCCATGTGGTACGCAAGACTTGGCCTTAACATGATGAAGGCAGCCGGCGACGACGTAGAAGACTGCAATACCAACATCGGCTATCAGATTGTCTGGGGATTCGAGAAACCGCTTGGTCCATGTTTTTGGGGCATGGAGTTCGGTCTCGGCTCTCGCGGCTACAAGGTTGACGGCGACTACAGCAACAAGATGATGGTACACAATGTAGTGTTCACTCCGTTCAACATCGGATACAAGCACTCCTTCTCCGACGAATTTGCTGTTGAAGCACATGTGGGACCGTATGTGGCGGCAGACTATTTCGGTGTACTGAAAAATGTGCCGTATTATGAAGGAAAGAAGGTGGAAACCGAAGACGTAAACATCTATGATTTGGAAGACTATGTGTTTCCCGATGCAGGTGTATCATTCGGCTTTGGTGTTTGGTACAATTCCATCGGCATTGACCTTTGCCTTCAAAAAGGTATGATTAACTGGAACAAGGATGTCAAGATGCACACAAGCAACTTCTTGATTCGCCTTGGATTCAAGTTCTAAAACTAATTTGTTACAGCGGCGTTATCTCCCCTATAATGCCGCTGTAACATTACATAAAACAAACTAATCGTAAATCAAAAAAGATTATGAAGAAAATAATAGTATTGTTGGTACTCGCACTGTCTGGCTTTGTTGCATACGCGCAGGATGACGAGCAATTGTTTGAGAAAGAATACAAGTTTCCACTGACAATGGAGAATGGCAAGGGCAGTGTAACTGGCGCTATGGATTTCACGGCAACTGACCTTGATGACGATGCCATTTTTACAAATCTGTATATGTGGATTTGCAAAAACATTGGACGCGACAATGTGCTGAAAATCAGCCCCTCGACCAAAATAATATCCTGCAAGTACAGTGTTGATGGCAAAAATACCGCTGTGATGGGCAAAAAAAACATGTACAATTTTTCGGCTGCATTTCGCGTTGCTGACAAGCGTATGTACGTCAAACAGACAGAATTGGAAGTCGTACCCGCAATTGCTCTTAGCAAGAAAAGTGTAGGCATAGAAAAATATGCCACGCTCAAAAAACCGGCGGACAAGAACATTATCGACGAGTTCAATGACGTGAACAATGAGGTATTGGAGAGTCTTATGGATTTTGTCAATACAAATGTCCCTGAATATGTTACAAATTGGGATTATATTGTCAGCAGACGAGTAATGGAGGGCATGACAATGACCGAAACAGAACTTGCACTCGGTGCGCCGCAGTCGGTTGTGGAGGGCAACACGGAAACCCAATGGATTTACGGACTTTCCCTCATCGTTTATTTTGACGACGGCAAGGATGTTGACCCCAAGACCAAAAAGACGGTGACAAGAGAGAAGAAGGTAACAAGAATTCTAAGATAAAGGCGGCAACTTTTTTTTCATGTATCTATTAATAAAGGGATTGGCTTTGGAAGTCAATCCTTTTTTTGTGGTTATCAATCAACACATTAACAACAATGAAATCCGCAACCCTTAAAAACGTGGGAATTTGATATGTGCGTAACCCTTAAAAACGTGGTAAAATATATTTGCATAACTCATAAAAACGTGGTAATTTTGCGCAGTCGTAACTCTTTAAAACGTGATATTTATGGAACTGAAAAGAAAATTCTACGATAAACTTATACAATGGAAGTTGAAATCGAAGGGCTCTACTTCAATGTTGATTGAGGGAGCAAGGCGTGTGGGCAAAAGTTATGTGGCGACAATGTTTGCAAAAAACAATTATAAGTCGCACATTATCATAGACTTTGCAAACATCGACCCTGCGGTAACTGGAATTTTCGAGCACAATTCCACAGATTTAGAATTGTTTTTCAACAAATTGTCGGCTTATTACGGTGTCAAACTACACAGGCGCGAAAGCCTGATTGTATTTGACGAAGTGCAACTTTACCCAAAAGCGCGTCAGTTGACCAAATATCTTGTAGCCGACGGACGATTCGATTATCTTTTGACAGGATCGCTGATAACCCTCAAACAAAACGTCGAAAACATCATCATCCCGTCAGAGGAAGAAAGTCTTACGATGCATCCACTTGATTTTGAGGAGTTTATGTGGGCAATTGGCAATGACGTAATGGCTGATTACATAAAGGAATGTTTTAGAAACAAAACCCCGCTCGGACAAGCAATGCACCGCAAGGCAATGGACTATTTCAAGCAATATATGTTGGTGGGCGGTATGCCGCAAGCCGTGCTTGAATATGCTCAAAATCACGACTTTGAACGCACCGACGCCGTAAAACGCAGGATATTGAAACTATACCGCAACGACATATCCAAATTTGCAAAAGGCTATGAATCAAAAGTTTCAGCCATTTTTGATGAGATTCCTTCGCAACTTTCCAAACACGAAAAGAAATTCAACCTCGCATCACTCACAAAAAATGCTCGAATGCGCGATTACGAAGATGCATTTATGTGGCTTGCAGATTCCAAGGTTGTCAATCCTTGTTTCAACAACACAGACCCAAACCGTGGACTTGGTCTCAATATGGAACAAACGTCGCTAAAATGCTATATGGCAGACACAGGACTCCTTTTCAGCCTTGCGTTTTCCGAAACAGAGATTATGGACAATGAGGTTTACAAGTCGATACTGTTTGACAAACTTCACCTCAATGAGGGTATGTTTATGGAAAACATTGTTGCACAAATGCTTGTATCATCGGGCAACCGACTGTTTTTTTACTCAAAAAATTCGCGTGAAGATGCCAACGACCGTATCGAAATTGATTTTCTGATTGCCGAAGGGCGCAAAATTGCACCTTTGGAAATCAAATCAGCACGTTACCAACAGCACGTTTCGCTCGACAAATTCACAGCGAAATACAAATCGCGCATCGGCAGCAAGTACATTGTATATACCAAAGACCTGATGGAAACAGACGGCATCCTATTCATCCCCGTTTATTTGACAAGCCTGATATAGCGGATATTTACGCCCCAACTACCCTCTCTATCTCCGCCAATTCCTCCTCCGACAATGGCGCAATTCCAACAATCCCTGCATTGTCGATGATTTGCGAGGGGCGGCTTGCACCGATGAGGACGCTTGTGAGGTCTGAATCCTTCAAGACCCACTTCAACGCCAACTGCGACAATGTGCAGCCGTGATTGACGGCAATTTGATTGAGTGCTTTTACCTTTTGCAAAACGGAATCGGTGATGTCGTTGGGTTTCAGGAATTTGCCACTCTTGACGGCGCGGCTGTCGGAGGGTAGGCCGTTGAGATAACGGTCGGTGAGCAGACCTTGCGCCAACGGCGAAAAGGCGATGATGCCCTTGCCGAGAGTGCGGGCGGTGGCTTTGAGACCATTTTTCTCAATGGTGCGGTCAAAGATGCTGTAACGGTTTTGATTGATGATAAAAGGTGTGTGCAACTCCTGCAAAATTGCCGTTGCCCGCGCCAAAGTTGCGCCGTCGTAGTTGGAAATGCCCACATACAACGCCTTGCCAGAACGGACAATTTGGTCGAGGGCGAGCATCGTCTCCTCCAAAGGAGTTTCGGGATCCATCCTGTGATGATAAAAAATGTCAACGTACTCCAATCCAAGGCGTTTGAGGCTTTGGTCGAGGCTTGCAATCAGGTATTTGCGGCTGCCAAAATCGCCGTAAGGACCGGGCCACATATCGTAACCGGCTTTTGTGGAAATTATCAACTCGTCGCGCAGACCGGCGAATGTGTCGCGCAAAATCTTGCCAAAATTACTTTCTGCCGAGCCATATACAGGGCCGTAATTGTTGGCGAGGTCGAAGTGCGTGATGCCAAGGTCGAAGGCTGTGCGGCACATCGAGACCATATTATCGTAGTTGTCAACAGAGCCGAAATTGTGCCACAGACCAAGCGACACGGCAGGAAGTTTCAATCCGCTTTTGCCGACGCGGTTGTACGTCATCGTGGAGTAGCGGGCGGGGGATGGAGTGTAGTTAGCCATATTTTTTTTATTTTACACGCCTTGCGGCGTTGTTTTTTGAAACAAAAATTACCGTCAATTACACGAAAATTACCGTCAATTTTTTCTTTCTAAACAAAAATAAAGAATTGAAAGAATAATCTTTTTCTAATTCGTTTTAATTCGCGTTCAAAAAAATTTTCGTCAATTATCGAAAAATTATCGGTAATTATCGTTCTCAAAAATTAGACGCTGTAAGGCGGCTACCGTTTAGAACGACAACAGCATTTTTGCCAAGCCGAAGCCGAAGTATGTGCCGATTGCGTAACCAAACAAGCCTACTGCAATGCCGGGGCCGATGACAGCCTTGTTGTGAAGGACGCTGCCCATCACCGGCGCGAATGGCGGACTGCAAATCAATGATATACTTGTAGTTAACGTTGTGTCGGTGTCAACACGCATTATCGCATTGAGCAACACGTGGAATATCAACGAACCAAACGTAACTATCGTGGTGAACAGCAAAATATTCAAATCGACCGCAGTCAACATTTTGAGGCTCACTTGCGACGCCACCGCCACGCTGAATATTATTATAAAAAGTGTTCCGAGTTCAAAAGTGCGTTTGATGGCGCGGACTTTCTTGTTTGTTGAAGCAATTATCGACAACAACGAAATCGACAATATAAACACCGATTGGAACAAATCTCCTGACAAAAGCACCGCAACGCCTTTTGCAATGCCTGCGCCGAGAGCGATTATTATCACCGTCAGGAGCAACGCTTTGCCGAGGTCTTTGAGGTTGTCGCGGCGGAAAAGTCCGTAAAAAAGTTCGTTGTCGTGGTTTTCGATGTTAATGTCCAAATTCACCTTGTCCTTGTCGTCCTTGAAGTCGGGGAGAATCGTGCGGAGGATTGGTTTGCCAGCAATTATCACTAAAAAAAGATAAAACGCACTTGCAATGGTGCTGTAAGCCGATACAATTAAGTATGTGGCATCGTCAACATTGAGGGCTATTTTTAGCGATGCCAAGTTTGCATTGCCGCCTGTGTAAAGTCCTGACAACATTCCGCCAACCGACGAATATGTCTCCGCGTTGTCTCCATCTGAGTATATCAGGAAGCCAATAACAACCGCCAACGCGCAGCCCAATAGTCCGGCAATAGTAGATTTGATGAACGGCGGAGCGAGCCTCGTCCACGATTTGATGTCGGCAGAAAATAGCAACAGCGGTATTGCAAACGGTATTGCAACAGTTGCCACGGTGGTCTGCAATTGGTGTGTTGCCTCATCGTCGGGGATGACGCCCGTCAATCCGAGCGCGCAGCCGAATATATACGCGATGATGATGCCCCCAACCTTGTTGAGCACGGGGACTTTATACGTGAGCCACAGGATAAGCAGTGGCAACAGAATACAAGCAGATATTACTAACATAATTAGATGTAGTTTTCTAAAACGAGGGCAAAGATAGTAAAAAAACAAAACAGAACGCAACAAAAATACCCGAAATTACCTTTGGGGAATCTTCCGATTATTATTTTATAGTAAATAATTTGGAGATTGTGGAAAAAAATGATACATTTGCAGTAAATTAACATTCATCCACAATGAAACTTACACTCTCAGAAATAATTTCGGAACTCGAACGCCACTTCCCGCCCGCGTTGCAGGAAGATTACGACAACGCCGGAATCCAAGTGGAGGCCGACGACGGCTATATATATAAGTGTCTTGTAACGCTCGACGTTACAGAAGCCGTCATCGACGAGGCAGTCGCCAAGGGCTGCAACCTCATAGTAGCCCACCATCCGATAATCTTTGGCAAAGGTCTCCGCCACATCACGATGCAGACACCGACGGAACGCATCATCTACAAAGCGGTAAGCAATTCAATATCAATCTATTGCGCCCACACCAACGCCGATGCAGTGCTTGAAGGCACGTCGAAGGCGATGATGGAGACCATCGGCATCAAGGATTACCACATCCTCTCGCCCAAAACATTCGGCGACCTGCCCTGCGGCAGCGGCGCAATCGGCGACTTGCCCAAGCCAATGGACGCGATGGATTTCCTCCAAAAACTCAAAAAAGACTTCCAATGCGGCGGCATCCGTCATACCGCCATCGTCAAAGACAAAGTGAAGCGCATTGCGGTATGCTCAGGGTCGGGCAGTTTCTTGCTCGGCGAGGCAAAAAGGATGGGCGCGGACGTGTTTGTGTCGGGCGACTTCACCTACCACAAGTTTTTTGATGCCGACGGACGCATCATAATAGCCGATTTGGGACATTATGAGACAGAAATTGGAATAAAAAATATTTTTGTTGATATATTACAAAAAAAATTTTGTAACTTTGCGGTCGAGAAATCGGAAACAAATACGAATCCAATAAAATATCTATAAAATGGCAGATACCAAAAAAACGGCTACGGCAGCAGAGGTAACGGTGGAAGACAAACTCCGTGCGCTGTACGCATTGCAGACCATCGACTCCAAGACCGATGAAATCCACCGCCAATGCGGCGAACTCCCCCTCGAAGTGCAGGACAAGGAGGACGAACTCGTGGGCCGTGAGACCCGCATCACCAAATACAAAAACGAAATCGCTGCCTGCGAGAAGGAAATCGCGCAGTACAAAAACGACATCGAAGTAGCCAAAGACAACATCAAGAAATACGAACAGCAGCAGATGCAGGTTCGCAACAACAGACAGTTTGACTCGATTACCAAGGAAATCGAGTTCCAAAAACTCGACATCGACTTCAAAACCAAGAAGATACGCGAGGTTTTGGCATCGATGGCTGCCAAGAAAACCAAACTCGAAGAGGAGCAGGAAAAGCACGCCGAGTGTCAGAAGGAACTCGAACGCAAGAAAGGCGAACTCGACACCATCATCGAATCCACACGCAAGGACGAGGAAGATCTTGCCCAAAAGCGCGGCGAGTTCACCAAGAAAATCGAGGAGCGACTCCTTACCGCCTACGAGCGCATCCGCAATGGACACAAGAACGGACTTGCAATCGTAAGGGTAATGCGTGAGGCTTGTGGCGGCTGTTTCAACAAGATACCGCCGCAGCGCATGATTGACGTTGCCACACACAACCGCATCATCGTATGCGAATACTGTGGCCGCATCCTCATCGACAACGACCTCGCCGACGAAGTAGAGCCGAGGCAGGAAGTTGCGGAAAAGGAAGAAAAAACGGAAAAATAATCAAGACATTTTGCATAAATCATTTAACCACGGAAAACGCCAAGCGAATTTTTCGTGGTTAAATTTTGTGATTTTGCCTGTCAAAATAATAATCCTAAAAAATACACGTTACAAAAATAGCACAACGATTATTAACAAACAAAACAACACAATGAAAACAAACAGACCACTAATCAATGCACTTTTTGCGCTGATACTGATGCTGCCCCTCTTTGCAATGACATCATGCAGCAAGGAAGACGCACCGGAGTTCAGCCACAGCACCAACGAACTCGTAGTAGGCAATTCAGGCGCGACATGGACTTGGAACACCGTTACGGGTGATTTGCCGGACGCCTTTGAGGTTACAATCGACAAACTTTCTGACACCGAATTTGCCATCAACAATTTTGCAAGTGTGGACGGAGACCGGATCACAGTGAAAATTTCGGGTACATCGTTGACATTCTCTGGTGAAGTGGCAAGCGGCCCCACAATCAAAGAAGGCACCGGCACCATCAAAAACGGCTGGGCTACCATGGACATCAGTTTCATAATCGACAATGGCGAGGAACAAATTTCGTGCAGCGCAACGCTCGAACACGAAAAAATGATTTCCAAGAAGAAAGTATTGACCAACAATTAGCCCCTCCCCCACCCCACAAAAAAACTTTTGGGAATACCTCCTGCGAAGTATTCCCAAAAGTTTTTTTCATAGATGAAAAATAATATTTTCTGTTCGCCTATGAAATAATACTTGTTGTGCTAACACCCAATACCTTCTTCTTTTAGGCGTAAAGCGAGAGGTTCCTGTCCTCTATCATCTTGCGGAGATTAATCAGCGCGTACCTCATGCGTCCGAGCGCGGTGTTGATGCTTACCCCTGTCTGGTCCGCAATCTCCTTGAAACTCATTTCGCCATAATGACGCAACAAGATTACTTCTTTCTGGTCGTCAGGAAGTTCGTTGATGAGCTGCCTAACCTCAAACTCTATACGGTTCTGTACAAGACGATCTTCGATGTTGATGTCAGCAAACTTCTTGCTATTGAATAAATCAGCCTCTGTGCTGTCGGAAGACGTTACCTTCAAGTGCTTCTCCCTACGATAATGATCTATTATCAGGTTATGCGAGATGCGTACCACCCACGAGAGGAATATGCCCTTCTCCATATACCTGCCCTTGCGAAGCGACTTAATCACCTTGATGAAGGTCTCCTGGAAGATGTCCTCCGCCAATTCGCGATCCTTAACGTTGAGCATTATGTATGTGAATACCTTGCTCTTATGACGCTCGAAGAGGGTCTTGATACAATTGCCATCACCGTTCTCTATGAACGTATTGATAAGCTCCTGGTCTTTCATTTCTACGTAAGCCATTGTATTTGTGTTTTTAGTTAATACGTGTAGCTCTCAACTTATAGGCGTTCCTCCTGTAATTTTAAGTTAGTAAATATCGTTAACTGTGCTTTTGTTTTTATGTTTGTAACTTTGTTTCTTTAGTTGTATTATACGAAAGAAACTGAAAAAATGTTGCATACATTTACGTTAAAATATGTAAAATTCCGCACCATTTCCTAAAACAAATGCAAAAATTTAGCCAAATTACCCTCGCGAACAATTTTTTTGCAAATATTTTCAAAAAACGTGGTTCTTTAAGAGAAAATTTGTATTTTTGAGCCACAAATATAAACACATTTTTTTAAATTACAAAACAAAATGAAAAACATTTCGATTGGAATCGACATAGGCGGCACCAACACCGTGATTGGAGCCGTTTCAGACGACGCTCAGATAGTAGCCGAGGCATCGCTCTCAACGCAGCAATACGCCGTACTCGACGACTACATCAACGCGCTCACCACCAACATCAAAGGCATCCTCGCCAAATGCGGAGAACACACCCTGCGCGGCATCGGCGTAGGCGTGCCAAACGGCAATTTCTACAGCGGCGCGATAGAGCAAGCACCCAACCTCCCGTGGAAGGGCAAGGTGATGCTCGCCGACGAACTGCGCAAGCATTTCGACACAAAAATCGTAGTTACCAACGACGCAAAGGCCGCCACAATCGGCGAGATGGTGTATGGCGGAGCCAAAGGCATGAAGAATTTTGTGATGATAACGCTCGGCACAGGACTCGGTTCGGGCATAGTAGTCAACGGCAACCTCGTGTATGGCGCGGACGGTTTTGCGGGCGAGTTTGGACACTCGGTAGTGATACCCGGCGGCAGGGAGTGCGGCTGCGGTCGCCTCGGTTGCCTCGAAACCTACGCCTCCGCCACCGGCATCAAGAGGACGGCATTCGAGTTGATGGCCAAGTACAACACGCCGTCCAAGATGCGCGACATACCGTTTTCCAAACTCACGAGCAAAGACATCTATACGTTTGCCACCGAGGGCGACACTCTCGCTTTGAAGGCGTTTGACTTCACCGCCGACATCCTCGGCCGCAAACTCGCCGACCTCTGCACGGTGCTCAGTCCCGAAGCGGTATTTATTTTTGGCGGACTTGCCAACGCCAAGGAACTCATCGTGGACGCCACAAAACGTTACATGGAGCAATACATGCTGCCCGTGTTCAGGAACAAGGTGAAGGTGTTGCCGTCGGCATTGCTCGGCACCAACATCGCCGTCCTCGGTTCCGCCGCCCTCGTAGCATAAAAACGCCGCAAGGCGTTGGCTTACAAACATTTTTGTAGAAAAATCATGCAGACAGAAACCATAAAAGTTACATCAGACGCGGGCAATCAAGATGTTGTCCTCGTAATGAAACGCAGGAAGTTTCCGTGGTGGATATTCCTGTTGCTTCTGCCGTTGATATTGCTGATACCGATACCGAGGGAGATAAAGTTGCAGTTTGTTAACGGCGACGGCAACACCCCCGTATCGGGCAAGGAGGCGACGATAAGTTATCCTGTGCTATACTCATTCGGCGTGGATTACATCGCCAACACCGTCCGCACTACCGATGGCGAGGGCAAAATCGTTATCGACAATATAAAAGAGCCGCTGTGGTTCAGGCTGTTTCCTGTCTGCAAAGATTCGTTGAAGGCGGGCATGCAGACCGACTGCGGCACGGCGGGCAGGGCGTTATTATACAAGGACGTGCCTCGCGACAAGTTTCTTGTGATAACGCTTCAATCGCTCAGTAGCGAACTGACAATCAAGGTGATAGACAGTAGCAATGGCAAACCGTTGCCTGGCGCGAAGGTCGTAATCGGCAACAAGGAATACATCACCGATGATGCCGCCACAATCAAGACGACGCTCCCGCATTGCTCCGACCTCAAAGCCGTTGCCAACAAGGAAGGCTACACGGGCGACTCGCTGTCGATAATCGGCTATAAGCCAAAGACTTCCCCCGACGAGAGGACGCTGAAACTCACTCCCATCAAAAAGGAAGAACCCAAGCCCGACCCGCCCAAGAAACAGGATCCCCCAAAAAAACAAGATCCCCCCAAGCCCGACCCGCCCAAACAGGACGACCTCAAAGGCAAGACCGGCGACCTGCGTTTCAACCTCCAATGGTACTGCAAGGCGGATCTCGACATGATTATCAAAGACCCGTGCGGACGGCTCACGTATTACGACCGCAAGCGCACCTCGTGTAACGGTTCTACGGGCATCCTCGACATCGACGCCAACCAGGACGCCACCAACCATCCTGAACGTGCGTCCACGTCGCCGCAGGAAAACACCGTGTGGACCAACCCGTCAAACGGCAACTACACCGTTATAATAAAGTGCTGTCCGTTCCACCCGCGCATGAACCTGCCGAGCAAGAAAATCAAATTCACGCTCACAATCATCGACAAAAACGGGCGCATCGACAAGACGGGTCAGATTGGCGAAAACGATTCGCTGATATTCACGACGCACACGTTGAGATAGAATTTTAATAATTTTTTTAACCCCAAATCTACTATGAAAAGCAATACTATAACAGTAACATCGTCGGAAAACAACGGCGATGTGGTGCTGACGATGAAACGCAAGAAGTTTCCGTGGTGGATATTCCTGTTTCTGTTGCCGCTGATATTGCTGATACCGGTAAGCCGCGACATCAACATCCAGTTTAAGCAACAGGACACCGACATTGCGGTAGCCAAAGCCGCCGCAGACGTTACATATCCGCTCACATCCACTTTTGGCGGCAAGAGCATGATTCCGTACCACGACACCACCGACATCAATGGCAAAATGGTAATCTCCGACATCAAGGAACCGCTGTGGTACAAGTTGTTTGGCGGCGCAAAAGACTCTGTGTTTGCGAGTTGCGGCAACGGATGTTACAGCCTCAAAAACGCCGGCTACAAGTACCGCGACTTTCCGCCCGACGATTTCAAGGTGTTGACACTTGGCGCGGTGGCAAGCGTGGAGACCCTCAAAGTGGTGGATGCCGACGACGACGAACCCATCCCCGAAGCCGACATCAAGTTGGTACGCATCGTGGACGGCAACTCAACCAACGACCAGACCAAATCGGACGTTGCCGGTCAGTTTGACATCAAAGACATGCCCTTGTGCGGCAGGGTCAAGGTGGTTGCGTCCAAGGAAGGTTACGAAAACGACACGTTGGAGGCCTCCCTATTCGACATCAGCAATATGAACGACTACGAAAGAACCTTGCACCTGAAACCGTTGAAGGGCTGCGTTAAAGTAATTGTCAAAAACCTGAAAACCAAGACGTTGCTTGCCGACGCAACAGTTACGCTCGAAATCAACGGCGCGTCCCGCACGATGAAGACCAACACCAACGGCGTTGGCGTAGGCATGTTTGATTCGCTGAGGATAGGCAGCACGTTGAAGTTTACGGCGTCCAAGGCGGGCTATGCCGATACCACTCTGTCGGGCTACACGGTAAAGCAATTTATGACACTCGACGAAGAAAAACGCACCATGTACCTCCGGCCGCTCACCAAGTCGCTCGTATTCAAGAATGTTGACGGCACAGGCGCAGCGTTGGCAGGCGTCAAAAACGAGATTTACAAAAACGGCACTCTCGTTGCCACCGAGTACAGCAACAACGCCGGCGAATTTGTTGTAGGCGACATCTCCGACACCGACAAACTCTCAATAGCCGCCACAAAATCTGGCTACAACGGCAACAATACCAAGGTGAAGAACAAGACTCTCGCGCAACTCAACACGCAGGATTCGCGCACCATCCCGCTCACCAAGATTGAGCAACCCAAGCCCACGCCTCCGCCAAACAATAACAAACAGGACGACCTCAAAGGCGAAAGCGGCGACCTCCGCATCAACCTCCAATGGTATTGCCGCACCGACCTCGACCTCCACGTCATCGACCCCTGCGGCAACGAGATTTACTTCTCCAAGCGCAAGGCGACCTGTCAAGGCGGCACGGGCATCCTCGACCTCGACGCCAACGCCCTCATCGGCACCACAACGCGCCCGCAGGAGAATATCTACTGGCTCAAACCCACTCCCGGCACCTACACCATCAAGGTAGTTTGCTTCAAGTGGCGCGAAAAGTCGCAAAACCCGATTAGTTACAACGTCTCCATCGTAGATAAAAACGGCCGTGTGGATAAGCGCGGCACGATAACAAACAGGCAGACGATAACACTGAAACATACGGTACAGTAATTGCAACCATCTGATAATCAGTATATTCAAAAAAGTTTTTACCAAATCTCGCTTTTACAAGTAGATTTGGTAAAAACTTTTTACAATTAATTGATTATCAGTACATTAATCAATGAAGACAATTATGCAATTGCAAAGGCGGTATAAGACGGAATGGGATCAAAAGGCTTTAGAGGGCAAACGACAAGTTGCAGCCTACATCTACAAAAAATTTGGGATTAACTCTAAGAAAAAATTTTTGCAGAGGGTGCGCGACATGGAGAAAACACTAAAAATCAATCCATATTTCGTAAACAAAGACCCATTGAATCAAGCGGCGCAAATACAGGAAAAATTGTAAATATCAAAGCCCGCCGTTGTGTTATCTTCAATTTCAGTCCCTCTCTTTTTTATGAAGAAAGACGGGCTTTGATGTTCTAAAAAATATTTTCAAAATATCTTCAAAAAAACTATCGGTAGCCGCGTTCTTGCAACGTGGATTTTACATAGAGGATGTCGTCCTTGTGCCACATGTCGCGTTCCCATTGTTGGATGCGGGCGGCAACTTTGGAATAGACCTTCCTGCCAGTCTTGTACTCGGTGTAATAACACCATTTGGCAAATTCTTTATCGACCTCGCCACCTGCCTCTATCTGACGGCGGAGACCGCTTTTGAGCAACGAGCCTATGCCTTTGCTATATACAAAGTGCGCAAGTACAATTTTGCGGCTGCCCCTTTGCTCCGGGAAATACTTGTTTGCCACCGCATACGACACCTTGAAGTCGGCGCGTAACAGACTGTCGGCGAATCGCTCCGAAATCTGTTCGGGGAAATGCTCGCCATGTCTAATGACGTGTCCATAGCCAATAGTCAACTTGCCTGAGACACATCTGTAAGCCCTGCCGTTTGCAAAGCCTTCGTGAAGTTTGATGAAGTCGATAGCGACTTCATAGTTTCTGCGCTCGCTCTCGGCAAGACTCCGTTCGAAATCGAAATAGGTGCCGTCGTGAGTGGCAATCCGACTGTCGTGTATATAACGCTCGCTCATCAGTTTGTTGCCGGTGGACAACATCGCGATCGCTATTATCAACAACAGCGTCAAGAATAACTTTTTCATGTTGATTAAATTTTTGAAGCCGCAAAGAGATGCGACTCCCGACGGGAGACGATGCCGCCGCAACGTATGCAGCATGGCACTTGTAGGAAACGTGGTCGATGTTATGGTTAATAAGATTCATCCCGTCGATTTTTCGTTCTTTAATCCGGGGCGGTCGGGTGCTGAATGTTGTTTTTAAATGCGCCTGACCGCCTCGTGCCACCATTTTGATGACACTGCAAAGATGGGGAGAATTTTTGACTTTTTGATTATGCCAATTTTAAGATTTGATTAAATTATTAGGGGTTGTTAACCCAGCCCTACCCTATCCCACTTCGAGATTTTTGAGACGGAAGTAGAAAGTGGAGCCTTCGTTGGGGGCGGATTCGAGCCAAATCTTGCCGCCAAGTATGTCTATGTAGCCTTTGCAGAGCGACAGACCTACGCCAACGCCGTCGTATTTGCGTTCGAGGACGTTTTCTGCCTGTTGGAATGTGGTAAAAATACTCTCGTGCAACTCCTTGCGGATGCCTATGCCCGTGTCGCGCACAAAGAAGGTGATATATTTGCCTTCTATCGTGTAACCATACGACACGCTGCCTTGGCTCGTAAACTTGATGCCATTGGATATGAGGCAGGTGAGGGTTTTCTTCACCTTGTAACTGTCTGTAATCACGTTGCTTTCGTCGTCGGAACAAGACGGCATCGGGACAAGGGCGATGTGCTTGGCAACGGCAAAGGTCTCCATCTCGTTGTAGATGGTCTTGAGCATAGAGTTGATGTTAACAGACGACACCGTGGCCTTGCTTTGCTGCGTCTGCAACTTGGACATCTCCATTATGTTCTCTATTATATAAAGGAGTCGCTTGCTTGCCTGCGAGATGTAGTCCACGTAAAGTTTGTCCTTGTTGGAGAGCGTGGACGACTTTGCGAGCAACTGTCCAAACCCAATGATGGAGTTCATGGGCGTGCGCACCTCGTGCGACATGTTGGCGAGGAAGGCGGTCTTGAGTTTCTCGTTGCGCTCGGCGCGTTCCTTCTCCTCCACGAGTTGACGCTTGTACTGGCGTTCTTTGATTTCTGCCACCATGAGTGGCGACATATAGTCTGCAAGACCTTTGAGAAAGTTTTTGGACTTGAAGTCGTATGGCTTGTTGGAATTGCTGATACCAATCAATCCTATCACCTTGTCTCCGTCCAATACAGGCGCTGTAATGATTGAGGTGCAGCCATATACATTGGTCTCAATCACTTGTTCCTTGGTGTCGATTACGGACTGCAATCCTGGGTAGTCCTTTACAAGGAATGTTACCTCGCCTTTTTCGTCGGGTGGGGGAAGTTTGCCTTCGTCGGTGTGTGCAAAGGATATCACCTTGCTCCCCTGATGCACGTAGCCGATGTAACCACTAAGGCTTTCGGTGGTTTTCAATACGAAGTCGAGCACCACCTTGTACAGACTCACATCGTGTCCGAGGGCGAATGCTTTGGAGATTTCGTTCTTGATAATCAGGTCGTTGCGCACTTCTATCTCGTGCTTGATGTCGTTGAAGACCGCCGCAGAAAAACCTTTGCGCGGCGAGTAGGTGCGCACTTCAAAATGTTTTTTGGTAGCGGGATGGTAATATTTGCCGCTGTACGAATTGCCGGTGAGGGCGGATTTTGATAGAATCCTCACTACGCTCTCGTCGATGTCGGGGATTACGTCGTCGATGTTTTTGCCTATCGCCTGTTCCTTGTCCTTGTCAAAGTATATCTCGAAGGCGGAGTTGATGTCGAGCACCTGATGGTTGGTGATGTTGCCCTTGTCGTCCGTAACGCCTTTGAGGAACACGAATCCCGACGACATGTTTTCAAACAGCATCTTGAAGTTGGTCTCCTCGGAGTTGTCCACCACCTTGTTGACACTCTTTATAATAAATAGCACTCCGTCGTCCATCGCCGCCACTTTTACGTTGAAGGCTTTGTCGTCGGATGAGTTGAGAAGGAGTTCCACCACCTGTTCGCGGTCGTTTTTGAGGGAGGCTATCTCCTCCAACTCGCCCTGTGCAAACTGCGCCGGCATCAGGTCAAAGAATCCTCTGCCCACAGCCTCTTTTTTGGTAACGCCAAGGAACCGCGCCGCTGCCGAATTGAGCGTCCTAATCCTGTAACTCGTCCATCCGCAATATACCGCCATGTCGTCGTGAGTTTCGATAATAGAATCGAGTAGGAGGTAGCCTGCGCCACCACCCACTTGCTCTATGCAGAATGTTCCTGCCGGATATGTCGGTATATTAATCTTCATTTTGCCTTTTTTATGCCGTCCAAAAATATATAAAAATTTTCAAACGCAAAATTTTTTTTCATTTTTTTTCATCATTTTTTTTAGAGTCGCATGGCAGGGTTATGATGAAAGTGGAACCCTTGCCAACTGTGGATTCGATGTTGAGCGTGCCTTTGTG
Source organism: uncultured Bacteroidales bacterium (assembly GCA_946409405.1). GTDB lineage: Bacteria > Bacteroidota > Bacteroidia > Bacteroidales > UBA3824 > UBA3824. The sequence goes on from CAMJWL010000005.1 coordinate 32,271, forward strand.
CCTCTGTATGAACTCTTTGGAGATTATCAAGCCCATGCCCGTGCCGCTCTCGCCCGATGTGCCTTTGGTGGAATTGAGTTCGGTGGTTTGGAGGATTCGTTGGATAGTCTCCTCTGTCATGCCCACGCCGTTGTCCTCGATGCGGATTTCGGTGGTCTCGGCGGTCTGATTGGAGCCGATTACTATCAATCCGCCCTCGTTGGTAAATTTGATGGCGTTTGAGGTGATGTTGCGGATGATGGTCTGAAGCATCAACTTATCTGCCCACACCGTGTCGTCCGCCTCAGTTTGATTGATGAGCATGATGTGCTTGCGGTCTGCCTGCACCTTGATTTCGCTGAGGGTCTCGGCTGTTACAGCGTGGAGGTTGTGCGTATCGGGGTTAAACTGTATGGTGTTTTGCTGCGTCCTCGCCCAAATCAATAGATTGTCAAGTAGTTCTGATGCGCCTTTTGCCGATTGGTGCAGCACCTTGGCCATGTCTAAGGCGCGTTGGTCGGTTTCGGATTTAAGGCGTTTGGTGAGGAGGTCGGAGAGACCGTTGATGGCGTTGAGCGGGTTGCGGAGGTCGTGGGCGATGAGGGAGATAAACTTGTTTTTGGTCTCCACCGCCTTCTGCAACTCGCTGTTGCGGTCGTCGAGGATAACGTTGAGTTTGCGAAGTTGGCGCGCTTGCTCCATGTTGGCGCGGTGAGCCTTGGTCTCCTCAGAGATGTCGGTTACAATGATAGCAACATAGTCAGGCTCAGGCATATACATATTTATACGAAGGTCGAGAGCAATGTCCTTGTTAGGAACGGTGGTGGTAAATTCCTGCGCCCGCCCCGTCTCGATGACGGCAAGCATGTGGTTGAAAAACTCCGGCGTGTAATACTCCGACTCAGGAATTAGCCGCCGCCCGCAAAACCTTGACACATTGGTTTTTAGCAACTCGCCGAGTTTGTTGTTGCCCTCCTGAAAATAAAGTTCGCCGTTCTTGTACTGCGCGAGCATGAAGCCCGTGGTCATGTTGTCGAAGAGGAGGCGAAGTTTGTTTTTTTCCTTTTGGAGCGACTCGTTCATCCATTTGAGGTAGGTGGCGAGGTCGCGGTTTTCCTTGCTTTCCTGTTCGGTGTTGTCGCGGGATTCGCGGAGGTTCATTATGGTGTCGGTAAGTTCGTTGATGGCGTTGCGCTCGAAGGTAACGTCGTCAGAACTTAAAATCACTGCCTTACTGCCGCAATAATCCATTGGCACCGCCGATATTCTAAAGCTGCGCTTGTGAGGCTTGCCCTCGATAAGACGCTGATATGTAAACATTTTGCGCACTATCCGCCGCCCCGTTGCCATCACCTCATGCTCCATTTCGTACATCTTGCACTGACCACAGTTTTGTGTGCAGATGCCGCCCGGCTTGAAAAAATTATCGCAGGCAATCACCTCGCACAGCAATTCGCCCGCAGCCACGTCCTCGTCGAGGTGATACCGGCTGCGGAACGCAGCATTGGCATACCTGATGCGCCCGTTGCCGTCGGTCATCACCATAGACATCGGCATCGAGTCGAGGAACGATTTGAGATAGTCGCTACCCTCCTTATTTATAATAGTGTCTGCCATGGATGTTTTTTTAAGTTTTTGTCATTTCAAAAAACCGCCTACGATGCCCCTCAGTTCGGCGGTGGCAATATCGAGGTCGTCGTTTACAACTATGCAGTCAAACTGACTGGCATGCGACATCTCCTCTTCGGCTTTGGCGACGCGCTTGGCAATCTCCTCCTCGGAGTCGGTGCCGCGCTTCTCCAGCCTGCGCCTCAATTCCTCCACCGACGGCGGCTGTATGAATATCGAGAGGGCATTGCTGCCAAACTTTCCTTTAAGGTTGATGCCGCCCTTCACGTCAACGTCGAAGATGATGTTGTTACCGTTGTCGGAAATGCGGTTGAGTTCGCGGTACAACGTGCCATAATAACGGTCTTGATACACCTGCTCGTATTCCACAAACATGTTTGCGCTTATGAAGTCGCGGAAGGTTTCTGGCGTGAGGAAGTAATAATCCTTGCCGTCCACTTCCTGACCTCTCGGCGGGCGCGTGGTGGCGGAGATGGAAAATTCGAGCCTCAACTCCTTGTCTTCCATCAACCGGCTGATGAGGGTGCTTTTGCCCGACCCCGAAGGCGCAGATATGATGACAATCTTGTTCATAGCGGTTTGTATTGGTATATATTTTTAACGCTCAAAGATACAAAAATGTTACCAATAATCTACGGCTTTTTGGGTATTTTATTTTATTTTTATTTTTTTCTAACATACACCTTTGCCGCAATTAAAATCCTTTTTATCTTTACGCCGTCAAAAAACAAAACGCAATGGCATCGCAAACCGACATAAAAAACTTTGAGGGCAACCAAATCCGCACCGTATGGAGCGCGGACGAGGGGAAGTATTATTTCTCAGTGGTTGACGTGGTGCAGGTGCTTACGGAGCAACCTGACTATAATTTGGCACGCAACTATTGGAAGACAACAAAAAATAGATTTCAGTTGGTGACAAATTGTAACCAACTGAAACTACTTGCGGCAGATGGCAAATACTATAAAACCGATGTTGCCGACGAGGAGAATCTACTCATTATCGCCCAACAAATCCAGCCTCAAAAAGTCGAAAAATTAAAACAATGGCTCGAAAATCTGAACGCCGTCGAAACCGTTGACACTGGCGAAATCATTATGTATCAGCCAGATGAAACGATTAAGTTGGAAGTTAGGATGGACAATGATACGGTTTGGCTCAGCCGTCAGCAAATTGCAATATTGTTTGACCGCGATGTAAAAACAATCGGCAAACACATTGCCAATGCGTTGCAAGAAGAGTTGGCACAAATTCCAACTGTCGCAAAATTTGCGACAGTTCAAATTGAAAATGGCAGGGCTGTGAAGCGAAATGTGGAGTTTTATAACCTTGACATGATATTGTCAGTTGGTTACAGGGTAAAATCTACACAGGGCATCAAATTCAGGCAATGGTCCAATAGCATTCTCAAACAATATCTGTTGAAAGGTCATGCCATCAATCAGCGGCTTACAGATATGGAGCATACGGTTGCCGTGCAAAATGACGACATTGCCGATTTAAAAAACAAAGTCGATTTCTTTGTGCGCACCTCTTTGCCACCGGTGGAGGGTGTTTTTTACGACGGACAGATTTTTGATGCGTTGGTACTTATCATCAGCCTCATCAAACAGGCTAAAAAAGCAATCACAATAATCGACAACTATGTTGACGAGACCGTCCTTACAATGCTCAGCAAGAGGGCGGCAAACGTTTCGGCAATAATTTACACCAAACAAAATTCGCCTGATTTTCAGTTGGCTGTGAGGCGTTACAACGCACAATACCCGCCAATTACCGTAAATCTCTGTCAAAATGTACACGACAGATTTCTGATAATCGACGACACTGTGTATCTTTTTGGAGCGAGCCTCAAGGACGCGGGGAAAAAGATGTTTTCCTTTATCAAGATGCAGGAAACGCCGGCGGCGGTGATTTTGGGAATGGTGAGGTAAATCTGTACAAAAAAAATTTTGCTACATCAATAGATTTCAGTACCTTTGCGCCCATAAAATAAGACATAAAACGATGAACAATCTCGAACTCTCAGAACAGGAACAGATAAGGAGGCAGTCGCTTGCACGTCTCCGCGAACTTGGCATCGACCCCTATCCGGCGGCTAAATACGATGTCAACGTACATACCGACGAAATCCGCGACAATTATTCTCCTGAAAAAAACAATTATCAGGACGTTTGCCTTGCGGGCAGGATTATGAGCCGCCGCATTATGGGCGCATCGTCATTCACCGAATTGCAGGACGAGAAGGGCAGGATTCAGTGCTACTTCAACCGCGATGTCATCTGCCCCGGCGACGACAAGACGATGTACAACGAGGTCTATAAAAAACTCCTCGACATCGGCGACATCATCGGCGTCAAAGGCTACGTATTCATCACCAAGACCGGCGAACTTTCGGTTCACGTGCAGGAATTTACGGTGCTTTGCAAGTCGTTGAAGCCGCTCCCAATCGTCAAGGAGAAGGACGGCAAGGTCTATGACGCATTCACCGACCCCGAGCAGAGGTACAGGAAGCGTTATGTGGATTTGATTGTCAACCCCAAGGTAAAAGAGGTGTTCATCAAGAGGACAAGGCTCGTAAACACGATGCGCCAATACCTCGATTCGATTGGCTGCCTCGAAGTGGAGACCCCGATTTTGCAGCCGATTTATGGTGGCGCGTCGGCTCGTCCGTTCAAGACACACCACAACGCGATGGATCAGACGTTGTACCTCCGCATCGCCAACGAACTTTACCTCAAAAAACTTATCGTGGGCGGTTTTGAGGGCGTTTACGAATTTTCCAAGGACTTCCGCAACGAGGGTATGGACAGATTCCACAATCCCGAGTTTACGCAGATAGAATTGTACGTGGCGTACAAGGATTATTTTTGGATGATGGACACCGTGGAGGAGATGGTGGAGAAGGTCGCCATCGCCACCAATGGCACTACAAAGATTCAGGTAGGTAACAATGTTATCGATTTTAAGCGTCCGTGGCAGAGGTTCACGATGTTTGAGGCTATCGAGCATTATACAGGTGTTGACATTTCGGAGATGGACGAAGCCCAACTCGCCGAGACCGCCAAGAAGTTTGGCGTGGAGGTGGACAGCACAATGGGCAAGGGCAAACTCATCGACGAAATCTTTGGCGAGACCTGCGAGGCTAAGATTATCCAACCGACTTTCATCACCGACTATCCCGTAGAGATGTCGCCGCTCACCAAGAAGCACCGCAGCAAGGAAGGCCTTGTGGAGCGTTTTGAGGCTATCTGCAACGGCAAGGAACTCTGCAACGCTTATTCGGAACTCAACGACCCGATTGACCAACGTCAGCGTTTTGAAGACCAACTTCTTCTCGCCAAGCGCGGCGACGAGGAGGCTATGGTTTTGGACGAGGACTTCCTCACCGCCATCGACCACGGTATGCCCCCGACGGCAGGTGTTGGCATCGGCATCGACCGCCTTACGATGATTATGACCAACAGCGAATCCATCCAAGACGTGTTGTTCTTCCCGCAGATGAAACCTGAGAAGAAGTTTGAATACGACCCCGTGGAGGCCTACACAGCCATTGGTGTGCCGGCGGAGTGGGTGCCCGTAATTCAGAAACTCGGTTTCCTCAAAGTGGAGAACCTCGCCACCGCAAAGTTCGGCAAACTCTTCAACGACCTCTGCGGCATCAACAAGAAGGGCAAGATGAACCTCACCAACCCGACTCAGGACGATGTAAAATCGTGGGTGGAGAAGGCCGGTGAAAAAATCTCATAAAAAATTTGCACATCCCGAAAAATCTCCGTACCTTTGCGCACGAAATTTTTTCAAAACTAACAAACAAATAAAAACAAAGTAAAATGCCTGTTAAAGTAAGATTAGCAAGACAAGGTAAGAAGGGCTACGCACACTACGCGATAGTGATTGCCGACTCAAGAGCGCCACGTGATGGCCGATTCATTGAAAAAATTGGTACTTACAACCCCAACACAGTACCGCAGCAAGTCGATATAAAGTTCGAGAGGGCTTTGTATTGGATTCAGACAGGCGCTCAGCCTACCGACACTTGCAGGTCGCTCCTTTCGATGAAGGGAGTATTGCTCAAAGACCACTTGCTCCGTGGCGTCAAGAAGGGCGCACTCACCGAGGAGCAGGCCGAGAGCAAGTTCCAAGCGTGGGTTTCCGACAAGGAAGCCAAACTCAACGCAAAGAAGGAGGCCAAGCTCAACGCCAAGAAAGAGGCTGCAAGCAAGGCTCTCGCTGAGGAGACCAAGAAGAAGGAAGCTAAATTAGCCGCAGTAGCCGCCAAGAAAGCAGAAGAAGCAGCCGCAGAGGCAGCCAAGAAAGCCGAAGAAGAGGCAGCAGCCGCAGCTGAAAACGCAGAGTCGCAACCCGCAGAAGCAGCAGCACCCGCCGATGAACCCAAAGCTGAGTAAATACTTCGACAAGTCCAAGTTGACTAAACTCGGCGAAATCGTTGCATTCAAAGGCACTAAGGGGGATGTTGTGCTAAGGCTCGACAATCCTAATTACGACATCAACAGTCAGGAACCCGTACTCGTCGAAACTGACGGGTACTTGGTTCCTTTTTTCGTACAAGAGGATTCGGTGTTCTATGCCAAAAACGGCGACATCTCGCTCCGTTTCGACACCATACAATCCAACGAGGATGCCGACAAGGTGGTGCGCAAGCCGGTATATGTCTCCAACGACGACCTCGTGGTAGATGAAGACGAAGACGACGAATACAACGACTTCAAGTACGCCAATTACGATGTGTTTGACCAAAATGACGTATTGCTCGGCAAGATAGTCGATATTGACGACATCCCCGGCAATCCGTTGATAATCATACACAACGCTTTTGGCGAAGAAATCCTTGTGCCGCTCAACGCCGCCGAAGTCCTCGCCGAAAACGATACTATCCGCACAATAAAACTCTCAATCCCCGACGGACTATTGGACATCAACCGATGAAAGACTCCCTTGTAACACTCCGTGCCCTCGAACCCGACGACGTCGATTACCTCTACGCTTGGGAAAACGACCCCGAAATTTGGAGAGTAAGCGCGACGCTCGCACCGTTTTCGCGGCACAGTTTATTGGAGTACATCGCCGATTCGTTGACAAAGGATGTCTTTGAGATGCACCAAGTGAGGCTCATCATCGTGGAAAACCTCAGCCACAAGCCCGTGGGCGCAATCGACCTCTACGACGTGTCGGTGCCCGATATGAGGGCGTCGGTCGGAATCAGCATCAACGCCGTCGAACGCCGTCGCAACGGATTGGCTACAAGCGCGTTGAGATTGTTGTCGGAATACGCCTTCGACATATTGGGCTTGCACCAACTCCACGCCCGCATCGCTGTCGGCAACGAGGCAAGCCGCCGGCTGTTCGCCAAATGCGGTTTCTCAGAAAGCGGCATCCTTCGTCAATGGCATCGCACCCCCGACGGATGGGAGGATCAGGTGGAGATGCAACTGATAAATTGAAAATATTTTTTGTTTCTATTAATATAATGTGTACCTTTGCGACACATTAAAAATAGAAACGTCAAACTTATAAAACATTAAATCACAAACAAATGGCAAAGATGAATTTTGGCGGTGTCGAGGAAAACGTAATGACCCGCGAAGAATTTCCATTGGAAAAAGCACGTGAGATATTGAAGGACGAGACCATCGCCGTAATTGGTTATGGTGTACAGGGTCCTGGACAGTCGCTCAACCTCCGCGACAACGGCTTCAACGTAATCGTAGGACAGCGCGAAGGCAAGACCTATCAGAAGGCTGTCAACGACGGTTGGGTTCCCGGCAAGACTTTGTTCTCTATCGAAGAGGCTTGTCAGAAGGCAACTATCATTATGTGCCTCCTCTCCGACGCAGCAGTAATGTCGGTATGGCCCAAAATCAAGCAGTACCTCACCGCAGGCAAGGCCCTCTACTTCTCGCACGGCTTTGCAATCACTTGGAACGACCGCACCGGTTGCGTTCCTCCTGCCGACATCGACGTCATTATGGTTGCTCCCAAGGGTTCGGGCACATCGCTCCGCACGATGTTCCTCGAAGGTCGCGGCCTCAACTCTTCATACGCCGTATATCAGGACTACACCGGCAAGGCTATGGATCGTACCCTCGCACTCGGCATCGGCATCGGTTCGGGTTACTTGTTTGAGACCACATTCCAACGTGAAGCAACATCCGACCTCACAGGCGAGCGTGGTTCGCTTATGGGCGCAATCCAAGGCTTGCTCCTCGCTCAGTACGAAGTATTGCGCGAGCACGGTCATTCGCCTTCTGAGGCATTCAACGAGACTGTTGAGGAACTCACTCAGTCGCTTATGCCCCTCTTCGCAAAGAACGGTATGGATTGGATGTACGCCAACTGTTCTACCACCGCACAGCGCGGCGCGTTGGATTGGTTTCCGAGATTCCACGACGCTGTGAAGCCCGTTCTCGAATGGCTCTACCTCTCCGTTAAGACCGGCAACGAGGCTCAGATTTCCATCGATTCCAATTCCAAGCCCGACTACCGCGAAGGTCTCGAAAAAGAACTCAAAGCCCTCCGCGAGAGCGAAATGTGGCAGACCGCCGTTACCGTTCGCAAACTCCGTCCGGAAAACAACTAATCGTTTCCACGTCTGTGGATTTGAGTAGATAAAACAGCCGCCGCAAAGTCTTTGGTAACAAGATTTTGCGGCGGCTTAGTTTTTTGTTGTTATTAATTGATATTCAGCAACGCATCAACCTCAGCAATGAACCTCTCCGCCTTTGGATATAGTTCGTCAACTTCTTCTTCGGTAGAATATACAAATTCGTCATAGTCACTATGCTGCCTGCTATCAAACAAATTGGAAAAGGCGCGTCCGCTTTCCTTGGTAATCAAACCCTTGGACACAAAATGTTGACCAATCATTGTTTTAACACCGGCGTGTGTTCCCGCCTGTATATGGTTTTTGATTAATAACGCTACCGCAGCATAATAACAAGCATAATACAAACGGTTTGTAGCCGTATTGTAATACCCCTGTTCCTTTAAAAACGGGATTTCCGCCAATGTTTCGTGTGCACGTTGCAACCGATATTTTACCAAATCCTCGTAGTTGCCTTCCGTAAATTCCGTCTTCATAATACTATCCCCTCCATTTTTACATTATGTTGAAACGGCGTAGCAAACGGACGGTTTTCCCATTCGTTTTTGGTCATTATCAGTGTGCTGATGGCAATGCCTGTATCGAGTTCTATGTCATAAAAAGGCGACATAATCTGTTCTTTTTCACTGTATGACAGATGTTTGTTGGTTTCGACAAGCAACAGCAAATCGATGTCGGAATCTGCCCGCGCATCGCCACGCGCCTCCGAACCGTACAAAATCGTCTTTACCTTGGGACGCATCTTGTCGGCTTCAATCCTAATTCTATCTACTATCTGTGTCCGTCTCATAGTGTCCAAATCTTTCGTTGTTCAAAAGGCAAATATAAACAAATTGTCAAACCAAGCAAAAAAAAAAATTACAAATGAAATGAAATATTGATGTCCATTATAATTTACTTTTGCACGTTTTAAGTATGGATTTTGTGTACGGTATGCACGAAATCCATACTTAAAACGTGATTTGGATGTTCGGTATTGTGTCGTTGAAGTCTAATTTTTGTTATTCCACCCGTCCTCTTTCGTCAATCCTTACCAAATCCCCCGGCTGATACACCCTTTCTGTACCGTCTGACTTCTGCACCACCCTACGCCGCGCCACTGCCGCCGCACGGAGCCGACCGCTTTCGTCAAAATAAACAAGCCGCCCCGCCATTACCGAAAACTTGAAACCGTCCTCCGTGGCAAACCTGAAATTATCCGACGGAATCAAGTACCTCACCACGCCGTTTGGATAAAAAGCCACCTCCGTATAAGGCTGCGACATGATGGTCTGTTCCTGCAAATCCAACACAACACTCACCGACGGCGTACCCGACACAAGAAGTCCGCGCTCGTCAAACTCCACATGATAATCCCGCGCAAACTCCCTGAACTTATTGTCGGCACACAAAATCAGGGTGTTAATCCCCAACATGCCCGACACCACGCGCCCATGCTCATCCCAAGTTACAGGCTCCTTGCTCGAAAACAATATCAACTGCCCGCACGTCCACAAGTCGGTGTCGTGTTCGATAGTTGCCACACGTTGACCCGCCGCAGTCAATCCCGCCGCAGTCAACCACATTATAATTAATATCTTAACCCAATTGCTCATAATATCCTGTTACAAAAACACAGCAAAATTAAGAAATAAATAAAAAATATGTCGGGAATTTATATTATATTTGCAACGAATTTAATAAAGAAACGAAATGGCCTTCAAATCAGGTTTTGTAAACATAGTGGGCAACCCCAACGTCGGCAAATCGACACTGATGAACATCCTCGTCGGTGAGCGGCTCTCTATCATCACGGCAAAGAGCCAGACCACACGGCACAGGATTATGGGCGTCGTAACCACCGACGACTACCAAATAGTATATAGCGACACCCCAGGCGTGTTGAAACCGATATACAAACTCCAAGAGAGTATGCTCAAATACTCCGAATCGGCGTTGGAAGATGCCGACGTGATTCTCTATATCACGGACGTATTGGAGACAAGAACCAAAAATATGTTCTTCCTCGATATGGTGAAGCGACTCACGTGCCCAATTATCTTGATTATCAACAAGATAGACCTCTCCACGCAAGAGAAGGTGGACGAGATGATAGCCGAATGGAAAAACCTGATTCCCACGGCTGAGATATACCCCGTGTCGGCGATGCACAAGTTCAATACGGAGAAGATAATGGACAGGATAGTGTCGCTGCTGCCCGAAAATCCGCCTTACTTCGAGAAAGACCGCTTGACCGACAAGCCGGAAAGATTTTTCGTATCGGAGATAATCCGCGAAAACATCCTCACCCTCTACGACAAGGAAATCCCGTATTCCGTTGAGGTCCAGGTAGAAACGTTCAAGGAAGAGGAAGACATCATCCGCATCGGCTCCGTAATCAACGTAATCCGCGATTCGCAAAAAGGCATCATCATCGGCAAGGGCGGCGCAGCCCTCAAAAAACTCGGCTCGATGGCGCGAAAGGAGATAGAGGCTTTCTTCGGCAAAAAAATCTTCCTCCAAATCTTCGTGAAAGTCTGCAAAGACTGGCGCGACAACACTGGGCGTCTCCGTGGATTTGGCTACGAAGTATAATTGACTGAAACAAACAGACTTAACCAAACAATATGAAAATAATAACAACAATAATAACGGCAACCGCAATATCCACGGCGACAATGGCACAGACACCCGACGAAGTTACCACATGGGACGTACTCGCCAACGGCAAGGAATACACGGTGATAGGCCCAGGCATTTGGAGCGAGGCAGATTCCGTCTACAAATTCAATAAAGTGGACTACGAACTGACCTTTTCCCTCGACGAAGATGCCGAAAAACTTACGATTGCCAAAATACAAGAAGTGCGCACCGACAATTCGCACGACGACGTAGCCGACTATCAGATACAGACCGCCCGCTCCGAATCCAAGCACGAGGTGGAGACCAACGGCGAGTACCTCGACTACCTCGGCACCATTAGCGGCAGACACGACATCGGTTTCAAAAGCCTCGAAATCGTCAAGTACGGCAACGGCATCGGTCTCCACGACTACAACAAAAATCAAATGTGGATACTCGTATTGCCAGCACGTCAATAAAAGAATAAAACAATAAAACAATAGATAAAAAATACCAACCAAATGAAATTCGTAATATCAAGCACCGAGTTGCTCTCACGCTTGCAGACAGTAAGCCGTGTAATCAGTAGCAAAAGCACCATACCCGCGCTCCTGAACTTCCTCTTTGAAGTGCAGGGCGAGACGCTCACCATCACCGCAAGCGACCTTGAAACTACAATGCGCGCCCAACTCCAACTCAACAACGTGGAGGGCGAAGGCAAGATTGCCGTAGAAGCAAAGCGTCTTACCGACATACTCAAAGAGTTCCCTGAGCAGCCCCTGATTCTCGAAGCCAACCTGGACTCCCTCGCCGTTGACATCATCAGCGACAACGGCAAATTTAGCATCATGGGTCAGAGCGGCGACGAATACCCCACCCTCCAAGGCCTCGACGAAGCCAACACCACCACCATGACAATGCCTGGCTCGGCGTTGCTCAAAGGCATCACAAAGACCCTCTTTGCCACCGCCGACGACGACCTGCGCCCCGTAATGAACGGCATCTCCATCATAGTAAACGACTCGTCAATCACATTTGCGGCATCCGACGCCCACAAACTCGTCCGCTTCCGCAACAACACCATTTCGTGTCCGAAGGAGGCGTCATTCATTCTGCCCAAGAAACCCGCCGACACCCTCAAAACAATCCTGCCAAAGGAATCCGGCGAAATCACAATGAAATTCGACGACAAGAACGCACACTTCGCGCTCTCCAACTACGAGATGATATGCCGCTTGGTAGAAGGTCAATACCCCAACTACGAGGCGATAATCCCCAACAACAACCCCAACCGTCTCACTATCAACCGTCTCGACTTTCTGACAACACTCAAACGTGTATCGGTGTTTGCAAGTCAGGCAAGCAACCTCGTGAAACTCGAACTCCAACCCGACCACGTTGTGGTATCGGCGCAGGACATCGACTTCTCCATCTCCGCTTACGAAAAAGTGAGCGCACAATACGACGGCGAATCGATGAACATCGGCTTTAAGTCGGCGTTCCTCATCCAGATACTTACAGCCATCACATCAGAAAACATCGTACTCCAAATGTCTGACCCGTCGCGCTCCGGCATCATCGTACCGCTCGAACGCGAATCTGAGGACGAAGACGAACTCATGCTTCTGATGCCGATGATGATCAACGACTAATTTATAATAACCCCATAAAACGTAAAGCCATGAAGAAAATAATTATTTGCGCAATACTCGTGGTGCTTCTCGTAGTAGCGGGAATCATGTATTTCAACTACTACTGGTCATTTGGCGAAGGTGTCAAGAGCGGCACACTCAACTTCGTAGTGCAAAAAGGATACATATTCAAGACCTACGAAGGCCGCATCATTCAGGCGGGACTCAAAGGCAGTGCCGGCGGCGGCATACAGATGCCCGAATTTGACTTCTCCATCGAAGACAAGCGCATCGGTGATTCTCTCATGCGCTGTACTGGCCGCGAAGTGGAACTCCACTACATCGAGTACAAAAACTCACTTCCCTGGCGCGGAATGCAAAAATACATCGTCGATAGCATAATGTCGGTGAGATAATTTTGGAATGTAGGCGGCTCGCCTGCCAAAAACAAAAAAGGATTGCGGACACATCCACCGCAATCCTTTTTTTTAAAACAACCATATTATGAAAAAACAAATCATAAAAAACTAAACGCTATGGATTACGATTTCTCACACGACAGCGACGGACACGACACTATCAGGAAACAAAAAACAATCCTGATAACATTGATTATAATGATTGTGTCCACGCCATTTGAAATAATGTTGATGAAATATTTTGACATCAACGACGGAGAGCGAACAATTGCATGGCATTTTTTCTACTGTGTAGTACAATTTCTTGTACTTTTCGTGATAAACTTCACAGCCTTAGAACAGCCACAATACCCAGACAAAAGAGATAGATTGGATGCTGTATTATCATTAATTGTGGCTGCGATAATTATTGTATTCAAAGTATGGTTTGTAAACTATCGGGTAAATTCCTTTGAGGAACAAGCACTTTCCAATTCCAACGACACAATTGGAGTAATCACCCAAAAATATTTGACACCAAGCAAACACGGTTCACCAACATATTATCTTTGGGCAGGGCAGTCCAACTCATTGACAAGACGGCACACCGTGCCAGAACATCTCTACAACCGCATCAACATCGGCGACACGGTAATCCTCCAAATCTCCAAAGAATACCCCCGCATCAACAAAGTCCTGATATGGAATCCTAGGAAGGACGAGATAGCGAAGTATAAATAATCTACTCCTCCGACAACTGCCTGCTCATCCTTCTGTAAATCGAGAAAATCCTTGCCCTTGACACGAAGCCGAGGTACTTGTTGTTTTGATCGAGGACGGCGATATTGAACTTGTCGGAATGGCTGAATTTTGTAACCACCGACTCCATACTCTCATCGATGCGGACGGTGTAATCGGGGCGGAAAACCAAATCGCGCACAAAAACCTTGTCATAATACTCCGGCTTGAACATAATATTGCGGATGTTGTCGAGTTTGATGATGCCGAGGAAAGTATTGTCGTCCCTATCGACCACGGCAAAAATATTGCGAGAAGTCTCCTCCACCGCCTTCACCAAAACACGCAGCGAATCGCCCGGATATACAACAGCAAAATTGCGCTCAATCAAATTGTCCAACTTCATAAAATTGATAACCTTCTTATCGACGTGGTGAGTCATAAGTTCGTTGCGCTGAGCGAGTTGATAGGTATAGATGCTATTGGTGATAAACCTGCGAGTGACCACATACGAAATCACCGACACCATCAATAGCGGCACAAAGAGTTTGTAACCGCCTGTTATCTCGGCGATTAGGAACACAGCCGTGAGCGGCGCGTGGAGTACGCCGCCAATAGTGCCAGCCATACCCACGAGAGCCATATTGGCGGCATTGATGTCTTGGACGCCAAACTGCGACAATACCGAAGCCGTCAACAATCCCGTACACGCGCCCACAAACAACGACGGCATAAAGATGCCGCCCACGCCGCCAGCCGCAAATGTCAGCGCGGTGGCAACAGGCTTTATCATCAGCACTATGAATATCAGCAACGCCACGAGCCATTCGTCGTTCTTTGCCGACATAAACAAATCGTTGGAAAACAGGAAGGTTGCCTCGCTGTTGATGCAATTTTTGATGGTGCTGACGCCCTCGCCATACAGCGACGGAAACACAAAAATCAGCACCGCCAGGCATCCGCACCCCACTGCAAACCGTCCCCACAACGACTTGACTTTCTTGAACTTGTTGGAAACCCAAATGTAACTTTTGGTGAAATAAATGGACGAAATGGCGCACACCACGCCGAGCGCGAAATACACCGGCACGTCGCCCTCGCCCAAAGCCGTATTGCCCCTGAAAAAAAACAGCGGCGACTCGCCCATCAGCATATACGAGATAAGCACGCCCGTGACCGACGACACCAAAAGCGGCGCAAGGCTCGCCATAGTCAAATCGAGCATAAAGACCTCCAACACAAACACAGTGCCTGTAATCGGTGCCTTGAACATCGCCGACAACG
>CAMJWL010000006.1 GCA_946409405.1 uncultured Bacteroidales bacterium
ACAAACCTGGATTCTATGACTTCGTATTCACATACGGAGGCAAGATATTCGCCGTGATGCTCACAAAATTCTATAAAGAAGAAGAACTCTACGGCAAATCAGACTCCGAATTGAATAAAATGATGGAGGGTTTGTCTAAAAAATAACAAGTTTTAATAAATTTTTTACACAGAAAATTTTGCCAACTACATTTTAATATTTGAAAAGGGCAGTCTAATACAATAGACCGCCCTTTTTTTTAACAAATTTATCTAAACAACCCCCAATGTTTAACCACGTCCAATTAATGTTAATCCTCGTTAAGAAATTTTTTTAATAAGAAAACACGATATAATTTTGCCGTCAGAAAACGAAACAGAAACAAATGTTCAATCTTAAAATACAAAGAACCATGAAAGATAATATGAACATCAAGACAATGGCAATCATGCTCGCCCTCGGACTTGCCGGCGGCATGGCAGGCTACGCGCTCACGGGCGCCATCAGCAACAAAACAGACAAAAACGACGCACATACAATAAGCCAAGACACCGGCGCACATGCTCAGTTTGCGTCCAATATGCCCACATACTTCACATCGGCAACTCCAACGGAGTTTACCACGGCGGCAGAGAAATGCATCGACGGCGTTGTACACGTAAAGACGATGTACCAACAGCAAGGCAGCAATCAGGGCTACGCCGACCTGTTCCAATATTTCTTCGGAATGCCCGACCAACCGATGCAGATGCAGCCGCAACAGGCATCGGGTTCGGGTGTCATCATCAGCAAAGACGGCTATATAGTCACCAACAACCACGTAATTGAAAACTCAACATCAATCGAGGTAGTGCTCAACGACCGCCGCACCTACGAGGCTACACTCATAGGCCGCGACCCGCAGACCGACCTCGCGCTCCTCAAGATAGACGCCGACAATCTCACCGTAATCCCATTCGGCGACAGCGACAACCTCAAAGTAGGCGAATGGGTGATGGCTATAGGCAACCCCTTCAACCTGACCTCCACCGTAACATCGGGCATCGTGAGCGCAAAGGCGCGCAACCTCAACATCCTCGAACGCAAGGGCGCGATAGAATCGTTCATACAGACCGATGCGGCTGTCAACCCCGGCAACTCGGGCGGCGCGTTAGTGAATACCGACGGCCAATTGGTAGGCATCAACACCGCCATCTACTCTCAGACAGGCAACTTCGCGGGCTACGCATTTGCAGTGCCCACAAGCATCGTCAAGAAGGTAATCTCCGACCTTATGGAATTTGGCACGGTACAGAGGGCAATGCTCGGCGTGATGATTTCTGACATCACCCCCGAAGTTGCAAAGGAAAACAATCTCGACAAAATCAACGGCGTGTATGTGGAGGGTGTTAACGACAATTCTGCCGCATCAGACGCTGGCATCGAGAAGGGCGACATCATTCTCGCCATCAACGACAAGAACACCAACACCATCGCCCAACTCCAAGAGGCTGTATCACAATTCCGTCCGGGCAACACCGCCACGGTAAAGTACTCCCGCAACGGCGACATCCACACCGCGCAGGTTACTTTCAAGAATCAGGACAACAACACCGCCATCACCACCCGCAAGGCAATGGATTTGCTCGGAGCATCCTTTGAGCAACTCTCGAAGGAAGACCTTGCCAAATTGGATCTCAAGTACGGCGTACAAGTTACCGACCTCCAATCTGGCAAACTGATGAGCGCAGGTGTCCGCAAGGGCTTCATCATCACAAGCATCAACAACACCCCCATCAAAACCACCGACGACATCGAGAAGATAATCAGCAATGCCAAAGGCGGCATATACATCGAAGGCGAGTATCCAAACGGACGACCCGGGTACTACGCATTCGGAATGAAATAATAATGAACAGAATGTTTTTCTAATAAAAAATACCGGCGTTATAGTTTACTTGCTATAACGTCGGTATTTTTTTTATATTAACCAATTTATATCATTAGAACGGAGGACGACCGCCGCCAAATCCGCCGCGACCGCCGCCGGGGAAGTTGCCTCGTCCGCCTTGACCTCCTGGACCGCCAGGACCGGGGAAGCCGCCACGTCCGGGGCCAAACTGACCTTGACGAGCATCCTTGCCACCAAAGATGTTGAGACGGTAGATGATGTGCAAGATAATGTAAGAGTTGATGGTATTGTACTCCACATCGCTACGCTGCATTGCAGATATGCTGCGGCTGTAACTGCTCAGGTTTTTCAAAATGTCGTAGAATTGTATCGAAATCGTGAGCGGCTTGCCTTTCAAGAAACTCTGCGAGAGTTGCGCGTTCCATACAAGTTCGTCGGTGTTCATGGAGTTGTCGCTATATCCGCGACGGCTCTGGTTGTGAATTTCGGTAGTGATGCTTGCACCCCACGGCGTATAGATATTGAGCGAACCGCCGTAAGTGAACTGCTTGGTGTCGAGATTGCTCTGTTTCTGCAACTCGTTGTTGGTGTGCGTATAGTTGATGCTGCCGTCGAGCGCGATTTCCACCCAGTCCTTGCGCCAACTTGCCTGCAAACGCTCCATAACAGTAGAGGATTTTGTGGTGTTTTTCTTGGACACATTGTCTTGGAAGAGATAACCAACGTAATTGTTATAATTGAACATCGTGAAGGAGTTCATGTTCCATATACCAGCAGAGTCGAG
Organism: uncultured Bacteroidales bacterium; assembly: GCA_946409405.1. GTDB lineage: Bacteria > Bacteroidota > Bacteroidia > Bacteroidales > UBA3824 > UBA3824. The sequence continues at coordinate 2,655 of CAMJWL010000006.1, forward strand.
GGCTGTGTTGAACATGAAACCCGAATTGATGCCCCAGTTGCCGTTGATGTTTTCGGGACGAGAGATGCGTCCGCCGGTCTGTTCATTGTATTCCACGCGGTTGGCAACAGAATTTTTTGTAGTGTTCATGTTGACAAACGTCATTATGGTGCGCATGTGTTCGCGGATATACGTGTTGTAATTGAGGCGCAGATTGTTGGTGAAAGAAGGTTTCAATCCCGGGTTACCCATTGTGATATTGAGCGGGTCGCTGTCGTCGGTGATGTCGAGGAGGTCGCTCATGGAGGGCTGCGAGGTGGTGCCACGGTAGGTGATTTCGAGGCGTGTAAGGTCGCTTGGATTGTAACGGTATTCAAATGTAGGTGTTACATTGAACACGCTGCGCGACGTGTCGGTGTGTTTGCCCTGATAATCCTGCACGAACTCGGTCTTCTGCGGCTGGAACAACGCGCCAACATTCAACTGATATTTGTCGCGAACCACGCGGAAGTTGACGTTCATATCGTGGATGAAATTTTTGTACTCCGAAAAACGGCTCAAATCGCTGTCTCTGTACTGGTCGTCGTCCAAAGGCGCGCCAATTCGCTCCCTGTATTTGTTCCATTCGCGATAATCCGACTCCACTCCAAGGAAAGGATTCTTATCAAAATTGCTGAAATCGTATGTGGAGCGGTCGCTCTTGTTGTATTTGTACTGGAATTTGTAACTGAATTGCAAGTAAGTGCGCTTCATCAACGGCTCGCTGTATGACGCCTGTACGGAGTAGTTCCAGCTGTTGGAAGGTGTAAGGTTGTAACGGTCGGTATAATAGGTTGAGTCCTCGTCGCCCGCTGCCGTCTTAATCTGGTAAAGAGTTACATCGCTTACAGAAAGCGACTTATTTTCAGAATCTGTGTAGCCGCCTTCGCCATTCAGGGTTATATTGCGACCGTCGTTGTTGAGTTTGCGATTATACTGCAACGTACCGTTGAGCCTTGTATTGGCTCCGTATGTAAGGTTGCTGTTGGTGCGCTGGTTTACCATCCAATCGCTGGCTGCCATCATCTTGATGATTTCTGCATCCAACGGGTCTATGCCTTCTTCATTGTAATCCAAACTATACGGATCGATGTTGTAAGAAGCCGAATTGCCATACGAACTGCCGTCGTTGGTGGAGTACGACCATGTAGGACGGAACATGATGTTGGTCATTGTGTCGGGCTGCCATTCCAAACGTCCCTGCAAGTTCCAACTATCTGAGCGTGTGTAGTTTTGATTGATGGAATTGGAAAACGCGCCCACCTTGCTGACGAAGTTTTCCACCGACTGACGGCTAAACACGTCGCCATCAGCATGATTCCAACGCACACTGCCGTCTATCTTCAACTTGTCTTTTTCCTCGAAGTTGTAGTTCAAGCCCACCATCTTGGAGGAGTTGAGGCCATTGTTGCCGCCACGGAAACGTCCGCCACCAAAACCAAAACCACGGTCGCCCAGGTTGTTGGCGTTAGTGAAAAGCATCACGCGCTGTTTGTCGGAGAAATATGCGCCCATGCCGCGCCACGTGTAGCGGTGTTCGGTACCGATGCCGAGATCCGCGTTTGCAAACATGCCTTTGTTCATGCCCGGCTTGATGCCGAAGTCGAGCACGGTCTCTTCGTTGCCGTCCTCAATGCCGGTGATGCGGGCGAGGTCGCTCTTCTGGTCGTATGCCTTCACGCGGTTTACGATGGAGGTGGGAAGGTTTTTCATGGCGGTCTTGGTGTCGCCGGTCATAAACTCCTTGCCGTCCACGAGAATCTTTTTTACTTCCTTGCCATTGATGGTTATCTTGCCGTCCTCGTCCACCTCCGCGCCGGGAAGTTTTTTTACAAGTTCCTCTATTACAGAACCTTCCGGAGTACGGTATGCGTCCACGTTGTAGATAAAGGTGTCTTTTTTGACGGTCATCTTGTTGGCGTATGCCGTTACGGTAGCCGTCTCAATCTGGACGTCGCTGGGGTCAATCTTGATTTTGCCCATGTTGACATTATTGCCGAGTTGCACCTTGATCGGCTTCAACAAAGGCTCGTAACCCACACTTGTGATTTTCACAATGTAGTCGCCGTCTGACGGGGCGTTCATCTTGAATGTGCCACGCTCGTCGCTTATGGCACCCGTTACAAGCGAACTGTCGGTCTTAAGCAATCGAACAGTGGCCTGATATGCCGGTTCCTTGCTCTCGCTGTCGATGATGACACCCGAAATCTCGCGTTCCTGTGCCAAAGCGGAGACAGCCGTCACAATAACCGCAAACATCAATAGAAAAATTTTTTTCATCTTTTATTTTTGTTATTTTAATTATGAAAGTCGGTGTTTGGACGGTCGAAGGAAAAATTGGTTTAAAGAATTTTGACAAAAAAACGGCGTTATAGCGACAATCGCCATAACGCCGGAATTTTTTTTTTTTGAAATAATCATACATCGTGGGGGAAAGTGTCCCTCCCCTACTCTATCTCCACGAGGTCAAACGGCACGGTAACGAGTTTCTTGTATCTTGCACCCAAGGCGCGCATGTCTTCGTCGATGGATTCGTAGTACCAATTGACTTTTACATCGCCTTTTTCCGACACCTTTTGCAGAAGGAGGATTATTTGGATAATCTGCTTGCTCGACGCGGTGTTGACGTATTCGAGGTCAAAATCGAACACGGTCTGGATGTTCGGCTCCTCGGCGTACTGCTTGATCCAATCAAGCACAGGACGGTAGAAGTCGAGCGCGTTTTCCGGCACGGAAATCTTGGAAATCTTAAACTTGCCCTCCTCCGGGTCGAGTATGATTTCCGGTGTATCTTCGGTTTCTTCTAAAATTAACTTTTCCATTTTTCTGATGTCTTATTTAGTGGTTTTGATGGCGGTCTGCAATAGGTAGAACGTGCCACCGCCGTCAAGGGGTTGAAACTCGTATTTGAGAGGCCTGTCGCTCTTGATACGCAGGTCGGTAAATCCGAGGCCTGTCTTCTTGGCATCCGTGCTGTCAAAATCGAGTAGAATGTCGTCGTAATAGTCTGATAGGGCTTCCTTGGTCATGCCGTTGACGAACTCAAGACGCTGTGCAATAACGCCCGCCGCGTCGTCGTGGATGATGTTGCCGGAGGTGAGGATGGTCTCGTTGCCGGTCTGTCCGAGGAAAAACACGCCACGTGCACCCACATTGTTGTCCTCTGCCTTAGCACCGTGCTTGATGATGTTTTGGAGCATCTCCACCATCACGTTGGATATTTTGATGGTGGTGAGGGGCATGTTGGAGCGGCTCTTGATGATGGCGAGGAGGCTCAGAAGGTTCTCCTGATTGAAGAATCCGTTGAATAGCAACTGCAAATTCTCCGCCTTCATCTTGTGGTGCAGGCTCATCAACCCCTCCATGGAACAATGGCTGTGTACGACAGACTCGTCGGCTACGTCATTGTCGTCCGAGGGCAACTGCGTCTGCAAATAGAAGTATGTAAACTCGTCGTCAAGCCCCTCAAACTTGTAGTGCAACTTACTGCCCGACTTCCTCGACATTTCGATAAGCCCAAGACCCGCGCCGCCCTTGTCGGATATTGTACCGCAGGTGAGGATTTCGCGGTGATACCTTTTGAGGTTCTCCTTGTCGAGGGAGTTGATTACATCGAGACGGCCTTTAAGTTCGTCCACCTTGTCGTTCGCCACGATGTTGCCCGTGGTGATAAAATATCTCTCACCACTCTTCTGTATGGCAAAAAGACCCGGATACTTGTCAAAATTGCGGTCATTGGCTATCTCCTCCTGATGGTGCGTGATGTTTTGCAACCCCTCCACCATAATATAATAGATGCGCTTCTGCAAGGTTGACTGCGATTCGTCAGTTACCTTGGCAACGTTCTTATCGGCGAGGATAAGAATCTTCTTGGTGATGTTGTGATTGAAGTACCCTCTATATACATACTCAAAGTCGGTACTACCTATCCTCTGGAATAGGTCGTAGGCGGCTCTGAAGAGGTTGTTGGTGGATTCTTTTGCCATAGTAGAACAGGTTAGTTGATGTATTATTCCACTATTGTCGTATGCAATAAAAATGCCAACTTGGGGTGATTATTCCGTAGCCAATGTGATTTTTTTGTAGTTGGCGCCGGTGTAGTTTCCGATGTTGAGTTTAGAGCCTTTGCGCTCGTAGGCGGGGGTGCGCTCGTACTCGTCCACGTCCACCTTGCCGAAGTCTATGGGCATAAAAATACGGCTGATGTTTTTGGCATCGTCTTCCGGCGTGTCGCAGGGGTCTTCGTCGGGGGTGTCGGGAATTGGGTCGTCATCTTCTATGTCCAATTCCACGTCCTCGCCGGGCGCATGGGAGCCTACCGGCTCATCGATGTGAACGTCGGCCGGAGCGTCGGGGGTAGCGGGAGTAGGTTCATCTTCCTGGGCGGGTTGTTCGGTGGTCTCCTCACCAGAGTCGGCATTTACCTGAATGACGTTGAGCGAGCCACCGTTGTCGAATGGGTTGATGATTTCCGACGAGAGGAAGCCCGATGCAATGAGAGTTACATTGAGCCTGCTGCCGAGCGAATCGTCAGTTGACTGACCCCAAATGAGGTCTGCCTTCAGTCCGGCGGCGTTCTGTATGTAACTGTTGATGTTGTTGAGTTCGCCGAGTTTGAGTTCGCACTCCTTGCTCGAAAATACGTTGATAAGTATGTTTTTTGCGCCGCTGATCTTGTTGTTGCTGAGGAGGGGCGAATTGAGGGCGTTTTTAACGGCTTGGATGTCCCTGTTGTCGCCGTCCGCCATGCCCGTACCCATGAGCGCGATGCCCGAATCTTTGAGGACGGTCTGCACGTCGGCAAAATCGACGTTTACGTGTCCCGACACGGTGATGATTTCGGCGATGCCCTTTGCAGCCTGAGTGAGCACCTCGTCGGCGTTGCCGAAGGCGATGGTAACTGTCTCGCTCGCGTACTGCTCGAGAATCTTGTCGTTGTCGATTACAAGGAGCGAATCGACGTTTTGCTTGAGGGCTTCGAGACCCTTGATAGCCTGATTGACGCGCCTCGGTCCTTCAAACCTGAACGGCACGGTCACTATGGCCACAGTAAGTATTCCGGCTTCCTTGGCGTGCTTGCAAATCACAGGAGCCGCGCCAGTGCCGGTGCCGCCGCCCATACCTGCGGTTACAAAGAGCATTTTGGTGTTTTCCACGCCGCCCAACACGTTGGCGATGGCCTCGATGCTCTCCACAGCCGCTGCCGCGCCGTGTTCGGGGTTGTTGCCCGCGCCAAGGCCTTCGGTGAGCGAGGGTCCGAGTTGAATCTTGATCGGCACAGGGCTGAGTGCAAGAGCCTGATTGTCGGTGTTTGCCACAATGAAATCGACATCCTTGATGCCCCTTTCAAACATGTGGTTTACCGCGTTGCCGCCGCCGCCGCCCACGCCTATTACTTTGATAATATTTTGTTTTTTTGGCAAGCCAAAAATATCGTCGTCAAATACTTCTTCTTTATCCTCAAACAGGGTCTTAGCCATAACGTGCAAAGGTTTAATAAGTTAGTAATTCGGATTGGTTCTGTTAAAGTTTGGATGTGGTGGCATCCTCGGCAAACAGTTTGTTCACCAAGTTGACAACCTTGGTGAAAAGTCCATTTGACTTTTTCTCCGTGTCGGGCTTGGGCTTTGTGTCGTCCGGCTTCTTGTCGTCCGGCTTCTTGTCGTCGCCGGGCTTGTCATTGGCTTCCGGTGTTGCCTTGCGCCTTGCATAGAAACTCTCCATGTACTCGATGCCTTTTACCAAGAGACCTACGGCGGTGGAATACTCCACGTTGAACAGAATCGGGCAATTATCGGCAGCGAAGTCGCGTGGCCTCATTATCTCCACGTCCTTGCAAAGGCAGTATTTGGAGAGGGTGGTGAGGTTTTTGAGTTTGGAGCCGCCACCGGTGAGCGCAATCTGCGACACCTTGTCGGCATAGTGCGACTCGTTGAGCACGGAAGCGATGCCAGCCACAATCTCCTCCGCACGTGCGCCCGTAATGGTGGCAAGGTCGGCAAGGGAGATTTCCTTTTCGGAACGACCCGGAATGGTTATGATGGTTTTGGCACTGTTTGGCTCCTGCAACGCCGAGGCATACTTGAGTTTGAGATTTTCGGCCTGACGACTGAGCAACTGACACGCTGTCTTGATGTCGTTGGTGATAGAGTTGCCGCCAAAAGGTATCACGGAAAGACACCTCAGCACATTGTCTTGATATATCGCCACATCGGTAGTACCCGCGCCAATGTCTGCCACGAGCGTGCCTACCTCCTTGTCGTCCTTGGTGAGCACGGCATCGGCAGAGGCAATCGACTGCAACACGATTTTGATGACGCTCAGACCGCTCATCTCTATCGCCTGACGGATTTTCTGCACGGCGTGGGCGCGTCCGACCACCACATAGAAATTGCCTTCGAGTTTTTTGCCCGAACACCCTACGGCATTAAGCCCAACCGGGTGATTGTCAACGGAATACGACTGCGGAATCACATGTATGATTTCCTCGCCGTTGTCTTTGTTGAGGGCATAGACCGTCTGTGTGAGTTCGTCGATGTCGGCCTGCGAAATTATCTGATTGGTGATAACTTTGGTGTGCTGCGCACCCTCCACTATCTTGATATTCTGCCCCGCTATACCCACAAAAACGTTCTTGAACACTACACCTGAAAAATCTTGGCATCTCTTGACAGCCTGCTTGATGGCCAAAGACACCTCCCCCACGTTCTGCACAGACCCACGGAAGACACCGTTTGACGGAGCCTCCCCAAATCCGAGAACCTTGACCTTGCCCATTTCATCACGGGTACCAACGATTGCCACAACCTTTGTTGTGCCGATGTCAATCGCCGCAATTGTTTGAATTTTTGACATACCGAAAATCTCTATTTTATTCTTTAATTTATTTCTTTTTACGTTTGCAGACTATCTGGTTCTTGTATTTGACCGAAATCTGCTGATATGTGTCCCACCCCAGTTTTGGCAATGCCTTGAAGTAAAACTGCTTGAGTGCGTACATCTTCTTGTCGTAATCTTCCATCGATCCGAGAGCCAATACGTGCGAACCTACCATAGGCACTATTTCGTATTCGCCTTCCTTGTTGATGTATATCTGCTCCACTTGATCGCTCCAGAAGTCGTCTTTCATTATCAACTGTGCGAGCCTGAACAATTCGCCCGACTGGCTTCCCTGCTTGTGTACATCAGCCTTGTACATTTTGCCGCCAGAAAAGTCGTACTTGTCTTTCACGTTGCCATTGACCACTATGCACTGACAAGCGTCTTTATCGCCAGTGGCAAATATCATCCCGTCGCTGTCGATGTAGTAGTCGTGCTTGTCGTTAACAACCATCAGCATGGGCTTGCGCTGCTGCACATCTATATTAAGCACGCCCGAAATAGACTTGTATATAGACGCCCGGCGTATGTACGGACACTTGTGCAACGCGCTGTCGAGCAAATATATATTGATGCTGTCCATCTTGTAGCCCAATATGTTTGGCAACCTGTTGTATATCATGGCAAGCACCATGTCTTTGTTCACAAAATTGACATCGGCAGAATCCTCCACGGTAATCTCCACCGACTGACACGTGGTATTGTGAAATTTGCCAAGCGACAAAAACACTATCACCACCAGCACCAGCACAGCCAACGCCTTGAATACCTTAGTTTTAGAAATCTTCACATCGCACCTCCTTTTTTTAATTATGACACACCTTTGTTGCTCAGCGCATCCGTAATGGGGGCTATAAGCCTGTCGATATTGCCCGCGCCAAGGGTCAACACCACTTCTACGTCGCCGCTTGAAATCTTCTTTATTATCTCTGCCGAGTCGTTGACAAGGCACACGTTGCAACCCTTCACGCGGTCGGCAATCATCTGCGAATCCACACCGGGAATCGGCTGTTCGCGGGCGGGGTAGATGTCCATCAATATCAAATTGTCCAACATCCCAAGGCTTTCGGCAAAACCGTCAGCCAAATCCCGCGTCCTTGTATATAAGTGCGGCTGGAATATGCCAGTCAACTTTTTGCCGGGAAACAACTCCCTCACAGACTGTATTGTAGCCGCAATCTCCCTCGGATGGTGGGCGTAATCGTCAATATAAACCACCCCGGGCGTATTAACGTGAAACTCCATGCGCCTCTTCACTCCCTTGAAAGTTGCAATGCCCTGCTTGATATGCTCCGCATCAATACCGGCACACTGCGCTGCGGCAATGCAAGCCATTGTGTTTTCGACGTTTACGCGCCCCTTTGCGCCAATAGACACATTTTTGAGTACGCCTGCGGGAGTTACGGCATCTATTGTATATATGCCATTGGCAAGACGTATGTTGGTGGCGTAATAATCACACTTGGCATCTGATTCTGAATACGTTACACGCTTGGTAGAACCAGTGTTGATAAGTGTCTCAATCTTTTGGTTTACCACTATCGTACCATCGGGACGGCATTTCTGCACAAACTGATTGAAAGTGTCGATAATCTCGCCGCGATCCTTATATATATCAAGGTGGTCCGCGTCCACGTATGTTACCACGGCAACTTTTGGATTGAGCCACAGAAACGAGCGGTCAAACTCGTCGGCCTCAGCCACAAGCAACGTGTCTGGGTTGGAGAACTGCGTTTTTGCCACAGGCAGCATCAAGTTGCTGTCTATATTACGCGAAATGCCGCCAAGGAAAGCAAAACCGTCCTTGCCGGCACACTTTATAATATTAGCAATCACGCAAGAATTGGTGGTCTTGCCATGAGTGCCTGATATTGCGATAGTAGTGTAATTGTCGGCTATCATGCCAAGCACCTGGGCGCGTTTGTACATGAGGTAGCCGTTGGACACGAAGTACGAGAATATTTGGTTGGAGGAAGGCACCGCCGGTGTGTATATCACCATCGTGCGGTCGCGATGGTCGATGCACTGCGACGGCACAGCGTCCACATCGTCGGCGTAGGTAATGGCAATCCCTTCGCCAGCAAGACGCTCCGTCAACTCCGACCTGTGGAGGTCGTAGCCGCACACGTACTTGCCCATGGCGTTAAAATACCGCGCAAGCGCACTGATGCCTATGCCGCCGATTCCTAAGACGTATATGTTGTCTATATTCTCGAACTTGTTCATTTTTAATTATCTACAATAAGGTATCGTTACTTACCGTCCGTTGCAATGCTCTCTACTCCGCCGCCAAGAAGGAGGTCGATGCGTTTGAGGTAGTTGAGCACCACGTCATGGTCGCTATTCTTCTTAACGAACTCTGTGAGAGCGTGTTGAAGGTATTGGAGGGCGGAGGAGACGTTTATCTGCTGCTGGACAAGAGAGTGAAGCATATTGCGACGCTCTTTAATAAGTTCGATTTTGTAAATCTCGGCGAGATTGTGCTTGCCGCTGAAAGGCGCGGAGACGTGCTTTGCGAGTTTGTCGTCGTCAAAAGCATCGTCGGGAATAGCGGAGAGTGCCGCCTGATAATCTTGGAACGAATTGCTGAGTTGGTTGCTCAAAGCGTTCACGTCCATCGCCCACACAGCCGAAAGTGTTTCAAAAAGTTGCAGGGACACAGCGTTTTTGTCGTACCGCGACGCCCTCACGAGGGGCATCACCTGCTTGCCAAAATGCTGCGCGAGCGAATCGTTGAAAAGTTTGTAGGTTTCGAGGATTGAGTTGCAACAGTTGCCAAACAATCCCGCCTTGCTCTTGTAACTATCGTCCACGAGCAAAGCGTATTCGTGGACAGCCTGCTTGTGAAGATGGAGGAGTCGCATACGGAGTTTGAGCGAGTCGCTGATGAGGGGCGACGGCTCGTATTCGCTGGCCTTCGCCGACAAGATGTCCGCCACTACACCGTCGTACTCCACTTCAAAGGCGAGATCCTGCACCTTGTTGTAAGTGTCCACCATTTTGTCTATAAGCAACTCCGATGTGGTGGCTATACGGGTTTCGAGATTGCTATCGGAGAGCGACAGGCTCTCGCTAATCCTGCTGCCACAGCTCTGCAACACCAACAGAATCAATGCCGCAGACGCTACTTGTATGTATGTAAAAACTCTTTTCATAATTACAAAATTTTTAACCGCGTAAAATTACTAAAAATTTTTTAATAAATAGGTAAAATTTAGAAAAAAAAATGTTTATTTTTTTTTACATAAACTTTACTTGACCATTTGGACAATCTCCTTTGCAATCAAATCGGCAGAATTTTTGACCGCAAGTTTGGAAATATTGGCGGAAAAAGCCTTTTTCCGCTCCTCGTCTGCCACAAGTGCCGACACTTGCTGGAAGAACTTTGCCTCCGCCTCCGCGTCTGGCAACAATACCGCCGCATCCTTGTTGACAAGAGCCATGGCGTTCTTGGTCTGATGGTCTTCGGCGACGTTGGGCGACGGGATAAAAATCACCGGCTTGGCCGCCAGACATAGTTCGGACACAGACAACGCGCCCGACCTCGAAACCACCACATCCGCCGCCTTGTAAGCCAAGTCCATCCTCTTGACAAACGCCATAGGATGTATGCAGGTGTATGTTTTGCCAGCGAGCGACGCCATGATGTCGTCGTAATAGTATTTGCCGGTCTGCCAAATCAGTTGGATGCCGGCTTTCTCAAATTCGTCGATATGCGCCATAATGCTCTTGTTGATAGTGCCTGCGCCAAGGCTTCCGCCCACGGAGAGTACCACAGGCTTGTCGGCTTGCAGACCAAAATGTGCAAGAGCCTCATCGCGTGTTGCAGTGATTTCGGCAATGTCGGAGCGCACGGGATTGCCGGCGAAGAAGATTTTATCCTTGTCAAAATACTTCTCCATGCCGTCGTATGCCGTAAAAATCTTCGATGCCTTCTTCGACAGTATTTGGTTAGTAACGCCAGCGTGGGAGTTTTGCTCCTGCAACACTATCGGCACACCTTGGTTGGCGGCAGCGCGGAGTATCGGTCCGCTCGCGTATCCGCCCACGCCTACTGCAATGTCGGGCTTGAAGTCCTTGACAATCTTGCGCGACTTAATCATGCACGTCAGCAACTTGAATGGCAGCGAGAGGTTCTTGAAAAACTTTTTTCTCTGCAACCCAGCCGCCGGAAGTCCTATGATGTCGAAACCCGCCGCCGGCACCTTCTCCATCTCAATCTTGTCTTTGGCTCCCACGAAGAGGATGCCGATATTGGGATCGAGTTTGCGCAACGCCTGTGCTATCGCAATGGCGGGAAAAACATGCCCGCCCGTGCCGCCGCCACCTATCAACACTTTCATATCTTATTGATTTTAAAATCGTAAATTACCAAAAATCAACCCGCCATAAAAGGATAATCTACAATTTCCTCCTGTTCGGATTCGTCTTGTTCGATTTCCTCCAAGGTCTCCTTTTTGCCCGAATAGCGCGATACGTTGAGTATCACGCCCAACGCTATTCCCGTGCTAATCAGCGATGTGCCGCCCATGCTCACAAAGGGCAACGGCTGTCCCGTTACCGGCATCAAGCCTATCGCCACAAACATATTAGACAAGGTCTGCAACATAATGTTCATCAGCAGCCCCATCACCAGCAACGCGGGGAACAGCGTCCCCACATCTCGCACTATCACCACGCACCGATAAAACATAACTATGTAGGCCAGTATCACTATAATGACAAACACGATGCCCATCTCATGCGCGATGGAGGCGAAGATGAAGTCGGAATAAGGATGCGGAATCACATTAATCTGCGGGCCATTGCCTACGCCCTTGCCAAAAAGTCCACCCTGACTGATTGCAACGAGCGACTGCCGCGCCTGAAAATCGCTGCCTGTCTTTTTTGACGAATCGTCAGAAAAAAACGTCTCCACACGCGACACCCACGTATTGAGCCTCGAATGTGTACCCGTTACCTTGACAACCGCCACAAACAGCAGCATCGCCACCAATCCAGCACCTACCACGCCAAGAATCCACTTGGTAGGGAAATTGCCCAGGAACAACATGCCAAGACTCGCCAGGCCTATCAGCATCGCAGTTGAAAAGTTAGCCGGGAACACCAGTGCGCACACGATGCCTATCGCCGCCAAACTACGCATAAAATACTTGCGCCGGTTTTCGGCTTCAACCTGCGCCAACGCCAGCATCTTGGCAAGGTACAACACCAGTGCAAGTTTGGCAAAATCGCTCGGCTGAAACGAAATGTCAAGCAGCGGAATTTTGAACCACCGCCTTGCATCGTTGGTGGAGGGTCCCAACAGCAACGTAATTCCCAGCAATGCAACAAAAACCCAAAACAGTATATCTGTGTATTTGACATGGTGCTTGTATGGCACCCAACTAAACACAAACATCATTACAAAACCCAACAAAACAAAAAAGAGGTGCTTCATCGGGTAATATAACATGTTGCCGCCCTGATACTGAAACGCAAGATTAGAGGTGCAACTGTACACCTCAATAGACCCCAAGACAGCCAGGACAAAAACCGCCATCCAGATAATCTTGTCGCCCTTCAACATTGCCAAGAACTTTTTCATTTTCATTCCTCCTTATTAATATGGTGAAACAAACCTTACTTCTTCTCCATCAACTTCTTGACCTCCGCCTTGAATTGCTCGCCACGGTCTTCGTAGCACGTAAACAAGTCGAAACTTGCACACGCGGGCGAGAGCAACACGGTATCGCCCGCAACGGCGAGTTTCCTGCACGCATCAATGCACTCTGCCATGCTGCGCACATCCACAATATTCTTTACGCGACCGTCGAACGCCTTGTGTATAGGCGTATTGTCAACGCCCATAGCCACAATAGCCTTCACCTTCTTGTCCACGAGGTCGAAGAGTTGCGAATAGTCGTTGCCCTTGTCAACACCACCGAGGATGAGAACAACGCCGTCGCCCACGGTGTCGAGCGCGTACCACACGGCATCCACGTTGGTGCCTTTGGAATCGTTGACGTACTGTACGCCGTCCACTTCGCCTACGGGTTCCACGCGGTGTTCCAACGGTTTAAATTCCCTTACGGCATCCTCAATAACGGTGTAATGCACATCCACCGACCTTGCCGCAAGAACCGCAGCCATGATGTTGCAACGGTTGTGCGCGCCACGCAGCGGAAGCCCCACAAAAGGCAGCACCGCGCTAAAGAAACCGTCCAATATCTCTATATAATTGTCGTCAAACGGGAAAAACGCACCCGGATCCTGACATGCTTTGAGAGAAAAAGTCTTCAACTGCTGCACCCACTCCCTCTTCTTGACCTCGGCATCAAGTATCGGGTCGTCGGCAAAATAGATGAACACGTCGTTCTTTCGCTGATTGCGCGTGATGCGAAACTTGGAATCCGTGTAATTCTGCATCTTGAAGTCGTAACGGTCTAAGTGGTCGGGAGTTATGTTGGTGATAACAGCCACGTCGGCGCGGAAGTCGTACATATTGTCGAGTTGGAAACTCGAAAGTTCCAACACGTAATATTCATATTGATGGTCGCCAGCCACGAGCATCGCAAGACTGTTGCCCACATTGCCAGCCATAGCCACATCAAGACCCGCCTTCTTCAAAATGCTGTAAGTCAGTTCGGTAGTGGTGGTCTTGCCGTTGCTGCCGGTGATGCAAACAAAATGTGCGCCCTCGGCATAACGCGCCGCAAATTCAATCTCCGAGATTACGGGGATGTTGGCGGCAACAAGTTTCAACACGATTGGCGCGTCGTTCTTGATGCCAGGCGACTTGATTACCTCCTGAGCATCAAGTATTTGCGACTCGGTGTGTTTGCCCTGTTCGTATGGTATGTTGTTGTCGGCGAGCATCTTGGCGTATTGGGGTTTGATAGTGCCGTAGTCGGACACAAAAACCTCAAAGCCCTTCTTCTTTGCCAAAACCGCAGCACCTACGCCGCTCTCTCCCGCTCCCAAAATTACAATCTTGCTCATTTCGTTTACGTTGTTTTAAGTTGATATATCATTGTAACTACCTGATTTTTAACGTTATCACCGACACAACGGCGAGTATCAACGCTATAATCAAAAACCTTGTAACAATCTTCGCCTCGGGAAGACCTTTTTTCTGATAATGGTGGTGCAACGGTGCCATGTAAAACAAGTGCTGCCCTTCACCATACTTCCGCAACGTGCGCTTAAAATACCACAGTTGCAATATCACGCTGAGGTTTTCCATCAGGAAGATGCCACAGAAAATAGGAATCAGCAACTCTTTCCTCACCAAAATAGCAAGCACAGCAATAATGCCGCCGATGGTAAGGCTGCCAGTGTCGCCCATGAAAATCTGCGCCGGATACGAATTGTACCACAGGAAACCGAGCGTCGCACCAATGAATGCCGACGTAAAAATCACAAGTTCGCCCGTACCCGGAATGTACATTATATTAAGGTATTGCGAGAATACCACGTTGCCCGATACGTATGCAAACACCAACAGCGTAGTAGCCGACACCGCAGAAGTACCCGCCGCAAGTCCGTCGAGACCATCGGTGATGTTTGCGCCGTTGGAAACCGCTGTGATTATGAAAGTTACAATAGCAATATAAAGAATCCCCGCCACCCATCCATAATTGTCCATGTCGAGAAACCAAACAATCTTGGAATAGTCGAACTCGTTGTTTTTCAGGAAGGGAACAGTAGTTTTGAGCGGGTTCATAATGTCGTCGCTCGTATATACCACAGTGCCGATTACAATGCCAAGTATTATCTGCCCCACCAATTTGGCACGGCTGCTGAGTCCGTCCTTGTTCTTCTTGAACACCTTGATGTAATCGTCGGCAAAACCTATCGTACCAAGCCACAATGTCGTGAAAATAAGCAACATCACATATATATTCGCAATGTCGCACAGCAATAACACCGGCACCAATATCGAGGCGATAATGATGATACCGCCCATTGTAGGCGTACCGGCTTTTTGGTTTTGTCCATCCAAATACAACGACCTCACGCTCTCACCAATCTGGCGGCGGCGCAAAACCTCAATGAGTTTTTTGCCGAAAACCATCGTGATGAGCAGCGACAATATCACCGCCGCTGCGGAGCGAAACGAGATGTAGCCAAACAACCTCGCGCCCGGTACGTTTAATGTCTCCAGATACTGGAACAGATAATATAACATTTACTCTTTTTAGTATTAAATATTTTGTTGTGCCGCCTGCATCTGCAAGATTTCGGTGGCAATCTCCTTGTCGTCAAAATGATGTTTTACACCCATTACGTCCTGATAATTCTCGTGTCCCTTGCCGGCGATGAGTATGATGTCGCCCTTCTGCGCCATCATGCAGGCAGTCTGTATCGCGGTGCGGCGGTCGCTGATGCGCAACACGTTAGCCATGTTTTCGGGTTTGAGACCAGCCATCATCTCGTCGAGGATGGATTCGGGATTTTCGGTGCGCGGATTGTCGGACGTGAGTATCACCTTGTCTGAATTTTTGGCGGCAATCTGCGCCATCAAGGGACGCTTGCTCCTGTCGCGGTCGCCGCCGCAACCACAAACGGTGATGAGCGTCGTGGGCTGCATGTCGCAACGGATTTTGTTGATGGCGGAAATCACGTTTTCCAATGCGTCGGGCGTGTGGGCGTAATCCACGATGGCAGTCTTTCCGGCAAGGTTAACGATGTCAAAACGCCCTGCCACCGGATGCAGACCGCTCAGCACCGACAAAATCTCGTCGGGTTTCTGACCAAGCAACACCGCCGAACTATACACCGCCAACACATTGTATGCGTTGAACCTGCCCGGCAACAACGTCCACATCTCCTTGCCACAGATATTGAGCGACATGCCCTCAAATCCACATTCCAAGATGTTGGCATTGAAGTCGTTGAACCCCTTCAGTCCGTATGTCTTGACGGTGGATTTGGTGTTTTGAACCATCACCTTGCCGTTTTTGTCGTCGGTATTTACAAGCGAATATGCGTCAGAAGGCAAGTTGTCAAAAAACAACTTCTTTGCCCTGATGTACTCCTGGAAGGTCTTGTGATAATCCAAGTGGTCGAGGGTGATATTGGAGAATATGCCCAACTTGAACTTTAAGCCCGCAATCCTCTTTTGCACTATCGAGTGCGACGAAACTTCCATAAAACAATACTCGCAGCCCTTCTCCACCATCCTTGCCATCAGGCGGTTGATGGTGATTGGGTCGGGCGTGGTCTGTTGCGCGGGTTCTTGTTCGTCGTCCACGCAGTTGACCACAGTGGAGAGCAATCCCGCCTTGTAACCAAGTCCACGGAACAGTTTGTACAGCAATGTAGCCGTTGTAGTCTTGCCGTTGGTGCCGGTAACTCCCGCCAATGTGAGTTGTTCTGACGGATAGCCGTAGAACGCCGATGCAATCTTGCCAAGTGCGTCGGCAGTGTCGTCCACCTTGACGAAAACCACACCTTCCGGCAGCGGCGACGGCAACTGTTCGCATACCACAGCCGTTGCACCAGCCGCCACGACGGACGGGATGTAAGCGTGTCCGTCCTGCTTTGTACCCTTAACGGCCACAAAGAGAGTGCCTTGCGACACTTTGCGCGAATCGGATGCAACGTCGGCAATCTCTACATCAAGATTGCCGTGGCTCTCCTTTACGGTGATTCGATTGAGTATTTCTGAAAGTTTCATTGCCGTAATGTTTTTTTTAATTCATTAATTGACAGCGAGTTCTATTGTTATCTTTTCGCCGCCATTAAGGTCAGTGTCGGGTTGTATAGATTGTTTCTTTACCACACCACGCCCAACAACAGTAACCTTTAAGTTTTGCTGTCTTAAAAGATACATCGCATCGCGCAACCCCATGCCTTTCACATTTGGCATTTTGTTTCTACGTATCGACACCGGATAAAGGTTTATCTTGTCCTTTTCCTTGTCATTGGAGATAAAGAGGCTCTGCGCCTTGTCCACGTTATCGACAGTTACATTAAATTCCGAAAAAAGCCTGTCCAAAATCGCTCTGTCGCCATACTTGAAGTCGGGCAACTGCTTTTTGTCTTCATACGACAAAATGTTGAAATTGGTACCACGGTGCAGGTCTCTATCGCGTGTATAAATACTCTCGGCAATAGTCTTGAACACCGGCGCGGCAAGCGAACGTCCGTATATATCGCCCTGCGTAGGCTTGCATATTACCACTATGCACGAATACTTGGGATTGTCGGCAGGGAAATACCCTGCAAACGACGCACTGTGCCCCGTCCGCTTACCGTTTTCGATGAGTTGCGCCGTACCAGTCTTGCCAGCCATCTTAAAACCATCCATCTTGATATTGGATGCTGTACCATTCTCCACCACGCTCAGCAGCAATTGCTTAACCTTAGAGATGGTACTTTTGGAGCATATAGACGAATTGATGGTTTCAGGCTTTCTGATTTCCTTGACATTGCCATGAAACATCACCTTTTCTACCAGCATAGGTTTCATCATCCTGCCGTCGTTGGCCACAGCATTGTAAAAGGTGAGCATCTGCAACGGCGTAAATTCGGTCTCGTACCCTATCGACATCACTTCCAACGAGCCAGTGTTCCAATACTGCGGGTCGCCTGCCTGCCTGAACACGGGAATGGGTTCGCCTACAAGTTCCACGCCAGTGGTGTTGGCAAAGTTCATCTTGCCAAGCCTGCCAGTAAACTCTACTTCGTCGGCGGGCGTAGGATAGGCATTGCGTACAAGTTTAAGCATGCCCACATTGTAAGACCTCTCAAATATCTGTTTTACTGTATAAAAACCAGGTTTGATGTCGTGGTCGTCAGTGATGTCGCGCCCCTGTACCTTGTATGGCTTGCCATCCAGGTATATCGAATCTTCGATGCCTAAGTCGGTCTTTTCCATTATCGCTATCATAGAGGCAAGTTTGAAGGTGGAACCCGGCGGCAGTCTCCTCGCCACAGCATAGTTGACATCCTCGGAATATTTGCCGATGTGTCTGTCGTCGCCGATATTGACCATTGCGCGTATCTTACCAGTCTTCACTTCCATTACCATAGCCAGGCCAAACGATGCCTTATGTTTTTCCACCACCTCCCTCACGGCACTCTCGGCAATGTCTTGAATCTCCACGTCTATGGTAGAAACAATGTCGCAGCCATCCACCGGCTCTATATTGCCGGTGTATGAATCCATGGGAAAGTAACCACCGCCAGCACGCTTGGTCATACGCAACTTACCGTTAGTACCCGCAAGTATGTTGTTGCACGACTTCTCTATACCTACCACGCCACCGTTCTTGTCAATGTAGCCGATAGCCCTCCTTGCGAGTTCCCCATGAGGTGTTACTCGCGAATAATTGTTCTGTACAATGAAACCACCCTTCATTCGTCCAAGATTGAAAATCGGGAAAGTCCGCGCCTTGAGCAATTGAGAGCGAGTTACATGATTTTTTATGAAAAGGTATCCGTTTTTGGCGGCGTATCCTTTGCGAAACGAAGCAGCATAATGTGCGGCAGTACTGTCGCCAAACAACTTGCTTACGCACTCGGCGAGCGAATCTACGTTTTTCTCAAATAAACCATTTTCGGAGAGCCTTGGGAGACTGAGATCCCATCTCAATTCGTATGAAGGCATCGACGACGCAAGAATTCTGCCGTCTGACGAGCGGATGTCGCCACGCATTCCCTCTACATGCATTTCGATTACCGAAGCGGCGTCTTTGCTCAAATCCCCACTCTTGCTTGTATTGAGCCATATCACCCTACCAATCACTATGAGCAGAGCCACAAGGCAAATGCCGTACATAAACATTGCCTTAACTACAATTTCGTTTTTTACCTTGTCCGTTGCCATGATACCTTAGTTTTTGGGTGAATAACCATAATCCGCATCGTATGCAGAGGGAACACCCTGCAATTCAACCAGTTCCTGTGTAAGCGAATCCTCACGGATAAATTTGTCTATTACAAACTGCATGGGAGGCTTTTGGACAGCGCGAATTTTGAGTTGGCGTTTTTTGACAAGCGACGACACCTCCGTTACCTTGCTCATGCCCATCAGGTTGGCTGTGATAATAACAGATTCTGCCCTATACTCGCGCACTTCCTGCTTAAGGTCGCGCTCCTCACGCATGAACCCCTCAGAATTGTTTCGATTGGCTACGTGCAGCACCGCCAACACTATGAACAACGCAATGAACGAGTACAACTTTGCAAACTGTGAACCACGGAAATACGTGCCGTCCATCACAGTTCTCATGCTAAACCTGACATTTTGCAGTTCCGGTTCAACTTCCTCGTCATCGGTATCGGAGTCAACACTGTCGTTGTCCTCAGCATCAACCCCATATCCATAGCCCTCTTCGCCGCCTGCGGCATAACCAACACCCGCATACACCGGGTCGCCTATCACATTGCCAAACGGATCGGACGACGCTCCAAGGCCGTCCGACGAATGGTTGACACCCAAGAAATCGTCCAACGAAGGCATCTCGCCACTGCCCGACACACGGTCGTAATCAGGATTGAGAGCCATGTCTTCGGTTTCTTCCGTCATTGTGTCCACGTCATCGTCATAAAAATTCTCCCTGCCCATCATCTTTTTGAGTATTTAACTATTTAAACAAACCGTTGCCTATATATAAAAGTGTCTTTCCTTATCAATCGTAATTGTAAATCGTGCGTTCCGCCACCCTGAGTTTTGCGCTGCGCGAGCGCGGGTTTTCTTCAAGTTCCTCGTCCGACGGCGTTATCACCTTGCGGTTGACCGCCGTAAACGGGGCGATGACATTGCCGTATGGGTCTTTGTGTTCGCGCCCCTCGAAGTTGCCCGCCTTCAAGTAGTTTTTGGTGGGACGGTCTTCGAGCGAATGGTAGGTCATCACCACAAGTCGTCCGCCCGGCTTCAATGCCTTGGGCGTACTTGCCAAGAACTCCTCCAAGACGCTTATCTCGTCGTTGACCTCTATCCTAATCGCCTGAAACATCGTGGCGAGGTACTTATTGTCGTTGTACTTGGGAATGCACTTTGAGGCTGCCTCCATCAACTCGCCTACTGTCACGATAGGTTTGTTGGTACGGTAAGCCACAATGTCCTGAGCGAGCCGCCAAGCGTTTTTTATCTCGCCGTAGTCGCGGAATATCTTGCTCAACTGCTCCGCGCTGTAAGTATTGACCAACTCCCGCGCCGAAAATTTCGCCTGCTGGTTCATCCTCATATCGAGGGGAACGTCAAACCTGAACGAAAACCCCCTCTGCGCATCGTCAAAATGGTGGCTCGACACTCCGAGATCCGCCAACACGCCGTCCACCTTGGGGCATCCGGCAAGACGCAGAAACTGTGCGAAGTACCTGAAATTGCTCCTGAAAAAATGTATCCTCGGGTCGTCAGGCACGTTGTCGATGGCATCGGCGTCTTGGTCAAACACATACAGCATTCCGTCGTCGTCGAGACGCGACAATATGGCTCGCGAATGGCCGCCGCCGCCAAAGGTAACGTCCACATAGACTCCCGACGGTTTGATGTCCAAGGCTTCGATGCACTCATTGAGCATCACAGGCTTATGATAAAAAACGTCCATCTCTCCAAAGGTGCATTTAAAGGGTTAAACACTCAGGTTGCCAAGAAACTCCTGCGCCATACTTGCAAAGTCGTCCGCAGAGGGACGTGCGGCGTTGTAGGTGTCGGCATCCCAAACCTCAATCTTGTCGTCGAGGCCGATGATGAAGATGTCGTCTTTGAGCCCCGAATCCGTCAACAGGCGTTTCGGAACTTGGAACCTGTTGGTGGAATCGAGCGTCACCTCCGCCGTGTCCTTGAAAAACTCGCGCAGGAACACATTGTGCTGGCGGTTGAAAGGGTTGAGCCGCGATTTGACGACATCCACCCTCTCCTGCCAACTCGTTGATGTGTAGATAGTCAGGCATTTTTCGAAGATGTCCTTCTTGACCACGAATGAACGCAAACCGTCGCTGCCCATCTGCTCTACGAAAGCCGACGGGAAAAGGAAACGCCCCTTTGCGTCAAGTTTAATTAGAAAATCTCCGGTAAAAACGCACATAATAGTTCATTTTAAATTGCTCCAAAATTACAAACAATTTTTGGAATACGCCACCACTTTTTACCACTTTTTACCACTTTTTTTCAAAAAAAATTTTTCTGGTTTGATAATCAATCATTTACAGATGGGCAAAAAAATAAGGTCCGGGGCTCGGGCTTCCTGCCGGAGCCTCACCGGGACCTTGAAAAAAGAAGGATTAAAAAAGGATGTTCAGATTGTCACATCTGCGGAGCCGAAGCGTAAGAGATTTCGACTTCGCAGATGGAAAATGCGGCGGGCCAATCTTCCGGCACTTGATGCCGCATTTCCAAGAACCTGTCCGACGACTTTATCCGCCGGAGTCGCAACCGGCAGACTCCCCTGCCTTACGTTGCATCTATCACTTGTCTATCTAATCATTCAAAAAACGTATCATTAAAAGTTTCCTTGAAAACTTTTAACAATACAAAGATATAAACATTATATGATTTTTGCAAATTATTCTGTAATTATTTTACAAAATAATATATTTTTGATAGATTTTTACAGTAATTTATTATAGTTTTTTATAACAAAATCGGCTGTATGGCATATTGAGGCGGGGATTTTGAGGTAAAAGTTAAATAATGTTAATTTTCAAAACGAATAAGTCCGAAAAAATGTAAATTTCGAGAAATTTATGTCCGAAAAAATGTTAAAAGACACCAACTATAACACTAATCTTACAAAAAATTTGTAAGTTCGCTGTCGATTTCAATAATATGGAACACACAACGGACATCGACGAGCAAAAAATCATCGAGAGGATAACGGCATATATCCGACGTGGCGACCGACGTGCCGCCGCGACGGAATATGCATATATTGTCCGCAAATATTCCAAAATCATCATCGCATTCGTGGCACGGATGGTAATCAGCCGCGCCGACGCGGAGGATTTGGCGCAAAACGTTTTTGTAAAGGCTTTCAACAATATTGAAACATACGAACATCGGGCAAATTTTGGCTCGTGGCTCGCCCGCATCGCCTACAACGAATCCATCACACATCTCCGGCGCAAGCAACATCATTTCGTTAACATCGAAGACACTTCCCTTGACAACACCGCTGACATTGATGACCGCGAACTATCCACGGGACGCGAGGAGCGCATCTTGCTGATGGAAAAAGCACTTGACATCCTCACGCCCGACGAGAGGATGCTCGTCCACCTTTATTATTATGAGGACAAGCCAATGCGCGAAATCTCGTTCATTATGGATGCCGAACCCAACACCCTGACCGTCAG
This sequence comes from uncultured Bacteroidales bacterium, assembly GCA_946409405.1. GTDB lineage: Bacteria > Bacteroidota > Bacteroidia > Bacteroidales > UBA3824 > UBA3824. Next base: position 24,840 of record CAMJWL010000006.1, read on the forward strand.
GCTACTCCGCATCCGCAAAAAATTATTCACCGCCATTCAAAAGATGGAACAGGAACTCCCTAAAAAAGATTTCAAAATATTTTTCGCGATTCTGTGTAGTATCTTGTAAATTCTCATATCTCCCTTACAAAATTCTCAAATTATCATTTTTTTGAAAAAAAATCAAAAATTTTTCCCAAAAACGTGTAATATTTTTCAACTACTGTTGTCTATATAGCAAAAGCAGGAGCAAATTATGAAAAACAGACTCTCAGATACCGACCTCCGCGAGGCGTTGCGGCGCAAGGAGGATGCAAGGCCGCCGGACGATGTGCCGGACGACTTCGTGGACGGCGTGTTGGCAAAAATTGACGCGGAATCCGCACCCAAGACCATTAAGATCTGGCGTTGGGTGGCGGCGGCGGCAGGTATTGCGCTGATTGTTGGCATCGGGGCATTGATGATGGCAATGGGCAACGACGCCGCACAGCCGATAGCATCAGTTGCCGAATCGGAGACGTATTCACCGAAACGCTCTCCATACATCGCTAACGAGGTGGAGCAACCGCAGCAAATAGTGGTTAACACTTCGAAAAAACGTGAACAAACGCCAAAAACCGAACCCGCCGCGCCCCCAAAAGCCGACCGCAAACCCGGCACATCGCCAGCCAAGATGGACGAACTGATAGCCTCGTTGGCGAAGATGCAAGGCGCGGAAAAGAAGGTGTTTGACTGCGAAACCGACGAGGCGGTATATGTTTTTGAGGACAACGACGACCTCAACCTCTTTGGACGCCTGGTACTTGCCGCGAGCGACTATCCCGACGACACAGAGGGTTATTTCTTGAACTATTCGGCGGAGAAGTTTTTCTTCTGCATCGACGACGAGACCAACGGCGACGGCTACCTATGGACGGCAGAAAAAGTAGGCGACAGCAAGATAATGCTGTATTGCTCGCACTCGCCCGCCGGAATCGCCGACGAATCAGACTGTTACAAAAATTTCGCCCGAAAAATCACTTACGGCAATATGAATACAGTAACCGATTTATAGACAAACTGAAAAATCTCATATCTCAATAACCATTAAATTCTACTTATATGAAACGAATCTTGACAATTTGCCTCCTGATGCTGATGGCGTTAAGCGTGAAGGCGCAGGACGACGATGTAGTCGTTGTGGGCTACGGCAAGATGGACGGCAGCCTAAGGGTGAGAATTTTGGCGAAGAGCCAATGCTGCCCCGTGCATACACCCACACCGTCCACTGACAAGAAGACCAAACTGACCTCAATCGTTTGGCCGACCTCTGAACACAATTGGGTCAAGGACACGTGTTGGGTGCAAGCACCGGTTGCGACCGACTTCAACGCAATTTTCCCCAACAACAACATCCCGCCCAAAAATTACTCGCTCCTCTATTGGATGCTCACCGATGAGAACGACGAGACGGTGCTGCATTGCTACTTCACAATGCCGTCGGACATCGTAACCAACCTTTGGGTGGCGTCGGAGGAGACGGCAATCGTGGATTGGGCAACAGGCATACAATACCGCGCCCGACGCACCGCGCCCGAGTGCACGAGCAAGCACATCGGAGTCAAAGCACCCAAAGGCACGCCGTTGGACTTCAAAATCTACTTTCCAAAACTCCCTGAAACCACCAAGGAAATCTCAATCTTCGGCGTTCCCGAATGGGGAATGTTAGGAGAACCTGTCATTCATCTGATGCAGTCGGCAAGCAACAACTCATACGACAACGTCCCGCCAATCAAAAAAGCAAGGCTCACCGAAGCCGAAAACAACTACAAAATACACGAACACACAACTTGGGCAAACTATACCGACGCACACCTCATCAAACCCGTCAAAGAAGGCACTTTGGCAATTTGGACAACGCCCGAAGCCACGTATCTTGCCGTTGCACACGAACACAATTGGATGCGCGAATATTACGGCGTGCACGACAAGACTTTTCTGCTCGACAACCGTGGCAACCAATACAAAATCAAAGACTTATGGGGCTATCCGTTGGGACACACTTTTTGGGTCAACGGATATTCGGGCGATTTCATTGCCTTCTTGTTGGTATTTGAGCCGCTGCCGCCGGACGTTACCACATTCTCCTACATCGAATCCGAAGATCCCGAATACGACCTTTGGAGAGCCAATTGGGACAGCAAAATCCGCCACAACCTCAGCGTCAGCGAACTCCGCGCCAATCAATCACTCTTTGATCCAATAGAAAGAGTAATCAAGGAGTAACAATTAATTATAAACATAAAAAACACAACAAAATGAAACTCAAATTCTATCTTGCCGCACTCATCATCACGGCGGCGGTATCTTGCCAACAGAAGGGCGAGACAGCAATCGAGGTAAACCTCACGGACATTCCAGAGAATTGCAGAATCGACGTCAGTCGCGTTGAAGGTCAGGGCGGACAGGGAATCTACACCGATTCGTCCAAGACCACCGACCGCAAGTTCACCATCAAATGCGACTCCATCACCGACAACACGTCGTTCACGATTTTCCTTCAAAAAATCACCGACAAGGGACAGGCTCTTGCATACACAGGCAAAATCCTTGTGGCAGACGGCTACACCACGAAGGTCTCGGGCAAAGGCATCTATCCAAGCACTTGGACAATCGACAGCAAGCACCCGAAACAGGCTTTCGTCAACAAGATGAACGATGCGGTCAAGGATTTGAATAAGCAAATTGACGAACTGCGACTCTCCTCCGACACAGTATCCTCCCGCGAATCGCAAATGAAACTCTACAACTTGCAGGACGAAATCTACGACAAGATTTCAGAAAAGCAATTCGCTTTGATGGAAACACTCCCAATCGACGAGTATTGGCTTGAAGAATTGGGCAGAAACAGTGGCACAATCAACTACGAGGGCAAGGACTACAAGTATTACGACAAGGTGGAAGCCCTCTACAACAAGATGCCCGACGAGTACAAAAAATCCAAGATTGGCAAGGCACTCAATCTCGCACTCTACGCCAAGGCTCCCGCCGTCGGCGACGAAATCAACGACTACGACCTCTATGACATCGACGGCAAAGTGCACCACCTCGCCGACTTCAAGGGCAAATGGCTGTTGCTCGATTTCAGTTCGTACTACTGCGGCCCGTGCAGAATGTTTGATGCATCGGTGAAGTATTTTTACGAGAGGGGAATCGGCAAGGATTTTGCAATCATCACCATCACCGCCGATACAGAAGGTCAATTTGCGCAGATGGTGGCGGAAGAAAAGCCTCTCCATACGCTCTTCAACGACCGCGACGGCAGATACGGTCTTTTTGCAATCAACAAAATTTCTGCAACCCCTACATTCTATGTTGTGAATCCCGACGGCAAAATCGAGGACATTTTTGAAGGCGTCGATATGGGCAAAATCATCAAATTGATGAAAGAACACGACGGATTTGCTGCGCCTGAATTTAAGACAGAAAATGGTGCTACCATCATCACAACCCCCGATTTCGCAGACATCAACAATACGTTCCTTATCGACAAGGTGGAGATTTACAAGGATTCAGTGGTACTCAACTGCACATACCCATTCAGCGGCGGCTACAAGGTAGTCAAGGAGACGGGACTTTTCTTGGGCGGCAAGTGCATCAGCAAGATGACAAAAAGCAACATCAGCACCGACAACTTCACACAAGTGCCATTTGGCGAAGTTGGACATTGCCACCTCACCTTCGAGCCTCTCCCCAAAGGCATCAAGACCGTCGATTTCATCGAGGGCGACTGTGAAAACTGCTTCCGCGTTATGGGGCTGAAAGTGACGGAGGAATAACAATTATAATCCGCTATATCTGCAAAAAAAATACAGATATAGCGGAATATAACGCTATAATCCGCTATATCTGCAAAAAAAATACAGATATAGCGGATTATAATTTGGTGGATTGAATAATGTTTTCTAACTTTGCGGCAAAACAAAAGCACTATGAAAGAGAACATTATCGGCAGAAAAGACGAAATCAAAAGGCTCGAAAAACTTTGCAAATCAAAGAAATCCGAGTTCATAACCATCTACGGCAGACGCAGGGTGGGCAAGACTTTTTTGGTCACAAGTTTTTTTGAGAATCAACTCACATTTTTTGCATCAGGAATCATTGACGGCGACAAGGACGACCAAATGTCGAGTTTTTACAACTCTCTGAAAAAATATGGATGCGAGAAGCCAAAGCCAAACTCTTGGTACGATGCATTCGATATGTTGGCTGAAATTGTTGAGAACCAAGACAATACTAACAAAAAAATCATCTTTCTCGATGAAATTCCGTGCTTCGACACACCGCGAATGGACTTTGTAAAAGCATTTGGATATTTTTGGAACAGTTTTGTGGCACTGCGGAAAGACATTTTGCTGATAGTCTGCGGTTCGGCAACATCGTGGATAGTGTCAAACATAATCGACAATCACGGTGGCTTGCACAATAGGACAACCGGCGAAATCTATTTGAGGCAATTCACACTTGGCGAAACCGAAAACTATCTGAAAACCAACAAGTTTCATTGGAACAGGAAAACCATAGCCGAGGCATATATGATTTTTGGCGGCATACCTTATTATCTTAGTCTTCTTGACAATACAGAAACGCTTGCCGCAAATATCGACCGCCTTTATTTCTCTAAGAATGGCGAATTAAGGCGTGAATATCAGCAACTTTACAATTCATTGTTCAAAAACCCCGCCCCATACATCAAGATTATCGAGAAACTTGCCAAAACCAAAAGCGGGCTTTCAAAAACAGAAATTTCTAAGGCAACTGAACTAACCCGCAATGGAGACTTGTCGAAAATGCTTGACAATTTGCAATATAGTGACGTAATACGCTGTTTTTATGGCAAATCGCGTGGCAAAATCAAAAAACGCGACGCCTACTATCAGGTTACGGATTTGTTTACGCTGTTTCATCTCACCTTTGCCGACAAGCCAACAAACTCAACATTTTGGCAAGACAGGGCAACCACGACACAAACAAGCAATTGGTACGGACTTGCTTTTGAACGGCTGTGTCTATGTCACATTCCGCAAATTCGCAAAGCATTGGGGCTCAACAGAGTAGCCGTAGAATATTATTCGTGGCGAAGCATAGGCACTCCCGGAGCGCAGGTAGATATGATAATAGAACGCGCCGACGAACTCATTCACATCTGCGAAATCAAATTTTCAAACGTTGAATACTCCATATCAAAACAAGACGACCTCGATATGCGCAACCGCATCGACACTTTCAAACGCGAAAGCGGTACCAATTGTGGGCTAATTCCCACGTGGATTACTTCTTACGGTCTCAAATCAAACGCCTATTCAGAGGAGGTTCAATATCAAGCGACACTTGACGATTTGTTTGAATAAAAGAGATTTTCGTCCAAATCTCACTTTTTTTGCCACATTTGGACAAAAAACAAGAGATTTTTGTCCAAATCTCGGTTTTTTACCCACATTTGGACGAAAATCTCTTATTCTGTGATTAGCGGACGAGACGTCCGCACTCCACTACAATTAGTGCTTCTTGCCCTTGGACTTGCCAGAGCGTTTGCCGCCGGATTTTTTGGGCTTGGTGCGGAGTTCTTTGGGCTTTTTCGGCTTTTTGGAACTGCCGGAGCGGTTGCCGCCGTTTTGGGCGTCCGCCTTGTCGGGGTCGGTCTCGATGTACTTGTCGGACGTGGCAAGCACGAAGTCGAGTTGCTTGCGTTCGAGGTTGGCGCGGGCGATTTTGATTTGGAGACGGTCGCCGAGTTGGTACTTCTTGTGAGTGTAATGACCAACAAGACAATAGTTTTCCTCGTCAAACTGATAGAAATCGTCGTCGAGGTCGCGCATCGGAATCATACCCTCAATCTTGTTTTCTTCGAGTTCGGCATATACGCCCCATTCGGTGATGCCGGAGATGATGGCATCAAAAGTCTCGCCGAGATGGTCGCGCATATACTCTACCTCCTTGTACTTGTCGGAGGCGCGTTCTGCCTGAACAGCAAGGTATTCGCGCTCGCTGCAATGCTTGCAAAGTTTTTCGTACTCGGACTTGTTGGCAGATTTGCCGCCGTTCAAGTACCTGAACAGCAACCTGTGAACCATCAAATCGGGATAGCGGCGTATCGGCGACGTGAAGTGCGTGTAATACGGAAACGCAAGACCATAGTGTCCGATGTTGTTGGTGGAATATATCGCCTTTGCCATACTCCTGACGGCAAGCATCGACACGGCGTCCTGTTCAGCCTTGCCCTTCACCTTGGCGAGAACCTCGTTGAGAGACTGCGCGATGAGATCCTCGTTGTTCATATTGATGGCGTAACCAAACTTGCCGATGAACCTCTGGAACGAATTGAGTTTTTCCAAATCGGGTTCGTCGTGGATACGATACACGAAAGTCTTTGGCGGGTGGCTCTTGTCCTTCTGTTGACCGATAAATGTGGCGACGCGCTTGTTGGCAAGGAGCATAAACTCCTCCACGAGCCAGTTGGCCTCCTTCGACTCCTTGAAATACACGCGGATAGGCTTGCCCTTCTCGTCGATTTCAAATTTGATTTCGGCGGTCTCGAATGAAATAGAACCATTGCGAAAACGCTCGTCGCGGAGTTTTTTGGCGAGATCCCAACATTTGAGGATTTCGTCTTTGAGGTCGCCGTCGTTGCCTTCGATGATTGCCTGTGCCTCCTCGTAACAGAAACGGCGGTTGCTTCGGATGACGGTCTTGCCAAACCATTCGTTGACTACGTGGGCGTTTTCGTCGAGTTCAAAGATGGCGGAGAAAGTGAGTTTGTCCTCGTCCTGACGCAAGGAGCAAATATTGTTGCAGAGAGCCTCGGGCAACATTGGCACTACCCTATCAACGAGATAGACGCTTGTGCCACGCGCCAAAGCCTCTTCGTCGAGCCTTGAACCTTCTTCAATGTAATGCGAAACGTCGGCGATGTGGACGCCAATTTCGTAGTTGCCATTGTCGAGCCAACGGATAGAGATGGCGTCGTCGAAATCCTTTGCGTCGGCGGGGTCGATGGTAAAAGTAGTAACGTCCCTCACATCGCGGCGCGAGGCAATCTCCTCGTCAGTAATGCCGGCTACGAGATTGTTGGCCTCCTCCTCCACGTCCTTCGGGAAAGCGTAAGGCAACCCGTACTCGGCGAGGATGGCGTGAATCTCGGTTTCGTGGTCGCCTGTTGCGCCCAGGACTTCGATGATTTCGCCGATGGGATTCTTTGCGCCTTCGGGCCACTCTGTGATGCGGGCAACAGCCTTGTCGCCGGGCTGAGCCTTCATCAATTTGCTCGTCGGGATAAAAATGTCGTAGGGCATCGTCTTATGGTTGGGGACGAGGAAAGAGAAATTGCGGCTCTTCTCCACCGTGCCAACAAAAGTGGTGCGCGCACGTTTGACGATGCGGATGATTTCGCCCTCCTGAGTGCCGTTTTGGGTGTGCGCAAATAGCGACACTTCCACCCTGTCGCCGTGCAGCGCGTTATGGAGGTTTTCGTTGGAGATGGCAACCTCAATGTCGCTGTCGTCGGGCAACACAAAGGCGAGACCCTTCTTGCTGAGGTCGAGAGTGCCCATTATAACGCCCGTATTGACAACGGTGTGGTATGTGTCGCCCTCGCCCTTTGCAATGCGATGAGTGCCGATGAGGTCGTCAATCACGAGGTCGAGAATCTGCGTGGACGCCGCGTCGCGTATTTCGAGGGTTTCGATGATTTCGTCGCGGGTGTAGTCGTGCAGGGGGTTGTTTTTGAACAACTCGCCCAAAATCCGCGTGAGCGTCCTGCGATTGTAACGCTCCAACGTTTTAGTATTTTTAATATCTTCTGCCATAAGCGGTTATGTTTTAGTTTTTTAACAACAAATGAAACGAATTAATACGAATATATTGTAGAGACGCGATTAATCGCGTCTCTACGAATGAAACAAATACAAATTCATTTCAAAAATCGTTGTTAAATATTTAGTTGTTAATCATTTAAATACGTCTTCTACCGTCTTGATAGAGGACAGGAGTTTGTCGTACTTGGGGCCGTTTTCGCCGTAGTCTGCCTGACAATTATAATATGTGGCCTGCACGGAGTCGGCGGCAACTTCGAGGCGTTGGATGGTCATTGCAATCTTCACTTCCTTCTCGGCGGTGATGGCGTTGTTGAGGTATTCGCGGAGATTGTCCATCTTTTTGATGCCGGCTGCAAGGGTCTTTTCGTCGGGCAGTTGGGTTTCCTCGTCAACATATTCGAGCACAGTGCTAAGACTTCCAAAATAATATCCCGACATCATCAAAGCCGCGATGCCATTCTCGCCGTCGGATTCGGCGCGGGAAACACAGTCGTAGAAAAATTGCTCCAAACTGTCGGCGTTGTTCCTTTCCACCGAGGGCACCACCATACCCAACAACCTTTCGCGCTGTGCGGCTGCGTCGTCATCAACAGAAGCAAAAGCCATTCCAAGCCTATAAGCCGCGCCCATACGGTTGTTGACGGCGGAAGGCTCGGGGGGATTGCCAGCATTGGGATTTGGCGCACCGTTACCAGCCCAATGACGGTTGCCATCGCCATTGTTGCCACCTGCGCGAACCATACGCACCTTGTTAACATCCATAGAATCAAGGAATTTGACCTCGTATTCGCGGGCGTGTTTGCCGTGCTTGTGGTGTCCGCGGGCATTGTTGGCAGAAGCCATAGCCATTTCAGCCGATTGCCGCTGACTCTCCGCTGCATTTTTTTCCATTACTGCCCAAAACACAAAAAGCAACACCGCCACAGCCAATACAGCCAAGGCGATTTTCACGTGTTTTTTCTTGATGCGGATGCTGTCTTTTTTGTCATCCTTGTTTGTATTTTCCATTATTGTGTTTATTTACAGTTAATTACTAATAATCCCTAATGCAAATTCCCGCGCAAAACCGCTGCGTATCGCCAGAGCGCGCCGAATAGAATTTGTCGTTGGCACATTTGGTACAAATATCGCTAATTTCGATGTTAGTTGCAACAAGTCCAAGTGTTAACAAATCATAAAATATCATCCGTTTGAGGTCGAGATAGACCTTGTCGCCCTTGACGGTGTAGGTGTCGGACGGGAAACGGTTGTCCTCCATAAACTTGGCGGCGCAATTACCATCCACCTCATAACAATCCTTGCAAATGCCAGGGCCTATGCAGGCAATCATTTGGGCGTAATCGGCATCGAAATTAGCCTTCAAAGCCTTTGCACCCTCGACAGCCGCGCCAAGGTAAGTGCCTTCCCTACCCGAATGTACCGCCGCGCAGGATTTGGTGTCGGGCGAATACAACAACACCGGGATACAATCGGCGGAACGTGTTATGAGGCAAGTGTTTGGCTCGTTGGTAACAAGCACATCATTGTCCTGAACGGCGGATTCCTTGTCATAAAAACCCCACGCCTTGTCGCCCTTGCGTACAATATGGACGTTGCAGCCGTGCACCTGATTCTGAAAAACCATCCATTCAGGCCCCAAGCCGACAGCGTTGCAGAGCGCGAGCCTATTATTGACGCAATCGTCGTGCGAGCCGCCCTTGTAGCCGATATTGAAATCCGCGCCGCTGCCGTCGGGATGTTGCCGCGTAGTTACAAAATCTATCACCTCCGGATAGCGTTGTAGTATATTAAACTGCAATATCGCCGGATTATTATCAAAAGTTAACATATTTTTTTTACGTGGATTCGATAATTATTTTTACCTTTGCGAAGATAATAAAAATATAAATACGCAGCAAATGGGATTGATTTTTTTTCCAAAAACTGAAATACACGAGTTTGAGTACCAGCCGCTTTTCTACGATGAGGTGAAAGACCGCATCGCGCAGCGTCGTGCCGAAATCCGCGCCGAGATGTACGGCGAGGAGACCGACGAAAACGGCGAGCGCACCCGTTACCTCAAAAAAGGGACTTTCACGCGGAAGTTGGAGCGCAAGCACGAGGAGACGGGCAGAGTAGGCGCAGGAGCCAAAGGCCTTCTCACATTCAGGAATCTCGCCATTGCCATACTCATATACACAATAATCAAACACAGCGATTCAGTATCGGAGTACATCGCAAGCCTTTTCGGTTTTTAATTAAGATTATAACTGCCAAAAATGTCCGACGTCATCAAACTAATGCCCGACGCGCTCGCCAACCAAATAGCCGCCGGCGAGGTGATACAACGCCCCGCCTCGGTGCTAAAAGAGTTGGTGGAAAATTCCGTGGATGCCGGCGCGAGCAAAATCACCGTCAATATCAAGGACGCGGGGCGCACCCTCATCCAAGTGATTGACAACGGCTGCGGTATGAGCGTTACGGACGCGAGGATGAGTTTTGAGAGGCACGCCACGAGCAAACTCACCAAGGCAGAAGACCTGTTTTGCATATATACGAAAGGCTTCCGTGGCGAGGCGTTGGCATCCATTGCAGCCGTTGCGGAAGTGGAACTGAAAACCCGCCGTGCCGACGATGCAATTGGTACGGACGTAATCATCAACGGTTCCAAATTCATCAGTCAAACCCCTGTAAGCACACCTCAGGGGACAAATTTTGCGATAAAGTCGCTATTCTTCAACGTACCAGCGCGTCGCAAATTTCTCAAAAGCAACAGCACCGAACTCCAACACATAATCACTGAGTTTCAGCGTATTGTGCTGACTCACCCGATGATAGAATTTGCGCTGCATCACAACGACAATATCATCTACTCCCTGCCCAAAACCAACCTGAAACAGAGAATTTTGGGTGTTTTTGGCAAGAACCTCAATTCCACGCTCATCCCCGTGGAGATAGACACGTCCATCGTGAAGATAACGGGATTTTGCGGCAAGCCGTCGCCATCCAAGCGCAAGACCGACAAACAGTTTTTCTTCGTCAACAACCGTTATATGAAAAATTCGTATTTTCATAAGGCGGTGGCGTTGGCGTATGACAAATTGACCTTGCCCGACTGCATTCCGCCATACTTTCTGTATATGGAGGTTGATCCGCACACGATAGATGTCAATGTGCATCCCGCCAAGACCGAAATCAATTTTGAGAACGCCTCCGACATTTTTAGGTTGTTGCAGGCGGGCATCAAGGAGACTCTGAGCAAGAGCGACGTTACACCAGCGATAGATTTTGACAATCAGGCAATTAACGACATCCCTTATTTCCGCTCCGACAGTCCGCTGCCCGAAGAGCCGCAGATAAGTTACGACCCGGATTACAATCCCTTTGTCTCGACGGAAAAGCCGCAGAGTTTCAGCGACGGCGGAGGAAGTCGCAGCAAGGGTAGTTACAATTACAAACAATCTGATTATCAACCACTACGCCGCAGCACCGACAATTGGCAGACGCTCTACGAATCGGCTCTCAACGGCTCTACGGACGACATCAAGCCCGCCGCCGCGCCGACACCGTTGATGCAGATTGGCAACAAATACATCGCCGCGCTCCACGACAACGGCATTATGCTTATAGACCAATACCGGGCACACCTGCGTATCCTGTACGAAAAATATCTGCGCCAGATTGCATCCAACGCGGACGCCACGCAGCAATTGTTGTACCCTCAACCCCTCGACCTCGACGCCACGTCGCTCGCAATGGCTTACGACATCCGCGACGAACTGATGAGCGTCGGTTTCGACATCGACTTCCCCTCGCCCACCGCCACGGCAACATTGCGCGGCATACCGCCGTTTTTGGAGCAAAACAAGGCGATAGACGTATTAATCAAGGTGATAGACAGTTACCGCGACGAACACGGCAACATATCTTCGTCGATGAAGGACATTCTCGCACGTTCTGCGGCAAGGAGCGAGGCAGTAATGGGCGGCAGGTCGCTCTCGACTGAGGAAATGCAGACGTTGAAGGACGACCTTCTCGCCACACAACAACCCGAATTTTCGCCCGACGGACGCAAGACCACCATTGTCCTCCGCCCCGACGATTTGGAGAGGATGTTCAACTGATTTAATAATTTGAAAAACAGACAATTAAATGCCACCAATCACCAACGGAGTCAAAGCGATACTCCTTGCCAACATAGCGGTTTTCATATTGGGCTACTTAGTGCAAATGACAGGGTTCGACATCGACCACGCCCTTTCGCTGTACTATATTAAGTCGCAATATTTCAAGCCGTTGCAGTTTATAACTTATATGTTTGTCCACGCGGGCTTTATGCACATATTCTTCAATATGTTTGCGCTCACGCAGTTTGGCAGTATGATAGAAAGCGTGTGGGGGACAAAACGGTTTGTGTTTTATTATTTGGTGACGGGCGTTGGCGCGGGCATCATCAATATGCTCGTTTGGCACTTCCAAATAATGCCTTACACCGATGCTGTGGCGGCATTCTACGCCGCGCCGTCGCCTGATGCGCTTGTGGCTCTCGGCAATTCTACCGACGTCATCAACGACGCCGTAGTAGCCGAACTCGCCGACCGTTGGCGCACCGGCTTCTACACCAACGAACAAATTATGGATTCTATGGAACAGGAACTGCCCAAGATTCAGGCGGCTTTGTACAATCAGTCGATGGTGGGCGCGTCGGGCGCAGTGTTTGGACTGTTGCTCGCATTCGGACTGATGTTCCCGAATTTGAAGTTGCAATTGCTATTCATCCCGATTGGCATCCCCGCAAAATATTTCGTGTTGCTCTACGGCGTTGCGGAACTCTTCTTCGGCATCAAGGATTTCTCCGGCGACAATATCGCACACTTCGCACATTTAGGAGGAATGTTGGTGGGATTGGTGGTGCTGCTGTGTTGGGAGTACGGAAGGAGAAGGAGGGAATAAAAAAACAAAAGTTGTGGGCTTTCGTTCCAAAATCTCACTAAAAAGTGCACATTTTGGAACAAAAGCCCACATATTTTATAAAAACAGGTCGTCCATCGTTACTTCGCTGTTGACGATGCTTTTGTGCAGACCGTCTATTACACCGTGCGTAGTTACAAAAGTGCAGACGAGTGGCTTGGTGGTTTTGGTGCGCTCCTTGAACACTTCCATACGGTTGCGGAGCGTAGCCTCATAATCATCGGTGATGCGGTATTTGTTGACAGAGAATTTCATTTCGCAAATGTTAATCACCCTGTCGCCACGGTCTATCAAAAGGTCAATCTGAGTGCCTTTGAGGTTTTGGTCGCCGGACAGACTGCGTTTGGTAGGCACATACCGCCAAGACGACGCCGAGGTTGGAATGCCCGAAATGCCCAACTTCTGTTTGATTTGCTTCAAATGGGCAAGGCACAGCAATTCAAACGACAAGCCCTGCCACACCTCCACCGAACGCGACGAATAGTTGTGACTCCACCATTCTTCGTCCTGACTATTAACACCGCTTACAAATCGATAATAAAATAGCGTATAGAAGTCGGTCAAACGGTAAATGTCGCCCTTAGTCTTGTTGCCAAACTGCGAATAGCGGATTATGAAATCGCAACGTTCGAGGTTTTTAAGAATTTTAGAAATCATCGATGGGTCAATGCCCGTAGTTTTGGCAATTTCCTCCCGCGTCATCCCTTGGCGCACATTGTTCAACGCCCTAACTACATTGGTGTAATTGTCGGTATTGGCAAACAACGCGCTAAAAAGTTCCTCAAATTCGTTCCGCAATTCGCCGTTTGTGCGGAAAAACAATCGGTCGATATTCTGCACAAGGCTCTCCTTTACATTCAAGAGACTATAATAAAACGGTATTCCGCCGATTACCATATATGTTTGGAGTAGTTGATAACAATCCCATTGTGCGCCACGGCTCAGCATATATTGCTCCACCTCCCGCAGCGAAAACGGACGGACATAAATATTGTTGGTGATGCGCCCGTGAAGTCCGCCTTGGTTTTCCACCAACTTATCCACCATCCACGACGTAGAAGAGCCGCTTGCTACAAACATAATGTCGCGGCGACGCGCTGCCCATCCATTCCAAAACATTTCGAGAGCGTCCACAAATTCCGACTGCGGCGTATCAATCCACGGCATTTCGTCGATGAAAATCACCTTCCGTTTTTCCTGTGGCAACGATTCCAAATACTCCTCCAACGCCTCGAAGGCATCGTCCCAATCAGAAAATTTTGGTTGGAGGGGCATACGGGCATATTTTTTCAACGCCTTGGCAAAATAACGGAGTTGCTTGGGCTTAGACATCCGATGACCGCCCACGTATGAAAAGTCGTAGTCGTAATCAAAAAAATTGTCCACAAGAAAAGTCTTGCCCACGCGGCGGCGTCCATACACGATTACAAACTCCGACCGCTCCGACTCAAAACTACGTTGGAGTTCCGCAATTTCACGCTGTCTACCTATCAATTTTTCTCTACCCATATCGTTAGTATTTTGAGGGCAAAGATAATCAAAAAAATCAAAAGTTGTGGGCTTTTGCTCAAAAATCTCACTAAAAAAGGCACATTTTTGAACAAAAGCCCCTATATTTCAAAAAATTTGGCGTTTTAGAAAAGAGTTTGTAAATTTGCAAATCAATATGATTGGCATCTGCAAGATGGCAATTATGAATTGTGAATTATGAACTAACGAAATATGGACATTAAGACTTTTTTCAAATCATCGATGGTCAATAGGCTTTTGGTAATCAATGTGGCTGTATATCTGTTGATTAGCATAGCCGGGATATTTACGTTTCTATTTGGATATATAGGACTTGCGGAAAGTGTTGGCAACAACATCCTCGCCCTGCCCGCTGCACCTGGAAAGTTGTTGTGGAGGTTTTGGACGCCAATCACATATATGTTCACGCATTTTGGATTTTGGCACCTGCTCGGCAATATGCTTTGGCTGTATTTTATGGGTCAAATATTTCTGATGGTATTCAACAACAAGCAACTCGTCGGCACTTACATCCTCGGCGGACTGAGCGGCGCATTGTTGTTTATATTGAGTTACAACATATTCCCGGTATTCAGCAACGTGGTGGAAGGCGCGTCCTGCGTAGGCGCGTCGGCGGCTGTAACTGCCATTGTGATTGCAATATGCGTGATGCGCCCAAATATGGAAATCCGTATTTTTGGCATCATACCGATGACCCTCAAATGGCTCGGCATCTTGTACGTTGTATTCGACGTGCTTCAAATCACCGGCGATAATTCCGGCGGACACATAGCACACCTCGGCGGCGCAATATTCGGCGCGTTGTTCGCTTGGCAATACAGCAACGGCAAAGACCTCACCAAAGGTTTCAACAACCTGATGGACAAGATTGTAACCCTATTGCCCTCCGCCAACCAATCTGGCAAAAAACGCAAAATGCGCGTTGTGTATAACGATACCAACCACAGCACGTCAAATTCTGACTTCAACCGCACCTCCGCCGAAAACCAACGCCGTATGGACGAAATTCTCGACAAAATCTCGCAGTCGGGGTATCAGTCATTGACAAAAGAAGAAAAAGAATTTTTGTTTAAGATGGGAAGGAAATAAATAACTACGAAAAACACGAAAAAAAAATATTGCTATATATTTCGTGTTTTTCGTGGTTTTCGTAGTTTATAAAAACCTATTGTGCGAAATTCTTGTCCAAATACGCTTGGAAGCGGTCTTTGTACTGTTCGCTGATGGGGATGAATGTATCGTTATCGAAGACGATGCGGGTGCGCTCGATGACGTCTATCTTGTCGAGGTTGACGATGTAGGAACGATGCACGCGCATAAACTTCTCTTTGGGCAGGTAGTTTTCCACAGCCTTGATGGTCAGGAGGCTCATAATCGGGCGACCGTCGCTGAGGTGGAACCTCACGTACTCGCGCATAGACTCCACATACTTGATTTCGTCGAGATTGATGCGCACCACCTTGTACTCGCTCTTGATGAAGATAAATCGTCCGTTGCCTTCAAACGTAGATGAGCGCGTCTGTTGCAACATTTCGTTGCGGCGTTGCTCGTATGCCTTTTCTACGCGCTTGATGGCGAGATTGAAGTCGTCAAAGGAAAAAGGCTTGCGCAGGTAATCGACCGCGCCGAGTTTGAGCGCGTCGTATGCAGCGTCGGTAGTGTTGGAGACGAAAACCACCAACGGCGGCTCAATTAGCGACTTAACGAGGTCGATGCCACCGATGTTGTTGGTATCGGTGTCCACAAAAACCACGTCAACTTGGTTCTTGTCGCTCGTCAAGTAAGCCCGCGCGTTATCAGCGTCGTCGAACTTAGCCACAAGTTGCAGGCTTGGGGTCTTTTCGATGTAGGCGCATATCTGTTCGAGAGCCTTTGCATCGTTGTCAATAGCGATACATTTCATAATAATACAGTTTTAATCGTTAGTATGGATGTGTTTATTGTACATCATTCTGCCGATTCCTTGGGTTTGTACGGGAAGGTGTATTGGTAATTCAACGAGAATATGTGGTTGTTGAATTCCTTCTTGCCCTTCCCACGATTGAACTTCTCTTCAAACATATATTCTAAGGCTATCGAATTGCGCTTGTTGAGTTTCTTCTTCGCGCCGATGATTACGCGGTCTTTGTCAACGAGGTTGCGATTGAGTTCGTAAAACCATTCGTAACTGATGTATGGCGTGAGTTTGATGCTCTTGATTTTGACGCTGCCGAGTAGTTTGGTGCGCAGATACTGCTTGTTGGCGTAGTTGCCGTCGCGGTCTGCAACGTCCTCGGAGTAGTTGCAATATTTGAGCCTTGCTTCGAGTTTGAAGATTGAGGGCGACCATTTGGCTTTTACCCACGTGCCAAAACGTCCCGACCATTCGCTGTCCTCGCCGTCTTCGTGGCTGAGCGTGGCACGGTATTCCGCACCGACGGCAACGAATTTGAGGGGGCTGTATTCGATTTTTGGAGTGATGAGGAAGTCTTGGTATGTCTTCGTCAGACCAAAACGACCTTGGAAGTCGAGTTCGGCGGAGAGTTTTTTGCTAAACTCCTTCTCGATGCCCGCGCCAAGATAGAGATGCGAGCGCGATTCGGTTTCCTGCGCCGATGCTGAGATTGTCGTTAACGTAAACGTTAACAGCAACAATAATGCGAGTGCTGTTCTCATTTCTTGTCGTCCTCCTTCGCCGTGGTTTTGGTGTCTGTCTTTGCGTCAATAGCGGCTGTGGCTTCGTCGCGTTTTTCCTTCACGTAATATACACGGAGGTAGGCAACGTCTTTGAGGAAGTCGATGCGGGTGAAATCCACGCGCTTCACTTTCAATCCTGTGCGCTTCTCCACGTCGGCAATGAGTGCGGGACGGTCTTCGGTGCGGATTTTCTCGATGCGTTCGTAGATGATGTCGATATGACCCTCGTTTTTGAAGAGCCAATTCTCCAACATCCAGACGCACAGCAAGATTGCGCCGTTGGTGAGGAACAATTCTGCGAAACTTACCTTCTTGTTTGCCAATGCGTTGACTACCGCGATGCCAATTACCACAAAGAGGTAGGTCATCTCACGGATTGGAATTGGGTCGGTGCGGTATTTCAGGATGCCGAACACCGCAAAGAGGCCGAGCGCAAATCCGAGTTCCAATTTCACGTCCTCCAAGAGGAAGCACAACAGGAATATCGAGACTCCAAGCGCGAAATAGGTGAAGATGAACTCGTGCCTGCCCGTGGAGCCCTTGTCGTAGATGCACCTGATGAGCACGTACAACACTCCCACTGTGAATACAAGCCTGAAAAGCAACTTGCCGAAATCCCAAAAGTCGATGAGACTCAGGTTGAAAATCTTGACGTCTTCCAGACTCGTGGCGGAAGTCGTCTCTTGCAAAATATCCAATAATTCCATTTTGATTGATTATGTGTTTTAATTGTTGAAAATTCTTTTGCTCAACTCCTCCGGCATAAAACAGCCTTCGAGCCGTTTCTGGATGGTGCGGATGCGCTCCTTGAATAGATTGTACTTCACCGGCTGCAACGCCAAAACCCTGCCAATGCAGTATTTGGAGAATGACGCCTGCTTGATGCCGTTGCGTGCAAGCACTTTTTGGAGCGGCGACTTGGGTGCTCCCGCCTCGTGTTTGAGTTCCACCATCGAGAAGCCGTCGGTCTCGGTGCTGGAATCGTCGGGGGTCTTGAAACCCAGTTCGCAGTCTATCGTGCAACGCTCGCCCATATCCTTGCGTACAAGTGTGATACGGTGGAAGTGGTTTTGTATCACTGCTTTGAGCGACGCGGGGCTGATGCTTTCTGGAATATGCTCCGCGAGGAAGTCGTATTCTTCGGGGACGATTTCGCTGAGACTCGATGTGATTTCGATGCGCTTTTTCTTGGTCTTGCCCTTATTGTTCTTGTGTTTTATTTCAAGGAACCTGTTGCCGGTGTCCACGTATGTACGCTTGCGCACCTTGTAACGGTCTTTTTTGCCGTTTTGGTGGGCGGTGAAAAACGTGTTGTCCGGCGTGTCGAAATATACGGTTTCGTACTCCATATACCTCAACCCGTTGATTTCCACGATGTAGTAGTCGTCAACGATGCTCGGCAAGATTTCCTCAAAAAGCACATCCGTCCTCAGTGGAAACTTGGTGTCGATACGGTTCATAAAATTTGCCTTGCCGATGTCGCCAAGACCAATTCCTGCAAACCTGTACAATATGCTTTTGTCCATATTTTTATCTATGAATAATCGGGATAAAAATGCCGTTTAGGAAGTAAGACCTTGCTATTTATAAAAGGTTTAAAATACTAACGGCATTTTTTTCAAT